>DFBO01000087.1:0-411 GCA_002366675.1 Flavobacteriaceae bacterium UBA3078
GGCTTTAATTGAAATCTCTCTTGAAGTATTTCAAAAATTAGCTCATCGAGATACTACTGAAGGTGTTTTAGCTGTAGCTAAAGCAAAAAACCATGCTTTAGAAAACATCCAATTAGAATC
Organism: Flavobacteriaceae bacterium UBA3078; assembly: GCA_002366675.1. Lineage (GTDB taxonomy): Bacteria > Bacteroidota > Bacteroidia > Flavobacteriales > Flavobacteriaceae > Xanthomarina. The sequence goes on from DFBO01000087.1 coordinate 121, forward strand.
AAATAATCCCTTGATATTAGTTGCCGAAGCGCCCGAAAAACCAGGTAATATTGGAGCTCTTTTACGTACTGCAGATGCTGCAAATGTAGATGCTGTAATTATTGCAAATCCTAAAACCGATTTGTATAATCCGAACATTATTCGTTCTAGTGTGGGTTGTATTTTTACTAACAAGATAGCAACAGGTACAACTTCTGAAATCATACAGTTTTTGAAGCAAAACCAGATTAATATTTATTGTGCTGCTTTGCAAGCAAGTGTCGATTATCACACACAAGATTTCACAAAACC
>DFBO01000087.1:456-5571 GCA_002366675.1 Flavobacteriaceae bacterium UBA3078
AAAAGACAGCGAAATTTTCAATAAACTGTCATTACGAGGAAAGTATGACCTACGTAATGTTTTAAATGAGAGTTAAATTTAAACAGATTGCCACGTCGCTTAAAAAAGCTCCTCGCAATGACACTAATATATAATATGACAGCCACTACCCTTTTTTACATTATTATAACTATTTTAATCATTAGTTTTTTAGTTGATAAAATTCTTGATGCCCTAAATGCGAAACATTTTGATGATGTTATTCCTCAAGAACTCCAAGATGTTTATGATGATACTGAATACAAAAAATCTCAAGCTTATAAAAAAACAAATTATAAATTCGGACTTTTAACATCTACATTTTCAATAGTTTTAACGCTAGCCTTTTTATTTTTTGATGGCTTTGAGTTTATAGATAACATAGCTAGAGGCTACACTAAAAACCCCATATTAATAGCACTTATTTTCTTCGGAATTATCATGATTGGTAGCGACTTTCTATCAACACCACTTTCATACTACAAGACCTTTGTAATTGAAGAACGATTTGGCTTTAATAAAACTACTAAAAAGACCTTTATTCTAGATAAAATTAAAGGTTGGCTTATGTTAACAATAATTGGTGGTGGCATTCTAGCACTAATTATTTGGTTTTATCAGTTTTCAGGTAAAAATTTCTGGTTATATGCTTGGGCTTTAATTACCGTTTTCACGATTTTTATGAATATGTTTTACGCGAGATTAATCGTCCCATTATTCAATAAGCAATCTCCTTTAGAAGAAGGAGAGTTAAGAAATAAAATTTCGGAATATGCCAAAACTGTAGGTTTTAAATTAGATAAAATTTTCGTGATTGATGGTTCTAAAAGAAGCACCAAAGCCAATGCTTATTTTTCCGGATTTGGAAGCGAAAAACGGGTCACCCTTTTTGATACTTTAATTACCGATTTAGAAGATGAAGAAATTGTAGCAGTCTTAGCACATGAGGTAGGACATTACAAGAAAAAGCATATTATTTTTAATTTAGCAGCTTCCATATTGCTAACTGGAATAACACTTTATGTATTATCCATTTTTGTTTCAAACCCTTTACTTTCAAATGCTTTAGGAGTTGAAATTCCAAGTTTTCATATTGGGCTAATAGCTTTTGGTTTATTGTATTCGCCAATTTCAGAAGTCACTAGTTTAATCATGAATTGGTTTTCAAGAACATTCGAATATCAAGCAGATAACTATGCAAAAAACACTTACAAGGCTGAGCCTTTAATTTCTTCACTAAAAAAATTATCTAAAAACAGCTTAAGTAATTTAACACCACATAAAGCCTATGTGTTTTTGCATTATTCACATCCAACACTTTTAGAAAGAGTGAAAAATTTAAAATTATAATTCTTGAAAAAACTATATAATTTTAAGCGCAAAAGGGTTGTAAATTCGTTTACTTTATACTACTTTTAATTTATGACGGAACTTGAGCTAGAAAAAGAAAATACTGCAATTACCCAAGCTTACAAAGAGTTGCTTCGTGTTAGCTATAGAATGCTAACAGCTGATGACAAAAAACTTGTTAGAAAAGCTTTTGATGTTGCTGTGGATGCTCATAAAGACCAAAGAAGAAAATCTGGCGAAGCCTATATTTTTCATCCTATTGCAGTGGCAAAAATAGTAGCTCAAGAAATTGGCATGGACGCAACTTCAATTGCTGCTGCGCTACTTCATGACGTTGTTGAAGACAATGAAGATTATTCAATTGCAGATATTGAACAATTATTTGGTGAAACTGTAGCAAAAATTGTTGATGGTTTAACTAAAATTTCGTCTTTAGACACCGAAATGGATGTGTCTTTACAAGCCGAAAATTTTAGACGCATGCTCCTGACATTAAATGATGATGTTAGAGTAATTATTATAAAAATTGCTGACAGACTTCATAATATGCAGACCATGGAGTCTATGAGGTCTGATAAGCAAATTAAAATTGCTTCTGAAACTCTTTATATTTATGCGCCTTTAGCCCATAGAATTGGACTTTATAATATAAAAACCGAACTTGAAGACTTAGGTTTAAAATATACAGAACCAGAAGTTTATAAAGATATTCTAACTAAAATTAAAGAAAGTAAAGAGGAGCAGGATGCTTATATAAATGAGTTTAACAATGTCATAAAAACATCATTAGATAAAGAGCAATTAGATTATAATATAAAAGGACGTCCAAAATCCATCTTTTCTATTCGTAGAAAGATGCAAAATCAAGGCGTGTCTTTCGATGAAGTTTACGATAAATTTGCTGTTAGAATAGTTTATAAAAGTAAACCAGATGAAGAAAAATTTCTTGCTTGGAAAATATATTCTATTGTAACCGATCATTTTAGGCCAAATCCTACCAGACTTCGAGATTGGATTTCTTCACCTAAATCTACAGGTTACGAAGCATTACACATAACTGTTGTTGGGCCAAAAGGGCGTTGGGTTGAAGTTCAAATTAGAAGTGAACGCATGAACGAAATAGCCGAAAAAGGCTTTGCAGCGCATTATAAATATAAAGAAGGTAATGAAAAAGAGGATAGCTTAGATACTTGGGTTACTAAACTGCAAGAAGCTCTTGAAAACCAAGAAGCAAATGCAGTAGATTTTGTTGAACAATTTAAACTCAATCTTTACTCTAAAGAAATATTTGTTTTTACACCAAAAGGAGAACTTAAATCCTTGCCAAAAGGTGCAACTCCTTTAGATTTTGCTTTTAGTATTCATACCGAAGTTGGCATGAAAACTCGTGGTGCTAAAGTAAATGGGAAATTGGTTCCATTAAGTCACGAATTAAAAAGTGGCGATCGTGTCGATATTCTTACTTCAGATAACGCTAAACCAAATTCCAATTGGCTAGACTATGCCACAACAGCAAGAGCAAGAGGCAAGATTAAATCTGCTTTAAAAGAAGATAAGAAAATAATTGCTGAAGATGGTAAAGAGATTCTAAGAAGAAAATTAAAACAACTAAAAATTGCCTTAGACGAAAAATCTATAAACGAACTAGTTAGTCATTTTAAACTAAAAACCAGTTTAGATTTATTCTATAGAATAGGTATTGGGACTATAGATAATACGATGCTAAAAGAGTTTGCTTCATCTAGAAGCAATGCTTTTATGAGTTATCTAAAAAATAAAATCTCTAGAAAACCGACACTTACAAAAGAAGAACTTGATAAAGATGAAATAACTTCAAAATACGATTTATTAGTATTTGGTAAAGAGGAAGAAAAACTAGATTACAAATTAGCAGTTTGTTGCAATCCCATTCCTGGAGATCCAGTATTTGGGTTTTTAACTATTAATGATGGTTTAAAAGTACATAAAAAGAATTGCCCTAATGCTGTAAGCCTACAGTCTAATTATGCATACAGGATTATGCCTGCCAAATGGATTGATTCTTCGCAACAAGAATTTGCTGCACAGATTACACTTTCTGGAATAGATAATTTAGGCTTGGTAAACAATATTACAAAAGTCATTTCTTCTAACATGCACGTTAATATGAAAAGCATTAGTTTTCAAAGCGACGATGGTACTTTTTCAGGTAAAATAAATGTGATTGTAAAAAATAATACATTACTTAAAAAGCTCATGGACAACTTAAAAAAAATTAATGGTATTGATAAAGTATCTAGAATTTAAAAATTAATGTAAATTTGCCACGGAATTATGAGTTTAAAAACAGATACTAAAAATCAGGAAATTGTAAAAAACGTTTTTACAGCTTTTTTAGAAGAAAAAAGTCATCGTAAAACACCAGAACGTTATGCTATTTTACAAGAGATTTATAATAGCGAAGTACATTTCGATATTGAATCTTTATACTTAAGCATGAAAAACAAAAAGTATCGCGTATCTCGTGCCACACTTTATAATACTATTGAATTATTATTAGAATGTGGTTTGGTTAGAAAACACCAATTTGGCCAGAATCAAGCGCATTACGAAAAATCCTATTTCGACAAACAACATGACCACGTTATTTTAACAGATACAGGAGAAGTTATCGAATTTTGCGACCCAAGAATACAAAGCATTAAAAAAACTATAGAAGAAGTTTTTGATATAGAAATTAAAAACCATTCACTCTACTTTTACGGCAACAGAAAAACAACCAAATAAATTATTTACAATGGCAGTAGACTTACTACTAGGATTACAATGGGGAGACGAAGGCAAAGGAAAAATTGTTGATGTTCTAACCTCCAACTACAACATTATTGCACGTTTTCAAGGTGGACCAAATGCTGGACATACTTTAGAATTTGATGGTATAAAACATGTTTTAAGAACCATTCCATCTGGAATTTTTCATAAAGAATCCATGAATGTTATTGGTAATGGTGTGGTAATAGATCCTGTAGTTTTTGCCAAAGAATTAGAAGGCTTAGATCAATTTGATATTGATTATAAAACGAAATTAATTATTTCTAGAAAAGCACATGTTATTTTGCCTACTCACAGACTCTTAGATGCTGCAAGTGAAGCCTCTAAAGGTAAAGCAAAAATTGGTTCAACTCTAAAAGGAATTGGGCCAACTTACATGGATAAAACAGGAAGAAATGGTATTCGTGTTGGCGATTTAGAACATCCAGATTGGAAAGACAAATATCGCGCTTTAGCAAACAAGCATGAAGCCATGATTAACTTCTACAATGTTGATGTTCAATACGATCTAGATGAAATGGAAGTAGAGTTTTTTGAGGCTATTAAAGTTTTAAAATCTTTACAGTTTATAGATTCTGAAGAATATTTATATCAAGCACAAAAATCTGGAAAAAGCATTTTAGCTGAAGGAGCCCAAGGGTCTTTATTAGACATCGATTTTGGAACCTATCCTTTTGTAACATCAAGCAATACTACAGCAGCTGGAGCTTGTACAGGTTTAGGTGTGGCTCCAAACCAAATTGGCGATGTATATGGTATTTTTAAAGCCTATACAACTCGTGTTGGTTCTGGACCTTTCCCAACAGAATTATTCGATAAAGTTGGCGAAGATATGGCGAAAATTGGTAATGAATTTGGAGCAGTTACAGGTCGTCCTAGACGTTGTGGTTGGTTAGATTTAGTGGCACTAAAGTATGCATGTCAAGTAAACGGAGT
>DFBO01000087.1:5609-5830 GCA_002366675.1 Flavobacteriaceae bacterium UBA3078
AAAATATGTACTGCCTATAATTATAAAGGTGAAACAATTACGCATTTACCTTATAATATTGAACCAGAAAACATCAAACCTATTTATTCTGAATTTAAAGGTTGGAAAGAAGATTTAACTAAAATGACTGAAGTGTCTCAGTTCCCAAAAGAATTAAACGATTATATCGATTTCTTAGAGAAAGAACTGGAGATTCCTATTCATGTGGTTTCTGTTGGTCC
>DFBO01000087.1:5952-6642 GCA_002366675.1 Flavobacteriaceae bacterium UBA3078
TTAACTCCTCTTTCTTTTAATTTCTAAAAAATAATTAAAATTCATTCTCCTCTTAAAATTTAAGAGGAGAGCTATTACAATTAATAATTTGAACTAAAATTATATTTTTATTCAACGAAGTACACATGTACTTGTTCCTCTCTTTTAATAAAGAGAGGTGGATTTTTCATTTGAAAAATTCGGAGAGTTAGATAATAAAACTCCTCTTTCTTCTAATTTTTAAACTAAAATTAAAATTCATTCTCCTCTTAAAATTTAAGAGGAGAGCTTTTTTGATATTAATATTTTTTGCTATATTTTTAAATAGATTGAAAGAGTTAGATAAATTATGTATCTTGATATTATGAGTGAAAAAAGAATTCATACCAAACAAGAACTCAAAACCTTAAGAGCCAGATTAAGAAGAAATCTAACTCCTGCAGAAGCTTTTTTATGGCAACAATTAAAGGCTAGAAAATTTAATAACACACGTTTTACAAAACAACATAGTATTGGTAATTATATTGTTGATTTTTATTGTTCTGAACATAAATTAATCATTGAATTAGATGGTGAAGTACACAACAATCCCATTCAAATAGAAAAAGATACCATTAGAACAGCATACTTAGAAAGCTTAAGTTACACAGTTTTACGTTTCGAAAATAAAATGGTGTTTGATAATTTAGCGTCTGTTTTTATGGAAATATC
>DFBO01000087.1:6700-6956 GCA_002366675.1 Flavobacteriaceae bacterium UBA3078
CCTCTTAAATTAAGAAGAGAGCTCTTTTGACAATAACTTTTGAATTGGATTATTATTTCTATTAAAAATATCTTAATGCAACTCAATAGAAGATATTAATCATTATTTTTGAACAAAATTTAACATGTTGCATAAAGCAAGTCAGAACTTTTTAACCTTATTCTTTTGCCTTTTATTCTTGGGATTTTCTTTTGCTCAAGAACAAAAGCGTATAGAGATTAAATACTCCGGCTTTTTGGAGTTTAAAGAGGAAGAA
>DFBO01000077.1 GCA_002366675.1 Flavobacteriaceae bacterium UBA3078
ATTATTAATGCTGAATTTGTTCCTCCAAATCCAAAAGAATTGGACAAAAATACATCAAATTTTTTATCTAGCGTTTTGTTAACCAAATTTAATTTTGAAGCTGCCTCATCAGGCTCTTCTAGGTTTATATTTGGTGCAATAAAATTGTTTTGCATCATTAAAACGGAATAGAGAACTTCGCTCGCTCCAGCCATCCAACATTCGTGCCCTGTCATTGATTTTGTTGAACTTACATGAGGTCCATTTTCACCAAAAACTTCAAAAATAGCTTTTGCTTCATTAGCATCTCCAACAGGAGTAGAAGTTGCATGTGCATTGACATATTGAATGTCTGTTGCTTTAATTTCAGCTTGATTGATGGCCATTTTCATAGCTCTTGCTGGACCATCGACATTTGGAGTTGAAATATGTTCCCCATTTGAAGAAAATCCATATCCAATTACTTCACCTAAAATAGAAGCTCCTCTTTTAATAGCAGACTCGTAAGTTTCAAGTATTAATGTAGCTGCTCCACCACTTGGCACTAATCCATCTCTGTTTTTATCGAATGGACGCGAAGCTTGTTCTGGATTTTCTATGTTAGTTGAAAATACGCCTAAGCCATCAAAACTTCCCATGGCTAATTTATTGATTTCTTGTGCGCCTCCACAAATAATACAATCTTGTAATCCGCTTTTAATTAATTGGTATGCCATTCCTATAGAATGAGATCCACTAGCACAAGCTGCACTTATGGTGAAGTTGACACCTTTTAATTTAAAAATAGTTGATAAATTCATGGTGACGGAAGAATTCATTCCTCTAAAAATAGCGCCTGAACCAACTAGTGTGGTGTCTTTTTTCTCTCTAATAATGTCGTTAGACTCTATGATGGCTTTTGCAGTACTATCGTTTCCATAAAGTATTCCAACTTCATTTTTATCTAAAAATGTTTCTGTAATTTTGGCGTTTTTTAAAGCTTCAATTGTTGCTACATAAGCATATTCGCCTTCTTCACCTAAACTTTTTCGTTGTCTTCTTGATAATACTTTCTTTAACTCTGGAGGACTTACCTTTCCAGTTAAAGGAGATCGATAACCAAAATCTGTTCTATCTTTATCTATTTCTATTCCAGATTTACCATTGTATAGCGATTCTTTTACATCATTTAAATTTTCTCCAATACAGGAGTAAATTCCCATTCCTGTTATCACAACTCTTCTCATTCTAAAATAATTTAAGAATAAATTCCTCCATTGATATTAATGATTTCACCAGTAATATACGATGCTTTTTTAGAAGCTAAAAATGAAACTACATGGGCAACTTCTTCAGGTTCTCCAAATCTATTTACTGGAATTAAGTTTTTTAATTCAGCTTCATTTAATTCGGAAGTCATATCCGATTTTATAAAACCAGGAGCAACAGCATTTACTGTAATTTTTCGTTTTGCTACTTCTTGTGCCAACGCTTTTGTTGCAGCTACTAAAGCGCCTTTTGCAGCTGAATAGTTGGTTTGTCCAGCTGTTCCTTTTACTCCAGAAACAGAAGCAACATTTATAATACGACCATATCTATTACGCAACATTTTTTGGATGAGATGATTTGTTACATTAAAAAAACCATTTAATGAAGTGTTTATTACATCTTGCCAATCGCTTTGAGGCATCCACATAAATAGACCATCTTTTGTAATGCCTGCATTATTTACAATGACTTCTACAATAGCTTCTTTATTGTTTTCTTGCCAATTTTTTAAAGCATCATTCACCGAATTAGAATCTGACACATTAAATTGAATAATCTCGCCAGTATTTCCTTCTGCTTCAACATCTTTTAAAGTGTCTAAAGCAGCCGTTTTATTGCTATTATAATTTATTAAAATATGGTAGTCTGAATCTTTTGCTAATTGCACGCAAATAGCTTTGCCAATTCCTCTAGAACCACCAGTAATTAAGGCGCATTTCATTTATTGTTGTATTTTAAGCTTATGACTATTGGAGATTTATTTGTTATTTAAAAAGTTCTAAATTCTCGAACTGAAGATTTTTTAACACCTCTCCTTTTGTATTAATGTATATCCAAGATTTTTTCTCTTTTACTCTTGCAAGACCATTTATAAAACCTTTAGGGTTGTTTTTTTGAAAAATTGAAAATCCACCTGCAGTAATATCGTATTTTTCTTCAATTACTAATTGACCTTCTTTATTAATAAAACCCCATAATTTTGAAGATTTTACAGGAGCTAAGCCGTCTTCGCTAAACATTTCGGCGTCTCTATATTGAAACATAATAACGACTTCTCCTTTTGGATTTATATAACCCCAAGTTTTATCTTTCATAACTGGAGCTAATCCATTTTTAAAAGCACGAGCTTTATCGTAAGTTGGTGGAACAATCCATTCTCCTTTTGTATCGATATAACCCATTTTACCATCTTTCTTAGCATATGTATAATTTGGGTTATTAGAGAAATCCCATAATTTTTCTGCTCCAGAAACAATTTTAAATTCATTATTTATAATCAAGCCATGAGTTTCGCCTAGAGTTGCTATTACATTACCATCGTAAAAGTTACTAATACCATCGTATTCCGTTTTTACAAAATAGTTCCCTGTAGGGTCTATTAATCCCCATTTTTCATTTTCTAGAACCTTGGCATAGCCATTCTCAAAATTGAAAGCTTTTTTAAATTTTGTAGGTACTACAATTTCTCCTTTGGTATTAATAAATCCAACAAAATCTCCTTGTCTAATTATTGAATAACCATTCTTGAAATCGTAAAGTTTTTCTGTAGATACATTTGTAAGTGTTCGTTCTCCTTTAGGGTTTATATAAAACCATTCTTTGTCTTTTAAAACTACAGCAATACCTGAATTAAATTTTTTCGTTTTTTCAAAAGAAGGCTCAATAACCCATTCACCTTTTCTATTTATAAATCCCCAAGTTTTACCATTGTTAGATGCTTCAGCTAAATCTTCAGAGAAATTTTTAGCTACTTTAAATTGTGGGTTTATTTGCCAATCTCCAGTTTTAGTAATATAACCGTATTTACCATCTTGATTAGCGAGCGCAAGTTCTTGTGCAAAACCAGAGAAACCTATGGTTAGGCACATTAATAATAAACATTTTAATTTCATGATTAATAGCTTTTAATGATTCATTATATAGTCCTTTACCTTATTTACATAAGGATACATGATGACGTCTTCTGTAAAGATAGGAACTAAATTCCTAATTTCATCATACATTTTTTTAGTTTTAGAAGAGACTTTTGTTTGAACCTTTAAATATTCGATGGCTTGTATAATAGTAATTAATTCTATAGCCATGACTTCGTATGCATTCTCGATAACATTCTTAGTAATTAAGGCTGCATTTGTTCCCATACTTACAATATCTTGATTGTCGTTATTGTTTGGAATACTATGTACATACATAGGGTTAGAAAGCATTTGGTTTTCTGCAGTAGTTGATGTTGCTGTAAATTGAACGCCTTGCATACCAAAGTTTAAACCTAATTTTCCAAGATTTACAAAAGGAGGGAGCATGTCGTTTAATCTGGCATTAAGGAGGTAGTTAAGCTGTCTCTCTGAAAGCATGCTTAATTTTGTAGTTACAATTTTTAACTTATCCATTTCTAAAGACACATAATCTCCATGAAAATTTCCTCCATGGTAGACGTGTTTTTGTTCTACATTAACAATTGGATTATCGTTAGCAGAATTAACTTCTTCGATTAAAATATTTTCTACATTATTTAACGTATCTAAAATAGGTCCAAGTATTTGAGGTACACATCTTAATGAATAATATTCTTGAACTTTATCTTCGAAAATTGAAATATCATCGTTTTTAGAGTATAAATGATGTTCTCTTTTCCTGGTTAACGAACTGTCTTTTAGATGTTCACGCATGGCTTCAGCAATTTTTCGCTGTCCTTTGTGTTTTTTAGATTCGTTTAGTTCAAAAGATAAATGGTCGTCGTATGCTTTAACTATTTCGTTTATTGCAGCTGAAGAAGCTGTCATCCAATCTAGCAATCTTCGTGTATAAATGGTATTTACAATACCTATTCCTGTCATAACCGAAGTGCCATTCATTAAAGCCAATCCTTCACGTAATTCAACAGAAATTGGATTTAAGTTTTCAGCTTCAAAAACGTCTTTTGTTGCTTTTTTTTCTCCTTTATAAAACACTTCACCTTCACCAATTAAAACTAAAGCCAAGTGAGCTAATTGCACCAAATCTCCACTGGCTCCAACTCCTCCATGTGTGTAAATTAAAGGCGTAATGTTTCTGTTTATAAGCTCTGTCATTAATTTAATAACAGACACATGAACTCCAGAATGACCAAGAGATAAGGTGTTTAATCTAGCCAACATGGCTGCTTTAACATACATTGGAGCAATAGGTTCTCCTGTACCAGATGCGTGACTTCGAATTAAGTTATATTGAAGTTGAATACGTTCAGAATCTTTAATTTTGTATTGTGCCATTGGCCCAAAACCAGTGTTAACACCATAAATAACTTTGTCTTCGGAGAATTCTTTTAAAAAATTAAAACTCTTTTCAACTGTTTCTAAAACTGAATTATCGATCTGAATTTTAGAATCTTCAAAAATAACTTTGTAAAAATCTTCTATTTCTAATTTTCCGTTAAATGTTAGCATCTATATTTTATTCTGTTATTCTTTTATATTAATTTTATAAACTATAACTAAAGTAGTTATTATGGATTGCAAATCTATAATAATAAATCAATTAATACTACAAAGACTATGAGTGATATACATGTAGACGTTTTAATTATAGGGGCTGGCCCTTCAGGATCGGTTGCAGCAGCATATTTACATAATAAAGGTTTTAATGTAAAGGTTGTTGAAAAGAGCGTCTTTCCTAGGTTTGTAATTGGCGAAAGTTTATTGCCAAGATGTATGGATCATTTTGAAGAAGTAGGATTGCTTGATTGTTTAAAAGAAGCTAATTTTGAAGTTAAAAGAGGTGCGCGTTTCTTGCGTGGCGATATTGTTTGTAATTTCGATTTTAGTAAAAAACATACAGATGGTTGGGATTGGACTTGGCAAGTACCAAGGGCAGATTTTGATAATTTACTAGCTCAGGAACTTTTAAAGAAAGGTGTAGATATTTCTTTTAAGCATGAAGTAATTGAAGTAGAGCTTGATGATGCTGGAAATTCTAAAACCAAAGTTAATGATGAAACTGGAAAAAGTTACCATATTTATGCAAAATTTATTGTTGACTCTAGTGGTTATGGACGTGTTTTACCAAGATTATTAGATTTAGAAAAACCATCTAATATCCCAGAACATTCATCGATTTTTGGACATGTTAAAGATGTCAATAGACCTAAAGGAGAAGAAGGAACTTTAATTACGTTTGATGTACTTGATAAGGATACTTGGTTTTGGGTGATTCCATTTTCTAATGGAACTACCAGTATAGGTTTTGTAGGAAAAAATGAATTTATAGATTCTTTTGAAGGTTCAACATCAGAACGCATGCAAAATATGCTTAAAGAATCTGATTATTATTACCAAAGATTTAAAGATGCTCCTTTATTATTTGAACCTAAAAGTATTAGAAATTATTCTAAAGCTGTCAAGCAGTTTTATGGAAAAGGTTATGTTTTAACAGGGAATAGTGCCGAATTTTTAGATCCTGTATTTTCTTCTGG
>DFBO01000093.1 GCA_002366675.1 Flavobacteriaceae bacterium UBA3078
GTATGCGTTGAACCAAATACAGAACGTGCAGAAACTATATGATCTCCACTTTTTAACAATGCCGCAAATGTTGAAAACACAGCAGCCATTCCAGTTGCAAACGCATACCCACCTTCAGCACCTTCCATTTGCACCACTTTATCAACAAATTCAGAAGTATTTGGGTTGCTAAAACGAGAATAGATATTACGCTCTTTTTCTTCAGTAAATGAAGCTCTCATTTCTTCAGCATCTTCAAATACAAAACTTGAAGTAAGGTACAGTGGTGTTGTATGCTCTTGAAATTGTGAGCGTTCTAATTGCGTTCTAATTGCGTCTGTTTCAAATTTATTTTTACTCATAATCATCTTGTTTTTATGCTTAATTTTTATCTGCTAATCTTAAAATATCTCCAAAAACTCCACGAGCTGTTACTGCTGCACCAGCTCCTGCTCCTTGGATAACCAATGGTTTTTCTCCATAAGACTCGGTATAAATTTCAAAAATAGCATCGGCTCCTTGAATTTGACCTAAAGCGCTATTACTAGGTACAGAAACTAATTTTACATCTAAATCCCCTTTATCTTCTTGTAAATTTCCAGATAAATCTCCAATATATCTTAACACATGATTGTCTTTTTGATTGTCTTTTATATTCTGAAAATAGGCATTCATTTTATCTAATTTATTTAAAAATTCATTAGCTAAACCTTCTCTTAACTCTGTTGAAATTAAATTTTCAATGTTAACTTCTTCAAACTCATTTTGCAAATCCAATTCACGGGCAAGAATTAATAATTTACGTCCCACATCATTTCCACATAAATCTTCTCGAGGATCTGGTTCTGTGTAACCATTTTTAATAGCTTCTTGTAAAACTTCAGAAAACGGTCTGTCTTGAACTGAAAAATTATTAAATAAATAACTTAATGAGCCCGAAAAAACACCTCTTATTCTTGTAATATTTTCACCTGAATCATGTAGTAATTTAATAGTGTCTACTAAAGGTAAACCTGCGCCTACATTGGTTTCGTATAAATATGATTTTTTATTTTCTTTAATTTTTTCACGTAATTCTTTGTAATCTTTATAACTAACAGTATTTGCAATTTTGTTTGATGAAATTAAATCAAAACCATTTTCAACCAACTGAAGATAATTTTCAATAAATTGACTGCTAGCAGTATTATCAATAGCTATTAAATTTTCTAAATGATTATTTTTAGCAAAATCAATAACATCATTAATTGTGTAATTCTCCAAAGAATTAGCTTCAAAATCACTTTCCCAATTAGATGTAATTCCGTTTTTATTTAACAATACATGGGTTGAATTTGCAACTGCAAAAATGTTTAAATGAATGTTTTTTCGCTGTAAAATATTTTGCTGGCTTTTAAATATTTGCTCAATTAGTGTTCCACCAACCAATCCTTTTCCGAAGAGAGCAATGTTTATCTTTTTTGAAATCCCAAATATTTCACCGTGAATTACATTCGCTGCCTTATGTAAATCTGTTTGCTTTACAACCAAACAAACGTTCTCTCCAGTTACCGCATTATTTATTAAAATTGGTGTAATTCTATTTTTAATTAACGCACTATAAGGCTGATTAAAAGAATACAAACTTTGACCAATTATTGATATTACCGATACATTTTCAGTAATATAAATTTGACTTACATCTTTGCTTTGAAATTCATTTTTAAACTCGTTTTCCAATATAATTTTAGCTTTATACCCATCTTTTGCATCAACAATAAAACCAATACCACGTTCTGATGAGCCTTGAGAAATAATACTAACACTAATATTTTCTCTTCCTAAAGCTGTGAAAATTCTAGCATCAACACCAACTTTACCCAATAAACCACGACCAATTAAGTTTACCAAAGCCACATTTTCTTGAACTGAAAGCGATTTAATTCCTCCTCTTTCAGTTTCTGAACCAATTAAAGTTCCTTGGTTTTCTGAATCAAAAGTATTTAGTATTCTTAATGGAATATTTTTCTCAATTAAAGGAATAATAGTTTTGGCATGTAAAATATCTGTTCCAAAATTTGACATCTCATTTGCTTCTTGATATGAAAGCTTTTCAATTTTCTTTGAAGTGGAAACCAAATCTGGGTTTGCAGTATAAATTCCGTTTAAGTGTGTGTAATTTTGAAACTCTTCAGCATTTAAAAAATTAGCAATTAAAGCAGCCGTATAATTACTTCCGTTTCTACCTAAAGTTGTTGTTTCACCTTGTAAATTAGAAGCAATAAAACCTGTTATTATTTGAGTAACATCTTCATTATTTTTCTTAAAATGTGCTATTACATTATCTTCTGAAATACTGTCAAATGGTTGAGCATCACCAAATTCTCCATTTGTTTTTATTAAGGTTCTAGCATCAACAAAATTGGCTTTAACACCTTGTTTGTTTAACAAATGTTTAATTAGTTTTCCAGACAGTATTTCGCCTTGCGAAAGCACCTGATCTTTCACTTTTTTACTATAATCACCTAATAAATTAACACCTCTAAAAATTTCATCTAACAACTTAAACTCTTCATTAAAATCAATAGTATCATCAATTGCTGTTTGGTAATTTTTAAGCTCATCAAGCTCTTCCAGAAAAGTCAAGTTATTTTTAGCTTTTTCTAAAATTGACTCTAAATGATCGGTTGTTTTTCCTCTTGCTGAAACTACAACAGCTATCTTTTCACCTTGGTTTATTTTATTTTTAATAATAGCCAACGTACGCTCCAATCCTTTACCATTCGCTAAAGATTTTCCTCCAAACTTAACTACTTTCATCTTGTTACTTTTAAAATTTTTATTAAAAATTGGTGCTATTATTTGTTCTAATTGTTGGTATTCTATTAAAAATGCATCGTGCCCGTGAACTGAATTAATTTCATTATAAGTTACATTAGGATTTAATAATGCTAGTTGTTTTTGCGTTTCTTTATTCTCTTCTGCAGTAAAAAACAAATCTGAATCTACTCCAATAATGTGAATATTGGCTTTAATGGTATTTAACACATTTTCGTTCCTGCCTTTAGTCACATCAATAGTTTTTAACAGCTGATTCATTAATTTATATGCTGAAAGTTGAAAACGTTCTTGCAGTTTATTTCCGTGATGTAACAACCAACTTTCTACATTAAAAATCTCTAAATCTTCATTTTTTGAACGTTGAAAACGCTCTTTAAAAGATTCAGGAGTTCTATAACACAACATCGCGTGCATACGGGCATCGTGCACCGGATTGCTTGAATTTGATAAAAATTGTTCTTGAATTTGACAATTAGCAATCAGCCAATCAGTCGATTTCCAGTCGGTTGCAACTGCAATTAAATGTTTTGTAATTACAGGATTTAACACTGCCATTTCCCAAGCAATTCCACCACCTAAAGAACCACCAACAATGGCAAATAATTCTCTAATTTTAAGTTCTTCTAACCCAATTAAAAATAAATTTGCAATATCACGAGCAACAAAATCTTTATAATTTTCAATTAAAAATCCGTCGTGACCATTACCAGGAATATTAAAAGCTAAAATTGTATATTTTTGAGTATC
>DFBO01000153.1 GCA_002366675.1 Flavobacteriaceae bacterium UBA3078
GTTTAAATTGGATCTTACTGAAACCACACTACATGGTTGAAAAACAGTTCCTGTGTAGCCTGCACCTGTCCATCCTGGTGGCAAGGCTAATTGTCCATCGAAATTTTCTACTAATCCGATTTGAGAAAATCCGAAGAACGAAATAAACCCAAATAAAAGAGAAAGTGTAATTTTTTTCATTTTAATGATAAATTATTGTTAGTTATTTTTTAAAAAACTAGGCTAAAAGAAGATACTAAACGCTAGTAAAATCTTCAATAAAATAAATTTGGGGACAAAAATTCGGAAAGATTTGGATGTCTAATGTAGATAAAAACTCTAGTTATCTAACTGTAGAAGTCTCTTTATTTGATAAAAGGAGGCTTTTTTTCGTTGAAGTGAGTTTGAGAAATCTAAAAATTTATTAAAGTTTAAATTAAGGAGCTGGGTTTGGCAGAATATCGTGTATTCTATTAATTGAATCGATAACATCTTGATTTAGAGAAACATGAATACTACCTATATTCTCATTAAGTTGTTTCAAATTAGTAGCTCCAATAATATTGCAAGTAACAAATGGTTGTTGGGTAACAAAAGCTAAGGACATTTGAGCTAAAGACATTTTATTTTCTTTTGCTAGTTTTAAATAAGCTTTGGCTGCTTTTGTAGATTGGCCCGAACTGTATCTTGAAAATCTAGGAAACAATTTTAATCTAGAATTTTCTGAAGCCGTTCCTTGAATATATTTTCCCGAAAGCACTCCAAATGCCATTGGTGAGTAGGTTAACAATCCTATGTTTTCTCTCATTGAAATTTCAGCCATGTCTCCTTCAAATACACGATTTAATAACGAATAAGCATTCTGAATAGTTATCATTCTAGGCAAACTATTTGTTTTAGATTCCTCTAAATAACGCATGGTTCCCCAAGCTTTTTCATTTGAAATACCAATATGCCGAATTTTTCCTTCTTTAATAATTTGGTCTAAGGCTTGTAATACTTCTTTAAAATTATCTTGCCACTTATCATCTTCTATATGTTTATAATCTCTTACTCCAAAAGTGTTAGTCTGTCTCTCGGGCCAGTGAAGTTGATATAAATCAATATAATCTGTTTTTAATCTTTTTAAACTCTTGTTAACTGCATTATGTAAAGCTTCTGGACTAAAACCATTGGTTCTAATATGAGCTGTATAATCTCCTGACCCAGCAATTTTAGTCGCTAAAACCACCTTGTCTCTGTTTCCTGTTTTCTTAAACCAATTACCTATAATTCTTTCTGTTTCTCCATAAGTTTCAGCTGTTGCTGGAACAGGATACAATTCGGCACAATCGAAAAAATTAATTCCTTTTTCTGTAGCTAAATCCATTTGAGAAAACGCTTCATCTTGTGTGTTTTGGTTTCCCCAAGTCATGGTTCCTAAACAAAGCTTACTAACTTTAATATCTGTATTTGGTAATGTAGTATATTTCATTTAAATATTTAATTGAATAAATATTATTGGTTTGCATTCAGCTCTTGCATTATTATTTGAGCTTCATTTACCTTACCTTGATCCTGATAGATTAATGCCAAAAGGTATTTATAATCTGGATTTTCTGCTTCAAGATTCAACCCTTTTTTAATATTCTTTTCTGCTTCAACATAACTTTTATTTTGATAAAAATAAGTCGCTAAATTATATAAGTATCTAGAGTTTGATGGTTCTAAAATTATAGCCTTATTTAAATCTTTTACAGCTAACTTGTCTTGTTTCATTTCAAAATATAACAAAGCTCTTAGATAATATGGTCTGCCTAATTCATGACTTTTATCGATTAAAATATTTAAAACATTTAAAGCCTCTTTTGGTTGTCCATCCATACTGTAACAACTTGCCAAATTTGAATATGCTGGAAGCAATAAACTATCTTTTTTTATGGTTATTTTATAATGTTTTATCGCATTTTTAATATCGTTAGTTTGTAAGTAATAATCTCCTAATTGCATCCGTCCAGAAACAAAATCAGCATTACTAAAAAGCATCTCTTCTAATTCGTTTCTAGATTTATTTAAGCCACTAACATCCACATTGGTTAATGTGTTTACATCTAAATCCAGCAATAGTCGAGCTGCACCAATTCTTACTAGTTTCGTAGTATCGTTAGTAAGTTTCAATGCAATAGAAGCTCTGTCTTCTAGATTTAATCCTCTAAATTTTTGTAAAGCTGCAAATCTAACAATTGGAGACTCATCCAATAAAGATTTTAGAAGCACTTCGTATTGTTTTGATTGAGTAATTTGTAAATTATCTATAGCTGTAGCTCTGGCAATAGCAGGAAAATTTAAGTCATTAATAAACTTGTCTAATGCGTTTTGTTCTTCTTGCGACAAATTATCACGATTACTTAATAATAAGGCATCGGAAAAATGTTCTTGTCTTTTTGTACCATACCATTCTTCCACTTTATTGGCTGCCCATTTATTAGATTTATCAGTATGACATGTGTTGCAAGCATTTGGTGTTCCATAAGTAACACTTTGATCTGGTCTAGGCACTCTAAAACTATGATCTCTTCTATAATCATTACCCATATAAGTAACTCCAGTCATGTGACAATTTATACACTGAGACCCTTCGGAATCCTGGATATGAAAATGATGTAAAGGTTGATCGTATTTAGGTTCATGACACTGCATGCACAAGTTATTACCAATCTCTTTCAGTTTTAAGGAATGTGGATCATGGCAATCTGTACAAGTAACATCGTTATGATACATTTTACTTTGTAGAAAGGAACCATATACATAATCTTCGCTTTCTATTTGTCCATCTCCATGATAAAATTCTTCAGATAAATTCTGAATTAAATATTGATCTTCAAAATGAGTTCCTGGCACATAATTCTGAGTCAGTTTAGTTCTTCTGGAATGACAAGGCGCACACATATTCATCTGAGAGAATTGCGACTTCCCTTTTAATATATATTTATCAACATGAATTGAATCTTCAATTGAATTAGCCCAATTTACATGCTTCTCTGCTGGACCATGACAACTTTCGCAATTCACATTTATTGATGAATAAGTTGTGTTGAATCTATCTTCGTCAATAATATAATTTTTTTGAAGATTTGTTGAATGACACTCTGCACACATGGTATTCCAGTTTTGCGAGCTTTGAGTCCAATGCATCCAATCGTGAGGCTCGAATTCATCTCCTGAATACTGATGATACCATTGTTTTTTTATAACATCCCAAGTAACACGTAAGACCTGCTTTTTTCCCTTGTCAAAATCTATCAAATATTGTTGCAATGGGTTAACTCCAAACGTGTAACTTATTTGATATTCTTTTTTAGAACCATCAATTTCTGTAATATGAACTATAAAACTTGAATCTTTTTTAGTAAAGAAATAAGCAATGCCATCTAAAGTTAGATTAACATCATTAAAATTTCCAAGAACAGTTTCTTGGTTTGCATCTTGCATGGCGAGGTCATGATCTGAACCTTTCCAAGTTTCAAACGCTTTTTTATGACAAGAAACACATTGCGAATCACCTATATAACCATCTCTATGAATAGATGTTAAAACTTTAGTGTCTACATAGGTTTCTTTTTTTGAATTGTCTGAGCACGAAACAAAAATTAAGATAATCCAAAAAAGGTTCTTCATTAATACTAAAATTGATTTATTATTCTTTGTTTAGCAATTTAGTAATTTCATCTAACTTAGGTGTTAAAATAACTTCTATACGTCTATTTTTAGCCTTGCCTTCAGCAGTATCGTTTGTCGTAATTGGAGCAAACTCCCCTCTTCCTGCAGCAGTTAGACTTTCAGGGTTTATGCTTGTATTTTCTCTTAATATTTCAACAATTGCAGTTGCACGTTTTGTAGACAAATCCCAATTTCCCGATAAAGTTCCATTACCTGAATAAGGTACATTGTCTGTATGTCCTTCTATTAATACATTGATATCTGGATTATTAGCAAGGACACTGCCTAATTGTTTAACTGCTCTTTTTCCTTCTACACCAACTGCCCAACTTCCTGACTGAAATAACAACTTGTTTTCCATAGAGACATATACTTTCCCATCTCTTTGTTCAACAGTTAATCCCTTACCTTCAAAATCTACTAAGGCTCTTGAAATAGCATTTTTTAATTCGTTCATAGCTGCATCTTTTGCAGCAATCATGCTCTCTAATTCTGCAACACGATTAGAACGAGATTCTAATTCTTTTTTCAAAGCTTCTAATCTTGCATTTTCAGTTTCCAAAGCTTGTTCTTTTGCTTCTAATTGAGCCAGTAACTCTCTGTTTTTTTGAACATTTTCAGCTATAGCTGAAGAACTGTTTTTTTCTAAGGCATTATAAGATGCTTTCAAATTATCCAAATTTGCTTTTGTTGCATTATAATCTGCTTGCAATTTATCTCGTTCAGAAATAGCTTCGTTATAAGCATCTCTAAGTTGGATTAATTCATTTTCAGCAGCATTTTTAGCACTTAATAAATTGTCGTTTTCTTGAGTTAATTTCTTGTTTTCACTTTTTAAAACTCCGTATTTACTTTCTAAGTCTTTATAAACTTTTGGTGAAACACATGCTGATAATAATACTGTAGAGACTATTATAATTAAGATTCTGTTTTTCATATATAAATTTTTTAATTTTCTATTTCTAATAAAATGGGACAATGATCACTATGTACTGCGTCTGAAAGTATAACGGCTCTTTTTATTTTTTCTTGTAATGGCTCTGTAACCATAGCATAATCTAATCTCCAACCTTTATTATTGGCTCTCGAATTTGCTCGATAACTCCACCAACTATATTCTTGTTTCTCAGGATGCAAATAACGGAATGAGTCTATAAGTCCGCTATTAATAAATTTCCCTAACCACTCTCTTTCAACAGGTAAAAACCCAGAAACTCCTTTCATTTTAGGATTATGTATGTCTATTTCTTCATGACAAATATTATAATCGCCACAGACTACTAAATTTGGAATTTTCAATCTTAACTTATTTATATAGTCTTGAAACATATCCATATAATCAAATTTATGTTGCAAACGAGCATCGTTAGTGCCTGATGGCAGGTACAAGCTCATAACAGAAATCCCATCGAAATCTGCACGAATGTTTCTGCCTTCAAAATCCATAGATTCTATTCCTGTACCAAACTCTACATGATTGGGTTTTATTTTGCTTAAAATAGCCACACCACTATATCCTTTTTTTTGAGCACTAAACCAATAATGATATTTATAGCCTGCTGCTTCAAATAAATTTAAATCCAATTGTTCTTCCATGGCTTTTATTTCTTGTAAGCAAATAACATCTGGATTAGCTGCTTTTAACCAATCGATAAAACCTTTATTTAGCGCTGCACGAATACCGTTAACATTATAGGAAATGATTTTCATTTAAATGATATTAGAATTTCAGCTAAAATAAATAATGCTTTACATTTACACTATTAAAATAATCCTAATTATTCAATAGATAATCTATTACATCATTAAAACTACTGCAAACTAATACGTTTCACTACTTTTTTAAATTTAACCATAGCTGTACTATGCAGAAATTTATAAAAAGTAATAGTTTATTGTAGTTTTACGCTTCATTACGACATTCTATTAAAAATTTAGGATTTAGAACCGTTTTAACAAAAGCTATCAACAAAATATTTTAATTGATATGTAGTTTAGTACTTGATGAAGTTTATACTTTCTATTTTATGCTTGCTTTTTGGGTTTTCAGCTTTTGCTCAAGACCTAAATTCTAATTACAGAACCAAAACGGTTGCTGTAAAAGATTCTATTGCAATAGATAGTGTGAGCATCAATTCCAATTTTTTAACCATTAAAAAAAAGGACGATTCTTTTATTGATGCCTCTTTTTATACTGTTGATTATAAGAAAGCTATAATTACATTTAACAAACCTATTGAAGTAGATTCTGTTGTTGTAAATTATTTAAAGTATCCAGAATACTTAACAAAAACATACCAACAGATTAATGATAGTATTATCGTAGAAAATACTGGAAATCTTGCAAAACTTTACAAACTCTCACAACCAAGCGACAAACAAGCTTTTACTCCTTTTGATGGCCTTTCAACTTCTGGTAGTATTTCTCGAGGTGTTGTAATTGGCAACAACCAAAATTCTGTATTAAATAGTGAATTAGACCTTCAAATTACTGGTAAACTAAGTGAGAAAGTTTCTTTAAGAGCCTCCATTCAAGACGCTAATGTGCCTTTACAAGAAAGTGGTTATTCGCAACGACTGGATGAGTTTGATCAAGTTTTTATTGAATTATTTAGCAATAACTGGAAAATTCGTGCAGGAGATATTGACCTTACCAATCCATATTCTTATTTCGCAAACTTTACTAAGCGTGTTCAAGGTTTAGCTCTTGGCGCAACTTTACATCATCCAGAATCGAGCACCAATTTATTTGCTTCTGGAGCTATTGTTCGAGGTCAATTTACAACAAGTCAATTTACGGCTCAGGAAGGCAACCAAGGACCTTATAAATTAAAAGGCCCAAACGAAGAATTATATGTGTTAATTGTGTCTGGAAGTGAAACTGTTTACGTTAATGGTATTGCTTTAGAACGTGGCGAATACAATGATTATATTATTGATTATAATGCTGGTGAAATTATTTTCAATTCCACTTTCCCTGTCACTTCCGAAATGCGTGTCACTGTAGATTATCAATTTAGTGATAGAAATTATTCCAGACTAGTAGTTTTTGGTGGAGGAAGATATGAGAGTGAAAAACTAAATCTTGGTGTTTCAATTTATAGCGAAAGTGATTCTAAAAACAATCCTCTTCAACAAAATTTATCTGCTGAACAAGTTGATATTCTTTCTGAAGCTGGAGATGATAGAACCGAAATGGTAGCCTCATCAATTACACCTGAAATCTATAATGAGAATAGAATTTTATACAAAAAAGAAGTAATTGGTGGTGTTGAAGCACTTGTTTTTTCGAACAATCCAGACGATGAGCTATTTAGTGCTCGCTTTACATTGGTTGGAGATAATTTAGGGAATTACATTATTAGTACAGTGGATGCTATAAGTACCATTTACGAATATGTAGAACCTATTGCTGGAGTCCCACAAGGTAATTACGAACCTATTATTCAATTGGTAGCACCAACCAAGCTTCAAATGGCTATAATTAATGGAGATTACAAACCTACTGAAAGAACTGCTATTAGTTTTGAAGTTGCAGGAAGTAAGAATGACTTAAACCTCTTTTCTACTTTAGACGATAACAACAACGATGGCTTTGCTGGAAAATTAAAAGTGAATCAATCTGTTATTAAAAGAGATAGTTTATGGAATTTAGAAGCTTTTGTTGATACAGATTATATTCAAGAAGATTTTAGGTCGATCCAACGTATTTACAATGCCGAATTTAATAGAGATTGGAATCTAGGAAGCACAAACAGCCAAACAACATCAACTAGCTTAGGAACACAAACATTTATTAAGACTGGTGCTCAGGCATTTCATCACAAAAAAGGAATGGCTAGCTATCAATTTGAATATTTAAATTATTCTAATAGTTTTAATGGCAACAGACATATAGTTTCTGCAAATCTCTTTCTTAATAAATGGCAAATAGTATCTCAATCTAGCATGCTAAACACCACTTCAACAACAAATAATTCAGCATTTTTTAGAACTTTCAATATGCTTACTTATAGTTTTAATCGTGCTTGGGCTGGAACCAGATTGGCTATAGAAGATAATCAGCAAAAAGAAAATGAAACAGATAATTTTACAGCTTTAAGTCAGAAATATAAATCTTACGAAGTATTCACAGGTGTTGGAGACAGCACCAAAGTTTTTGCAGAAATTGGTTATAAATATCGTGTAAATGATAGTTTAAAGAACAACCAATTACAAAAAGTAAATACATCTAACACCTATTATTTAGACTCAAAAATTATTCAAAACGAAAAAACAAATTTATCAATTTATGCCAATTACAGGATTTTAAAAAACACAGATGGAACCATTGAGGACGAACGCTCTTTAAACTCAAGAATTCAATTTAGTCAGCGTTTTTTTAAACAATTTTTTCTTTGGAATACAGTTTACGAAACCAATTCTGGAACTTTACCTCAACAAGATTTTACTTTTGTTGAAGTGGAACCTGGACAAGGTAATTACACTTGGATTGATTATAATGGCAATGGTATTCAAGAATTAGAAGAGTTTGAAATTGCACAGTTTCAAGATCAAGGAAAATATATTCGCGTCTTATTACCTAACCAAGTATTTATTAAAACGCATCAAAATAGATTAAGCCAAACTTTTACTATCAATCCACAGCAATGGTCCAGTGAAATTAATGGTTTAAAAAAAGTATTATCTCACTTTTACAACCAAACATCTTATATTGTAGACAGTAAAAATAAACGCGAAGGAGGCAGCATCAATTTAAATCCGTTTTATAGAAATCCTGATACCGAATTAGGATTGCAGTTAAACTTTAGAAATGTTCTGTTTTTTAATAGAGGTAAGCAACATTATACAACTTCATATACTTTCTTAAAAAATAATACTAGAAATATATTAACTGTAGGATTTATTGAAAATTCCATAATAAGTCACATGTTACATTTCAATCACAAATTTGCACTAAACTGGCTGATAAATTTTCAAACAAGTTTAAATAACACAGAAAGTATTAGTGAGAATTTTGCTAGTAAGAATTATAATATTGATGAAGCCAATGTTAACCCAAAACTATCTTATTTATTAAACGATTTTACGCGATTTGATGTGTTTTATCAATACACAAGTAAAAAGAATACCATGGATGGATTGGAAACTTTAAACCAACAAAATTATGGTGTTTCGTTCTCATTCACGAATTTTCAAAAAATGTCTATTATAGGTGAATTTAATTATTTTGCAAATGATTTTAAAGGAAGTTCAAATACTCCAGTTGCTTACCAAATGATGGAAGGCCTACAACCAGGAAAAAATTATACATGGAGTTTATTGGCACAGAAGAAAATAACATCCTTCTTAGATTTAAACCTCAATTATCTAGGTAGAAAAAGTGAAACCAGCAAAGTAATTCATACGGGAAGTATTCAATTAAAAGCATATTTTTAAACCATGTAACTTATGTTACTGTTTAAGTATTAAATTTTTGTAGCTTTGTACTAATAATGAACAAACTAGTAGCCATATCTTATTCGCTTTTGATACTAATACAAAGTTTCAATTTTAATTTTGAAGACTTTTCAAAGCTAAGCATGTTATTTGAACATGCCGAATTTCATCAAGAAAATTATGGCGATTCATTTTTTGATTTTATAGCTGAACATTATGGTGAAACTAAGTTTCAACATGAAAATGATCATGAGGAACATGA
The DNA here is from genome assembly GCA_002366675.1 of Flavobacteriaceae bacterium UBA3078. Lineage (GTDB taxonomy): Bacteria > Bacteroidota > Bacteroidia > Flavobacteriales > Flavobacteriaceae > Xanthomarina. The sequence goes on from DFBO01000153.1 coordinate 9,380, forward strand.
AGATTTACCTTTTAAACATCATCATCAAACATGTTCACACAACAATGTATCCTTTACATTGCCAACACTAAATTTTACTTTAGAATATCAGCTATTTACTGAAATTCCTATTAACTTCTTTTATAAAGAATCTAAATCTTTATTCGAAAAACCTTCTGTTTTTCAACCACCAAAACTCGCATAATTCACTCGTGATTTAAGTTATTTTTATAAGCTATTAATTAGCTTACCACTTTTTACATACGAATTATGTTAGAAAACATCATTAAATTCAGTTTAAAGAATAAACTCATTATTCTACTTTTCATAACCTTTGTTGTTGGTTTTGGAATATTTTCTTTAACCCAAATACCTATTGGAGCCGTTCCAGATATTACCAACAACCAAGTACAAGTTATTACCACATCTAGAAATTTATCGACTCAAGATGTGGAACAATTTATCACCTATCCTGTCGAGTTGGAGATGGCTAACCTGCCTGGAGTAGTTGAAATTCGTTCAGTTTCAAAGTTTGGCCTTTCAGTAGTTACCATTGTTTTTGAAGATGGGCTTGGCACCTATTTACCAAGACAGCTAATTGCAGAAAAGATTAAATCGGCTTCAGAGAAAATTCCAGAAGGTTTTGGAACTCCAGAAATGGGACCAATAACTACAGGTCTGGGAGAGATTTACCAATATATTCTTGATGTTAAACCAGATTTTAAAGATCAATATTCTACAACCGATTTACGAACCATTCAAGATTGGATTGTAAAACGCCAGCTTTCTGGAATTCCTGGTGTAGTCGAGGTAAATACTTGGGGAGGGTTTTTAAAACAATATGAAGTGGCCATAAACTCACAAAAACTAAATGCAATGCATGTTTCGGTTTCTGAAATTTACAACGCATTAGAAAAAAATAACAGTGTTGCAGGTGGTGGTTACATTGAAAAAACCAATCAGGCCTTCTTTATTCGAGGTGAAGGATTAGTGACTTCTCTTGAAGATATTGACAACATTGTCGTTAAAAATGATGGAGTTCCAATATACATCAAAGACATTGCAAAAGTAAGTTTTGGTAGCGCCACACGTTTTGGTGCCATTACTGGAAATGGTGAAGGCGAAAAAGTGTTAGGGCAAATCATGATGCTGAAAGATGGTAATTCTAGCCAAATTATAAACGCTGTTAAAGAACGTGTTGCATCTATACAGAATACTTTGCCAGAAGGCGTTTACATAAATGGTTTTTTAGAACGAACAGAACTGATAGATAAAACTACTTTTACAGTTGCCGAAAACTTAATCTTAGGTTCCCTTATCGTTATTTTTGTGGTGGTTTTATTATTAGGAAATTGGCGTTCTGGTTTGGTAGTTGCTTCGGTAATTCCATTAAGTTTATTATTTGCTATCTCATTAATGAATCTCTTTGGAGTCGATGCCAATTTAATGAGTCTTGGAGCTATCGATTTTGGAATTATTATAGATGGAGCAGTAATTATTGTCGAATTTATTGCCTTCCAAATTACTGCCCAAAGTGCAAAAATTACCTCACTTTCCAAACAAGATCAACAAGCAAACATTGATACTATTACTTTAAAAAGTTCCTCAAAAATGATGAACTCTGCCATCTTTGGTCAACTTATTATTTTAATTGTTTTTATACCTATTCTATCTTTAAGTGGAATTGAAGGTAAAATGTTTAAACCGATGGCTATGACCTTTAGTTTTGCATTAGTAGGAGCTATGATTTTCTGTTTGACCTATGTACCAGTAATTTCTTCAATGGTTTTAAAACCTTCAAAACAAAGCAACAAAAATGTTTCTGTCCGATTAATGAAATTTTTAAACAAAGCCTATCGTCCAATAATACATTGGGCATTATTAAATAAAAAACTAGTTGTTTCACTTTCAGTTGTCTTATTGGTTTCAAGTGCATGGATTTTTAATAATATGGGAGGCGAATTTGTACCAACTCTTGATGAAGGAGATTTTGTAATTCAACCTGTTTTAAAAACAGGAACTTCTTTAAGTAAAACCATAGAAATTACAACTAGAATAGAACAAATTCTTCTGGATAATTTTCCTGAAGTCGATCAGGTAGTGAGTAGAATTGGAGCTGCCGAAGTACCAACAGATCCAATGTCCATGGAAGAAAGTGATGTTATTATTAAACTGAAACCAAAAAATCAATGGATTTCAGCTTCCAGTAAAGATGAATTAGCAGACAAGTTTAAAGAAGCTCTTGCTGTAATTCCACAAATGGAGGTTGAGTTTACGCAACCTATAGAAATGCGATTTAATGAGTTAATTACTGGTGTTCGAGCAGATGTAGCCATTAAAATTTTTGGTGAAGATTTAACTGTTTTATCAAATAAAGCCAATGAGGTAAAAACACTTATTGAGAACGTAGAAGGAGCTTCAGACATTATTGTTGAAAAAATAGAGGGTTTACCACAAATGAGTGTGAAATTCAACAGAAGTAAAATTGCTAGATATGGACTTAATATTTCAGATTTAAACCAACTCATTTCTATGGGATTTGCAGGTGGAACGGTTGGTTCTGTTTTTGAAGGTGAAAAACGTTTTGATTTAGTTATTCGTTTAGATGAATCAAAAAGAAAAAATCTTGAGAGCCTACAAAATCTGTATGTAGATACACCCAATGGATCGAAAATTCCTTTAAGTGAATTAGCAGAAATCACCTATACAACAGGACCAGCCAAAATATCTAGAGACGACACAAAACGACGCATAGTAGTTGGAATAAATGTAAGAAATAGAGATTTACAATCTGTTGTAGACGATGTACAAAAAATTATTGACAGTAAATTAAAACTCCCTACTGGATATAGTATTACTTATGGAGGACAGTTCGAAAATTTACAAAGCGCCAAAGCACGTTTAATGGTTGCCGTTCCAATAGCGTTAGTACTCATATTTGTGTTACTTTATTTTGCTTTCAATTCGGTTAAAGATGCATTAATGATTTATTCTGCCATTCCACTTTCTGCTGTTGGAGGCATCCTTTTATTATGGATAAGAGATTTACCTTTTAGTATTTCGGCAGGCGTTGGGTTTATTGCCCTATTTGGGATTGCTGTTTTAAATGGCATTGTACTTATTGAACATTTTAAAGAGCTTAAAGAACAAGGTGTCAAAAATATCGAAGAACGCATAAAACGAGGCACGAGTGAAAGGTTACGTCCAGTTTTACTTACAGCTGCAGCAGCTGCACTTGGCTTTTTACCCATGGCTATTTCAACCAATGCAGGAGCCGAAGTCCAACGTCCTTTAGCAACTGTTGTTATTGGTGGATTAGTTAGTGCAACTATTTTAACTCTTGTGGTACTTCCTGTCTTATATGCTTGGGCTGAACAAAAAAAAGAACTTAAAATGAATAAAAAAGGTTTAACAACTATCATGATTTTGCTTTTCTCATTTCAAATGAATGCACAGCAAAACCCTTTGACTATTGAGGAAACTATCAGTTTAGCCATAGAAAATAATTCAGGATTAAAAGCATCATCTCTAAAAATGGATGAAGCTGATGCTTTAATTGAGAGTGCCTTCAATTTTGATAAAACGTCCATTTATTATAATTACGACGAAAATAATCTTGCTGGAAACAATGAGCCATTAAATATCTTTGGCATTTCGCAAGACTTTAAATTTCCAACGGTTTATTTTGCTGATAAAAAAGTAAATAAAGCGCAATACCAAGTTCAAGCATCTAATTATAATATAAAGTTTCTAGGTTTAAAACGCGATGTTTATTTAAAATACTATCAGTTGAGCTACGCTAAAAACAAGGCAGAAGCCTACCAGTTTTTGGATAGTTTGTATCAAAATTTTGCTGTTTCGGCAGAACGCCGTTTCGAGTTAGGTGAAACAAATTATCTGGAAATGATAACTGCCCAATCTAAACAAAAACAATTAGAAACATTATACAAACAAGCTTTACAAGAAATTATTTTAGCTACAGAACAGTTAAATAAAGTGGTACAAGTAGATAGTTTAGCAATTATAAACGAACCCCTTAATAAGCTAGAATTAGAAAACATGTCTCTAAAAGACAATATAGGTTTAGAAGCTTTCGAGTTTTCTAAAATTTACTATAGTGCATTAAATCAGAAAGAAAAGCAAAGTCTTCTACCGGATTTGAATGTAGAATATTTTCAAGGCACGAATAGTGGAATCGACAGAAATTTTATTGGTTATACGTTCGGAGTAAAAATACCTTTGTTTTTTAGTGGTAATGCTTCCAAAATTAAGGCATCTAAAATAGCACAAGAAATTGTTGAAGAGCAACAACAGGATTATCAAGTAAAGTTAAATACCGAATATCAATCTTTACTTGCAAAACTTCAACAATATGAAGAAGCTATCAATTATTATGAAACTCAAGGCAAAACCCTTTCTAAAGAAATTATAAAAACAGCTGAACGCACTTTTAAGGAAGGTGAAATAGATTTCTTTCAGTACATACAAAGTATCGAAACAGCTAAAGATATCGAACTCACTTATCTAGATAATTTAAACACATACAATCAAACTATAATTGCTATCAATTATTTAATTTTATAAAAATGAAAAACCTATATATCCTTTTATTTTCTTTGGTTTTAGTAGCCTGTGGAAATTCAGAAAAAAGCTTAGAAACAACCGTTGAAACTGAAACTGTTTCAAATGAACTAGACATTACAAAACAACAATTTAAAGGTGAAAACATGGCTTTTGGAACGTTTACAGAACACCCTTTTTCTGAAACTGTAAAAGCCAATGGCTTGATAGATGTTCCTCCACACAACAAATCGAGTGTGACTACTTTTATAGGTGGTTATATTACCAAAACACCTTTATTAATTGGTGATAAGGTGAAAAAAGGACAAATGCTAGTGACACTTGAAAATCCAGAATTTGTTGAAATTCAGCAAAATTATTTAGAAATTGCTGAACAATTAAACTACTTAAAATCTGAATTTACTAGACAAAAAACCTTGTATAATGAGAACATTACTTCTCAAAAAAACTTTCTAAAAGCCGAAAGCAATTATAAAAGTAGTCTGGCACAGTATAACGGATTACGTAAAAAATTACAGATGTTGAATATCAACCCTACTTCTGTTGAACAAGGAAACATCACATCTACAATCAATTTATATGCACCAATAACAGGCTATGTTACAAAAGTTAATATTAGTAATGGCGCTTTTGTATCGCCTTCAGATATCGTAATGGAAATTGTTGACACAGACCATATTCATCTTGAACTTTCAGTGTTTGAAAAAGACATATTAAAAATTAAAAAAGATCAAGACATTCTATTTACAATTCCTGAAGCATCAGACAGCATTTATAAAGCCGAAGTGCATTTGGTAGGCACTACCATAGATGAAAATACCCGACGTGTAAAAATCCATGGACATATAGAAGAGGGTCAGACACAATTTATAGTTGGCATGTTCACGGAAGCTGATATTATTATCAATAATACAAATCGAATAGCATTGCCTAAAGAAGCTATTATAAGTGTAGAAGATAATTTTTATGTATTAATTTTAAAAAATGAAACAGAAACAAAATTTCATTTAGAAAAAATTAAAATTGAAAAAGGAATTGAAGCAGAATCTTTTGTTGAAGTTTTAAACACAGATGTATTAAAGGACAAACAAATATTAATTAAAGGCACTTATATGTTGCTAAATGTAGATGGTGGAGGTCACGACCATTAATCTAGAGGCAACATTATTTTCAATTATAATAAAAACTCCCAAACTAAATAGTTTGGGAGTTTAATTTTTAGATTCCTGCCTTCACAGAAATTTATTTCATTTTCATTAGCCAATGTTTTACATCAACCTCAGCTTTAATAATATCTTTTAAATCTGCAATCTTCACACGTTTTTGTTCCATAGTGTCTCGATGACGAATAGTTACTGTGTTGTCTTCTAACGTGTCATGATCTACTGTAATACAAAATGGTGTTCCGTTGGCATCTTGCCTTCTATAACGTCTACCTACTGCATCTTTCTCATCGTAATCTACGTTAAAATCCCATTTCAAATCTTCTACAATCTGTTTTGCAATATCTGGCAAGCCATCTTTTTTAACCAATGGTAAAATAGCGGCTTTAACTGGAGCTAAAACAGCAGGTAATTTTAAAACAGTTCTTGTTGTATTATTTTCTAATTCTTCTTCAACTAGAGCTTTTGAAAACACTGCCAAGAACATTCTGTCTAAACCAATAGATGTTTCAAGTACATAAGGTGTATAACTTGCGTTATCTTCATGGTCGAAATATTGTAATTTTTTTCCTGAAAATTCTTCGTGTTGTTTTAAATCGAAATCGGTTCTAGAATGAATACCTTCTAATTCTTTAAATCCAAATGGAAATTTAAACTCAATATCTGTTGCAGCATCTGCATAATGAGCTAATTTTTCATGATCGTGAAAGCGATAATTATCTTCACCTAGACCTAGAGAATTATGCCATTTCATTCTAGTTTCTTTCCAATATTCAAACCACTCTTTTTGTGTGCCTGGTTTGATAAAAAATTGCATTTCCATTTGTTCAAACTCACGCATTCTAAAAATAAACTGTCTAGCAACAATTTCGTTTCTAAAAGCTTTTCCAGTTTGAGCAATTCCGAAAGGAATTTTCATACGTCCTGTTTTCTGAACGTTTAGAAAATTCACAAAAATACCTTGAGCTGTTTCTGGACGTAAGTATAAATCCATAGCATGATCTGCACTAGCTCCAAGTTTGGTTCCAAACATCAAATTAAATTGCTTGACATCTGTCCAATTTTTAGAACCACTTAAAGGGTCTGCTATTTCTAGTTCTTCAATAAGGGCTTTTACATCTGCTAAATCTTCAGCTTCTAAAGATTTTCCCATTCTAGTAAGAATGTTTTCTATTTTTTCTTGATACCCTAAAACACGAGGATTTGTAGAAATAAATTCATCTTTATTAAAAGCATCTCCAAAACGTTTTTCTGCTTTTTTTACTTCCTTCTCAATTTTAGTCTCAATTTTAGCACAATAGTCTTCAATTAAAACATCTGCTCTATAGCGTTTTTTGGAATCTTTATTATCTATCAATGGGTCGTTAAAGGCATCGACGTGTCCTGAAGCTTTCCAAATGGTTGGATGCATAAAAATTGCAGAATCTATACCTACAATATTCTCATTCATTTGCACCATGGACTTCCACCAATAGTCGCGAATATTTTTCTTTAATTCTGCTCCATTTTGTGCGTAGTCGTAAACTGCACTAAGTCCATCGTAGATTTCACTACTCTGAAATACGTAACCATACTCCTTTGCGTGAGAGATTACTTTTTTAAATTGATCGTCTTTTGCCATGTTGCAAAAATAAAAAACCGTTCCAACTAATGGAACGGTTTTTACAAAAATATAATTGGTTAGTTAATTAAGTTCTAATTGGGTACTTCCTATTGGTAAGTTGTCTTGAAAAACAACTACATTATAAATACCTTCTTTAAAAGATTTTTTTGAATTGACATTGATTTTAGTACAAACATCAATATTATCAAAATTGTTATTCACTACTGTCATTCCGCTATAACTAAAAGAAGTGTCCTTAAAGTTAATATGACCTCTTTCAACTACTAATTGATTGTTTGGACCAAGAATTTGGACATAAATATTTTTATTTCCTTCAGGTGTAAATTGATTGCTAAGTAGTGTTAAACAAACTTCAATATTATCTAATCTATCTATACTACTTGTTTTAATATCGGTTCTTGAATTTAAATTATCTAATGCTATAGCACTAACATTATCTGTCGACAACGACACCATTCTATTTATAGTTTGAGATAGAATATCTTTTTCTTTCTCTAAAGTAAGTAGTTGATTATTTTGAGATTCAATTTTTATTGAAAAATTATTCACCTCATCTTGTAACAGCGCATTTTGGCTCTGAATAGATTCAAATTGTGAAAGTATTTTTGTTTTCTCTTTTTTAAGAGTTGCTATTTGATTTCTGTACTTAGAAATTAAAGTTACATCTGGTTTAGAATTCAATAAGGTAGCTAAAGCAGTTTCTAATTCTGCTTTTGTTTTCTTAAATTCCAATTCAATGGCATTGTTGTTAATCTTTAAATCATCATAACTCTTAATCATTTCATTCAATTCATTTTGAACAAGTAACGTTTCCTGTTCAATAAATTCTTGATGACTTTTAAGAGAGTTATAATTTGAAAAGCTATAAGACCCAAGTACAACAATTGCTATTACCAATGTACCAATAATTAATCTGTAGTTAAATAATTGAGGGTTAACTATCATCTTAATTTTTTATTTTACCTCACGAATCTATTAATTAAGATTAAGTTATTTGTCATTTATTCGATAAAGTGATAAAAAAATTGTTGAAGTCCTAAATTGTTTGTTAAAAAAGCTATTCTAAGTTGAAAAGTAATTAATATCTTTCTAATAAATTGAAAAAAATGTTTCAATCTGTTCTTAATTTGTTCTTTCCTAAAGTTTGTTTTGCTTGCAATTTAAAATTGGAAGACAATGAGAAATATGTTTGTACAAGTTGCAGACACATGTTGCCTGTTACTAATTTTCATCTAGATTCAAGAGAAACCGTTCTAAAAACCTTCTATGGACGTGCAAAAGTGGAAAATGGAACAGCATTATTACGCTTTGAAAAAAAAGGAATTACCCAGCAACTTCTTCATAATTTAAAATACAAAGGTTATGAAGAAGTGGGCGAATTTTTAGGTAAATGGTTAGGTGCAGAATTAAAAACTTTAGAAGAATACAAGGGAATAGACGTGGTTATTCCTGTACCATTACATAAAAATAAATTAAAAAAAAGAGGTTATAATCAGGTGGCTAAGTTTGCATTAGAAATTGCTAATCAGTTAGAAATTAATTATGTGGATAATGTGCTTATTAAAGTTAGTAATGTATCGTCTCAAGTAAATAAAAATAGATTTAGTAGATGGACTAATAACGAAGAGCTTTTTACCATTCAGAATAAAGAAAAAATTAGCAATAAACACGTCTTACTAGTTGATGATATTATAACTACAGGCGCAACCATGGAAGCATGCATTGCTGTTTTAAATAAAGCTAAAAATGTTAAAGTTAGTGTAGCGTCTATGGCTATAGCATAATGTAGTTTTGTTAATGAGAATTATATTGTTTCTTTGTAAAATATTAAATACAAAAAATGAGTAAATTTTTTTACAAATCCATAAGTCTCCTTATTATTTGTCTGTTTTTAGCAAATTGTGCTAATAGAGGAAAACCAGATGGAGGAGAGAAAGATGTTACTCCTCCAAAGATTATAAAATCGGAACCTGATAATTTTTCTACAAATTTTTCGGGAAAGGAAATTAAAATCACTTTTGATGAATTTATAAAAGTCAACAATCTTCAAAAGCAACTTATTATTTCACCTCCAATGGATACAGCTCCGGAAATAACACCTCTTGGTAGTGCTAGTAAATCTATAACTATAAAAATAAAAGACACTCTAGAGGCTAACACCACGTATGCATTTAACTTTGGGAATAGCATTGTAGATAACAACGAAAATAATCCATACATCTACTATAGGTATGTAATTTCAACTGGAAATTTTATAGACTCTCTTTCTGTAAAAGGGCATATTATTGATGCTGCATTGCTAAAGCCAGATGACTTTGTTTCTGTCATGCTATATGAAATGGATTCTACCTATACAGATTCAACTGTTTATAAGAAAAAACCTAAATATATAACAAACACTTTAGATAGTGTTCCCACCTTTTCAATTGATAATATTAAAGCTGGAAAATATAAGTTAATCGCATTAAAAGATGCAAACCAAGACGGAAAATATCAGCAAAGAAGTGATAAGATTGGTTTTTTAATGAACCCTATTACTGTACCAACCGACTCGCTATTTACCATTAAATTATTTAAAGAAGAAGCTGAAACAAAAATTGTAAATCCCAGACTTATTTCTGGCGAAAAAATTGCTTTTGGTTATGAAGGAGATTACGAAAACATGAAAATAAATATAACATCTGTTGTGCCAGATGATTTTTCATATACAATTACAAAAGATACGAAAACAGATTCGCTAAACTATTGGTATAAGCCTCGATTTAAAGATACAGATTCCTTATTGTTTCAAGTAACAAATAAAAACTATACCGAAGATTTTAAAGTTAGAATAAGTGAGCAACCTAGAGATTCATTAATCATTAAAAGTTCGCCTTCAGGCACTATAAATTTTGAAGAGAATTTTATAATCTCTGCAAATATTCCCTTTGTTAAAATTAGAAAAAGATTAATCAATATTATTGATAAAGACTCTACTGAGATATCTTTTAAATCAAAATTAGATTCTTTAAAAAACACATATACTTTACGTTTTGAAAAAACTGAAGGCAATAAATATAGCATTCAAATACTGCCTGAAGCAGTTACAGATTTTTTTGGAAATAAAAATGACTCTTTAACATATAATATAAGCACTAAAACTTATGCAGATTATGGTAATGTTAGAATTAATTTAAATAATGCAAAATATCCAGTAATAGTTCAATTAACAGATGATAAAGGAGGTGTAAAAGTTGAACAATTTGTTTGGAAACATCAGCCTATCGATTTTAAATTTGTAACTCCTGGCAAGTATTATTTAAGAGTGGTTCATGATACCAATAAAAACAAAAAATTCGATTCTGGTAATTTTCTTAAACAACAACAACCAGAAAAAATTAGTCATTACCCAGACATGGTTGAAGTTAGAGCTAACTGGGATCCAATAATCGATTTTACTTTACTCTAATTTAAAAGTATCTTTATCGTTTAAAAAACCTAGTTTATCTCTATAGGTTTTAATATGCAACTTACTTAGAGTTACTATTTCAATTGCTTCTTGATTCTCTGGAATATTATCTAATTTATCGCCTAAAACATTATAAACTGCTGAATGTCCAGAATATTCATGGTTATTACCATCCTGTCCTACACGATTTACTCCTACACAGTAACTCATGTTTTCTATAGCTCTAGCTTTTAAGAGCGCATCCCAAGCATTTACTCTAACTTTTGGCCAGTTGGCAACATAAATCAATAAATCATAACCTTCCACATTTCTAGCCCAAACAGGAAAACGCAAATCGTAACAAATTAATGGGCAAATTTTCCAGCCTCTATAAGTAACATTTAGCTTGTCTTGTCCACCTGTATATACTCTGTCTTCTCCAGCAAGTGTGAACGTGTGTTTTTTATCGTAAGTTTCAATTTTGCCATTTGGGTGAACAAATAGCAATCTATTAAAAAAAAGATTATTTTCTGAAATAACCATACTTCCCAAAATAGCAGTTTGCTTTTTTAAAGCTATTTCTTGCATCCAAACGACTGTTTCACCAAACATTGTTTCAGCAACTTCTGATGCATTCATAGTAAATCCTGAAGTAAACATTTCTGGTAGGATAATTACATCTACAACATCTGATATACTTTCAATTTTTTTAGAAAAATGGACTTTATTTTGTTCTGGGTTTTCCCAAACCAAATCAGATTGAATAAGTGCTATTTTTAACTCGTTTTGCATAATCCAGAAAATCTATATCTTGTTTAAAATATCAGCTGCTTGCTTTAGTGTTTCATCTGTTTTTGCAAAGCAAAAACGAAGCACTTTATTATCTAATTTGTTTTCGTTGAAAACCGAAAGAGGAATAGATGCCAAACCATTTTCAATAGTTAATCGTTTGGCATAATCTACATCGTATTCTTTAGTAATGTTAGAATAATCCAGAACTTGAAAATAAGTACCTTGAGATGGTCTAAATTTGAATCTAGACTCTTTAATTAGACTCAAAAACAAATCACGCTTTTCCTGAAAAAATTCAGATAATTGTAAATACGTATTCGAATCCTGCATATAATCTGCCAGACCTTTTTGTACAGGATGATTCACACTAAAAACATTAAACTGATGAATTTTTCTAAATTCTTCCATCAACACTTTTGGAGCACAACAATAACCCGTTTTCCAACCTGTATTATGAAAGGTTTTACCAAAAGATGCTGTTATAAAACTTCTAGATTTTAAATCTGGAAACAAGCAAGCGCTTTGGTGCTTATTACCTTCAAAAACTATATGCTCGTAAACCTCATCACTCAATACTATAATATTGGTATTCTTAGTAAGTTCTTGAAGTTGCAACATATCAGCTTCACTAAAAATAGTACCACTTGGATTATGTGGCGTATTGACGATTATCATTTTTGTTTTAGAGGAGATTTTCTGTTTTACATCATCCCAATTAATTTGATAATTTGGAGCTTCTAATTGTATAGAAACTGTTTTACCTCCATTAATCATAATAGAAGGTTCGTAACAATCGTAAGCTGGTTTAAAAATTATCACTTCATCATCTGGTCTTACAAAAGCTGTAATAACATCATAAATAGCTTGGGTAGCTCCAGCTGTAATGGTAATTTCAGATTCTGGATGATAGCTGGTTCCATAAAGCAAATCAAACTTCTTTGAAATTGCTTCACGTAATTCCATATTTCCAGGCATCAAAGCATATTGATTATATCCAGAATTCATGGCTTTTGTTACCATATCAATTAATTTCTGATTGCTTTTAAAATTTGGAAACCCTTGAGATAAATTAATAGCTTGATGTTTGTTAGCTAAACCACCCATGACTGTAAATATGGTGGTTTCTATATTTGGAAGTTTAGAATGATACATCATAACATAAAGATACTAGTTAGGCAGATAAATTTACATCATTTTAACAACTTTTATATCTTGGTTTTCTATCTTTGAAGGATACAAAATCATCTTATTATGAAATTCTTAAAAATTCTATTACTTTTTATTACAATTCAAGTGTCTGCACAACAAGGTGGTATGTGGATTCCTTCGTTATTAGAAGGTATGAACGAGCAAGAAATGGCAGATCTTGGAAGCAACCTTACAGCCAAAGATATTTACGATGTAAACAATTCCAGTTTAAAAGATGCCATTGGACATTTTAATGGAGGTTGTACAAGTGAAGTTATTTCACCAAAAGGATTAATTCTTACTAACCATCATTGTGGCTATAGTCAAATACAATCGCATTCTTCCATGGAAAACGATTATTTAAAAGATGGTTTTTGGGCTATGAGCTTAGAAGAAGAACTACCTAATCCTGGATTATTTATAGAATTTATTGTTAGAATAGAAGATGTTACTACCCAAGTTTTAAATGGTGTTACAGATGATATGACTGAGAAAGAAAAACAATCTACTATTTCAAAAAACTCAAATGCTTTTGAAGCTGAAGTAGAAACTGAAGCTTGGCAAGACACAAAAATTAAATCGTTTTATAAAGGAAATCAGTACTTTTTATTTGTTACTGAGCGCTATAATGACATTCGTTTAGTTGGTGCTCCTCCTTCAAGTATTGGGAAATTTGGTTCTGATACAGATAACTGGGTGTTTCCAAGACATACAGGAGATTTCTCAATGTTTAGAATTTATGCAGATAAAGATAATCGTCCTGCAGAATATAGTGTAGACAATGTACCTTACAAACCTAAACACTTCTTGCCAATATCTTTAGATGGTGTTGAAGAAGGAGATTTTACTATGGTCTTTGGTTTTCCTGGAAGAACAAATGAGTATTTACCAGCAGTAGCTATTGAGCATATTACCAAAGAATATAACCCTAGTAATATTGCTATTAGAGAAGCTGCTTTAAAAGTAATAGATGCCAAAATGAAGGAAAGCGACGAGGTTCGTATTAAATACGCATCAAAACAAGCAAGAATTGCAAATGCATGGAAAAAATGGATTGGCGAAAATTTAGGAATTGAAAAAAGTAATGCTGTTGAAGAAAGACGCTTGTTTGAAGCAAATTTCACAAAGGCATTAAAAGAAAAAGGTTTAGAAGATAAATACGGAAATATCCTTCCTGAATTTGAGGTGCTTTATAATAATTTTGAAGATGTTAATATTAAACGTAGAAATTTTATTGAAGTATTTTTAGTTACCAACGAATTGATGACAATGTCTTTCAGAGCATATCAGTTTGAGCAAGCAGTAACAAACAACCCTGATGTTTTTGACAAAGCAAAGACTTCTATTGAAGGTACATTAACTGGTATTCATAAAAACTACGATGTAACTGTTGATAGAGGTGTTTTTGAAAATGTTATGCCATTTTACACTAAAAATGTTGATGTCTCAATATATGATAAAACAGCTTTAACTAATTTAGATACTGCCTTAAAATTGTTTGAAGGCTCACAAGAAGACGTTATAAAAAACTTAAATAACGATGCAGCTTATGCCTATGCAAAACCATTAATTGAAGAGTTTTATAATACCGTTAATACTGAATTTGAAGCTAAAAACGAACCTATTACAGCCTTACAAACAGAATACATGACTGCGCTTATGGAAGCTTTACCTAATGCAAGATATTTTCCAGATGCAAACAGCACACTTCGTGTTACTTATGGTCAGGTTAGAGGGTATTCGCCAAGAGATGCTGTATACTATTCTCCTGTAAGTTATTTGGATGGCGTTATTGAAAAGTATGTGCCTGGAGATTACGAGTTTGATGTGCCAGAAAAACTATTGGATTTATATAAAACCAAAGATTACGGCCAATATGCAGATACTAATGGTAAAGTACCTGTTTGCTTTTTAGGAACTAATCATACTACTGGTGGGAATTCTGGAAGTCCTGCCATTGATGCACATGGAAATTTAGTAGGATTGAATTTTGATCGTGTTTGGGAAGGAACTATGAGTGATATGAACTACGATCCAGAAATTTGTAGAAATATTATGGTCGATTTACGTTATGTGTTATTTATAGTTGACAAATACGCTGGAGCAAAACACTTAATTGATGAAATGAAATTGGTTCATCCGAAAAAATAATAAACTATTTATATTTACAAAATTGCCTCATAGTAATATTGCTATGAGGTTTTTATTTAATATTTAATTGTCTCAATAATTCTTGTTTATACGTTCTACCTATTGGAATACGAGTTCCTTGAACATAGACCTCATTTCCTGAAATTTTCTCAACAAATGCTCTATTTATAATAAACGATTTATGCACTTGTATAAATTGATTCTTTGATAATTTTTCTGACCAATTTTTTAAAGAATCGATATATGATAATTTTTTATTCTCTGTAATAACTGTAATATAGTTTCTACTTGATTCTATATAAAGAATGCTATTCGTTTCAATTTTATGAAGTGTTTTATCTACATTTAAAAAGAAAAACTCTTCTCCTTCTGGTTTAGAAATTTGTTCCGGCTTATTAATTCGTTCTTTGACCTTATTTATAGCTTTAAGAAATCTATCAAACGAAAAAGGCTTTACCAAATAATCTACAATTGTTTCCAATTCAAAACTACTTACAGCATAATCTGGATAAGCTGTTGTCATAATTATTGCTGGTGGGTTTTTTATGGTTTTAATAAAATCTATTCCAGAAATATCAGGCAGATTAATATCTAAAAAAACCACATCTACAGATTGCTTATTTAAAAAAATATTCGCTTCTATGGCAGCTTTAAAAACACCTTGCAACTCTATATTAGGAAGTTTCCCAATATAATTCTTAAGAATTTTCTGAGCAGGAATTTCATCTTCTATAATAATGCAAGTCATCATTTCAGCTTCAATTTTAAATACACTTTAAAGGTTTCGCCTTTGGTAAAATCTAATCTATAATTTTCTTTATAAATAAGATCTAACCGTTTTTCTAAATTCTGTAAACCTATTTTAAATTCTTCACTACTCACCTTTTCTTTATCATAATCGTTGATACAAACACACTCTAAAACACCTTTGCTTTCGGTAATAGTTACAGAGATATCACTATGCAATGTGCTATGTTTAAAAGCATTTTCAATAATTGTAATTAATAATAAAGGAGCAATAAGTAAGTTGTTAGATTCAATAGATTTACTATAATGAATCTGCTTCACACCTTCTGTTCTAATAGTTTGAAACGTCATGTAATTATCAATAAACTGTATTTCCTTTTCTAGTGAAATAGTTTCTGCATTACTTTCATACAGCACATGTTTCAAATTATCTGAAAGCATTAAAATAAGTTCAGGTGTTTCATTTGGTTTTTCAAGCGCATACGAATAAATGGTGTTCAAATTATTAAATAACACATGAGGATTTATTTGCGATTTCAAAAATTTCAACTCCATTTCAAGATGCTCCTGTTTTATATGTTCTACTTCATCTTGTTTATCTAAAAAGCGATAAAGCATCAAAATAAACGAGAAGAATATTAGTGGAACTAAGGTTTGCCAAAGATAGTCACTAAGACATTTCATGATTGAACAACCACATTGAGCAAACACGTTACAATATAATTGTGTGGCAAAAAATGAGATAGCAGCAAAAACAAAAACATACAGAATATAAAGTCGCTTTTTTATAAAAAATGGTAAAAGCAGCAGATTGTTAACATATACAATAACTACCAAAATAGATACATACTGTAAAAACGGGTTTTCACGCCAATAATATTTAGAAAACACAAATAGTGAAACAAATACAAATAAGGCCCAGAACAAGATATGAACCAAAATTTGAGACGTATGTTTTTTTAATGGCATCAATACAACTTATGTTTTGATGAAAGTAAATAGAAATATTTATTTCATCAAACTATATGTACAAAAGTCAATAATAAAGTAACAAACAACCATTTATACATGAATTCTAACCATTGGTATATGTAATGATGCTGAAAATACAGATTATTAGTTTTCAATCTATAAGCATAATATTTTTGAAAAAATCAATCAATCATGAAACGAACATACATTCTAATCTCAATCCTTTTTTGTTCCCAAATCATTTTTTCTCAATCAATCAACAAAGTTGTTACAGACGAAAAAGGAAAACAAAAAATGCTAGGTATAATTAATGAAAAAGGATTAAAACAAGCACCATTTAATGTCTGGTTTGACGCAAATCATGACAATTACTTAGTTAACAATAAAATTATTAAAAAGCTAAAAGATTCACTCAATCAATATACTATTAAAGTCTTTTTAGGAACTTGGTGTGGAGATAGCAAAAAAGAAGTGCCTCAATTTTATAGCATTTTAGATGCAACTAAATTTCCTGATAGTCAATTAGAAACTATTGCTTTAGATAACACTCAAGATGCCTATAAACAAGCTCCCAATCATGAAGAGAAAGGAATGAATGTCCATAGAGTTCCAACATTTATCTTTTATAAAAATGGAAAAGAAGCCAACAGAATTGTAGAGCATCCTAAAGAAACTTTAGAACGTGACATGCTTAAAATTGTAAACGGAGAACGTTATACACCTAATTATCCAGCAGCAAATTTTTTACAAAATCAATTAGCTGAGATTACATTAGATAGTTTAAAAAGAGGTGAAAATAGATTAGTTTCTATGCTCTCCGAATACGTAAAAGGAAGCAGAGAATTAAATACTGTAGGTTATATTTATTTACGAGCGAATGAATTAGATAAAGCCATGTATGTTTTTGATTTGAACACTAAGATCTTTCCATACAAATACAATGTGTTTGATAGTCTTGCTGAAGCTTATTTTGAAAAAGAAAATTATACAGAAGCTCTAAAAAATTATTACAAAGTATTAAGTCTAAAACCAGATGACAAGAATGCTCCAGAAATGATTGAAAAAATCAAGGAGAAATTAGGTAAGGATAAAACTCAAGAGGTTAAGTCTTAACTCCTCTTTCTTCCGATTTTAAAAAAAAAATCAGAATTCATTCTCTTCTTAAAATAAGAGGAGAGCTTCTAACAAACAATAATTTAGTTAGTATGTGTTCCTCTCTTTAGTTAAAGAGAGGTGCTTTTACGCTAGAAAATTTGGAGAGTTTGTAACAAAAAGAGTGAAACGATTTTTAGGTTTTAATTAAAGCCTAAAAATTGTATCAAGAACTAATTGTAGTAAAATAAAAAGT
>DFBO01000161.1:0-8682 GCA_002366675.1 Flavobacteriaceae bacterium UBA3078
ATCACTTCATTTTCTTTAAAAATGGTACTTGTATTAGTATCAATTGTTGCTTCTAGTATTTTACCTTGAGAAGCATCCCAAATACTAAATTCAATTTCTTCTCCATACACATTATTGCTATAAATTGTTAAGTATGCGTAATATTCCTGAAAAGATTCTAGGTAAATTAAATTTACTATACCTCTCACTTCTCCGTTATAAAATGCAACTATCTTATCATAAGAATCTTCAGAAAATTTACTGTCAACTTTAATTCTACCAACAATATTCATACTATAATCAAATTCAGTTGGGTCTACTTCCCAATCAGGCTCTTGAGCTAATACTCTTACTTTAACTTGTAACTTTTCATCATACCCAAAATCGGTTTGCAAATATAAATTTTCCAAATACTCACCTGGAGTTAATTCTTGATCTATTGTAGCTGTAATTATAACCCTACTATTTGGTGCAATGGTACCAGTTGTACTACTTAGGTTTAACCAACTTGGTATATTATTTATAGAATATGGTTGCCCATTACCTCCTTTATTTAATAAGGTAATTTCAAATGATTTTTCTTCACCGCTATTTTTTACAATATCAACTATTTCATTATATCCTTCAGCAAACCAACTGACCTCATTACGTTTTACATAAGCTGTCCATGTAATTGGTGATTGCTGCATATTATTTGCACTGTCAAACATTCTATGCACTGTAATATCTATTATTTGCCCTTCTAACGAAGCCCAATTTGTTACTACAGGTTCTAAAATCATTTCATCCTCATTAATTACATGATTCACTTGGAATTTTATTAAACTTCTTTCAGGCTTAATAGCTGGAACATCATTTGAATAATTAACAGTTCCACTGCTTAAAATAGCATTACTTGAAATTACTGTTTCGTTGCTATATGTATGATAATATCTTGGCCCATTTCCATTTTCAGGGTCTGGTGCATTCATTCTGGCATATAATACCAACCCAATACTTTCAATATCAACTTCATTAAAACGGTCTCTACTTATTTGTTCTAAATTACGTAAGGTATTCCAAAAGCGGAATTCATCAATTTTCCCTATAAATTGCCTGTCAATAGTTTCATTTCCTGCAAGATCCTTTGATCCTCTAGCTCCAATCCATATTTTATTTCCTGAAAAACCACCTATTGCAGCCATTTGGTTAGAAGTAACTGCCTCAGCATCTACATATGTTCTTAAAGACCCTATTCTATTAAACAATAAGGTTACATGATGCCAATTATTATCGTTAATTGGCTGACTTGTTAGCACATACGAATTGCCTTCACTTTCCAATGATAACATCCCTGAACTTGATATATTAATAGCCCATTTATTTGTTAAGCCATTAGATTGTACAATGTCAGATCCATCACCTTTACCGTTTGAAAACAATGTAGCTTCTTGTGATACTCCTGTTTTTACCCAAAACGAGATTGTTGCATCCATTTCATTAGTTAGCTGAACAAAATCAACATTGTCTAATGCTAAATATTGGCCATTTTCAAAATCATATGAAGTTCCTTTTGGTTTAATGTCCCAGTTTGTATTTACTATGGCATGTTTAAATCTAGCTAAGTCTTTTGCTATTTCTCCCCTACCTTCATCCATTGGCCAATAACCAATTAAATTGGCTTCATTACCAACTAATTTATCATACATTTTAGCATATGCATTCTCTAAACTGATTGTTTTATTCCATAAACGTAAATCATGTAGGTTTCCAATAAAATTATTTCCTCCAATTACTAATGGATTGTTATTTGTGAAATTTAAATTAGGATTCCCAGTATTACCAGCAATTTCAGCATCATCTTGATAAATACTTATTTCACCAGTGCTGTTTTTATATGTAAATGTATAATGATGGAATAAATTATCATTTGTAATACTTGCTTGTGCTGTAAGACCTCCTAACGTAAAAAATAGTTCACCATTATTTAGCCCAATATTTATACCTCCATTCTGCTTAATAATGTCAGCATTTCCAGCAATTGTAGCATTGTTCATCCAAAATTCTAACGATAGATCTCCAGAAGTTATTTTAGGGTTGTTAATAACCGCAGTATTCGTTGATCCTTCAAAATGTAATGAAACATTATGATTAATTGGTAATTGATTTGTTTGCCCTTTTATTTCTATATTACTTACTGCTGAATTGTAAAAGATATTTTCATTAAAACTAGCTTTCAAATCTTCACCAGCACCTAAAACGCCATCAATAGGTAATGGTGTCCCAAATTTTTGTGGAGCATGTAAATCAACTTTACCTGAAATCACTTCTGATATAAATTCAGTATTATTTGTACAAGAGCTTCTTGCCCTAATTTCATAAATACCATCTTGCAATTGTAACCCAGTAATATCAACTAAGAATGATAGTGAAGGTGTTTCAATTAAAGATATTTCTGTTTCATTATTTGCAATAGCGTCATCATAAAATACTTGACTTCCATAATATGTTTGTAACCTTGTCCAAGTAGGTGATGTTGCTAAACGGTATTCTAAATCAATTTTTTTGAAACTATCAAAAGAAGTATTAAAACCAACCATATTCACCATTAAAGGATTTGTAGAACCATCTAAATTATAAGCAGTATCTATATTATATACCCAATTATTTAAAGGTGCACTCAAAATAACATCAGAACAAGATGGTATAAAGTGAGCTGAAACAATAACATCGTCGCTTACTTCTTCCCCATCACAAATGGATTGTAACAGTATCCGTATATTTTCATAATCATAAACATCTGAAATAGATTTAGCTAGTGTCATAACAAATTTCACTTGCTGGCCATAAGGTACTGATACAACTGTTCCGTTAGGCTCAATATTAATTATTGCATTATTAGGATTACTAAGATTATCAACTTTTAATAAAAACTCAGCATCACTACCTGTAACATTATTATTTTCTAAAATCAATTCAAATTCAGCATTTTTACCTTCAGGTACATTACTAACGTTAGCTACAGTAACACTAAGCGTTGGAACTTCAATTTTTTGAGTTGCAATATTCAAAGGAACTCTATCAGCCTCTTCCAATTCAACTATTTCTTCAGCACTAGGATTGTAATTTAAAGGATTGAAAAAGTAAGATAGCTCTTCTCCCTCGTAGGGACAAGAAGTTCTTCCTCCCAGAGTACTAAATATTAGGCCATTTCCATCAAACATATTAACAACATCAATACTAAAAATGTTTTCTGAATCATTATCTTTTAAAAAATAACTTACAATTGTTTTACTCTCATCTTCCTGTCCAACATCTGTACTAGCTTTTTCACTTAAACTTAAATTTGTTGATGTAAACAAACCTGTACCGTTAAAATCAAAACCTAATTCAACCCCTAGAGACACATCAAATTCAAGCTCAAATGAAACTGATTTAGAAGAAACTAAAACAGTTTCAACAGAGCTTGAATACTCTCCTAAACCAGCATCAAAAGAAATATTATCTTTAAAATTACTTGCAACAAGTTCTTTTAGTTGATATCCATTTTGCAACATATTTACTAAACCTAGCCTAAACCCTTCATTTCCAATACCATTATCTAAATCTCCAATAGCTTCTTCTATGCTCGTTATTGATGAATCTATTTGATTATCAACTTCAGACCTAACAATATTTGACTCTTTTAATGCACGATATTTAGATCTTTCATTTTCTAAAATGGTTTTCCTCCAAAGTGTTATTTGTTGTGTATAATACTTCCTAGACAATACTCCTTCTGTATTTTCAACAATAATTCCATTATCAATATTGTAAATAATTAGTTCTAAATCTGGAATTAATGTTTCTAAAATATGCTTTTGAGAAAAAACAAAAAAGGTTTCAGAAGGTTCTTCGGCAAAATACATAGCCTTTTGCTTACTAATATGAATACTCTCCCCTTCATCATTTGTTAGTTCAAAAGAATCTGAAGTTCCAACTATGTTTTCTGAGGATTGAACATCATTATAAGATCCATAAAAGTAATTTTTAGAATTTCCAATATAAAGATCTCCTTCTGCCCCTACATAATCAGGACTATCATTAGTTGATATTTTTTTGGAGAAAGAATATGTTTTTGATAATCCTTTAATTTCAGAATATGAGGTAGAAAGTGAGATACCAGCTTCAATGTTGTTTGTGGTTTCACTAGAAATTACAGGTCCAACCATACCTCCACCTGATTCAAACTTAACACCTAATTTAGATTTGAATACTTGGCTAGATTCACCACCTGTTTCAAACTCACTTTCTGTTGAGTATGTTATACTTTGCCCTTTTTCAATAGTTGCATAACTATTAGAACCTGGCGGATCTCTTAAAATTATATCTGGAATATCTGGTGCTGCGGTAATAAATGTTTGACTACCATCCGATTTTCCACCCAAAATAATTCCCTCAGTATTGTAATTTTCAGCTTCATAATCAAGTCCATTGATTCTAAACTTTAAATTTATTGTTTTTGTAAATGGCGAAGAAATTCTTGGCAAACCACCTTTAAAAGAATAAGTTATTAAACTAGCGTCATTTGTATCTTGAATAATACTCTCAGAGCCTTCTAAGGCTAAATTATTGGTTGTTCTTAATTCACCATCAATAATTGGTACAATATCTTCAATTGTTTCTAATCCATCAAAATTTTCATAACGCTCAAGTTTTTTTAAAACTATCCTATAGGTTGAAAACTGGGTGTAAACAGGGTATTGAAACCCTTTAGTACTTATTAACCTATCATTAATTTCTACACCACCATCTGAGGTTTGATCTAAAACACTTAAAATAGGTTGAGATCTGTAAGTAAAACTTTTTTCATAATGGTAGGGATTCCCAATTTCAATACTATTATCCTCATATTGGAACTCTGGAACTGTTAATTCTTCAACTGTTGAAAGATTAACTGTTTCGTTTCCTTCTAATAAATTAATAGCTGAATTATTTATAATTTTTAAACCAGAAAGCTGATTGATTTGGTAAGCTAAAGGCATAACATTTACCCTATATTCTCCTGACTCTTCATTTGTTTGAAAACCAAATTGTGTATAATTAGTAACCAAAGAACCAGGCGGAGTATAATCTAAAGTTACACTAGCAATACCAATATTATTTTTTGAACTTACTGTAATTATTTCAGAACTCCCATCGGTTCCTACTAGTTGTTTTTGAAATAACCCTTGATCTCCAAAACCAATAGGTTTAGCTGCTTCAACACTACCTCCAACAACTTTACCAACTAAAGTAACCCTTGTTTGATCTACAAAAACAACTTGTTCATTTGCATCCTCAAAAAATTCTTTTAAATTTCCTTGCCCTGCTGGAAACCTCCCTTCGTAATTAAACTCATGTCCATCTTTATTTATACTAATAAAGTGATTTCCTATTGGAACACTAACATTAAAATTACCTTCACTATCAGTTACAACAGGAATATTATTTTCATCAAGTACTATTTCACTATCAACATAAATAGTAGCTCCTTCAACAGGTATTTTAGCATACCTTTCTAGGTAATCATCAGTTTGATCATTTGGTGTATTTCGGTCATTCAACCAATATTCACCTTTTGAATATTTTTCTGATCCTTTCTCATAATAGTTATAACCTTCATCAATTATTCCTGGTCCACTTATGTATTCATCTCCATCTGTTAAACCTGAAAAATTGGGTTCTAATGGATTTGCACTGTTTATTTCTACAAATGATTTAAAAACGCCTCGTGTATCATACAATACTTTTCCTTTAAAACTAAATGAAGATATATCTGTAAAGTTTACTCTATTTACAACTTCTGAACCTTGGCCTAAAAAAACTAATTGCTGTGCTGGTTCAAATTGATGTACACCTAATAATGGTGTTATTGTAAATGATTCTCCTGTTCCTGAATAAGGTATGGATGTAATTTCATAATTACCATAAATATCGGTAACTCCTAAAATACCTAATTGATTATCCTTTGGAACATTACCAGCACCACTCACCCATAACACTTTATCTGCAGGGTTATCAGTAAGATTATACAGTTTTCCATGATTCTTATTATAGCTAAACCCATTTCTTGATATATCATAAGAATAACTACCTACTCCTTCATTAGCTGTTAAATAAACCATTAAATTGGTATTGTTACCGCTAATATATCTTCTATAATCTGTTCTAATATTTTTTTCTGAAACTTCAGAGTTCCAAATTCTAATTTCATCTACAATGGCATTTTTACCACCTCCTACTGTAAATAAATCCCAAACTGTTGTATTTGAAATGCTTAAATCTAAAACACTGTTAGGGTTAGTTACATTAAAGTTAGGGTAAATCTCTAAAACACTTTGCTTATAAGCTTCATTAATAAGTCTTCCATTTATGTATAATTTTGGAATTTCGCCATCATTAATAACAATTGAAAAGTGAACAAAATTAGCATTAAATTCTGTTACTGGAACTAAAAGGTCATTTCCTTTTGCGTCTAATTCCCCAGAAGGGTAGAAGTTTGATAGTTGGAAACTATCATTACCAATAGTAACTTCAAGTAATTTTGTGGTTTCCAATAGTTTTACACTTATATCTATAGGATTATTCGTGTCTTCAACCTCAGTAGAGCTTTTCATTTGAAACAATTTAATAGGTTGTTCCCCGTCTCCTACAAAGCTTATTCCTGGTTTCAGCCAAGCTTGTAGAGTTGCATTAGTTGTAATTCCATTTTCTAACTGATTAATTTCTAAATTTCCTGTAGAGGGTATATTTAATGCACTTCCTCTAATGGTTTCACTACCTTGTGATGAGGCTCTAATAATTACATCTTTCACAGGGTTACCTCCTTCAAAAGTAACACTTCCGGTAACTATAGCTGTTGGGCTTCTATAGCCAATACCTGTTATATAGGTTGTATATAAACTATCTATAGCACTTACACCTCCTGCTACAACTTTGTACTCATATAGAACACCACCTTCTACGTATAAATCTTCATACTGAGTTGCTGTTGCAGAAGTATTTGCAATAAGCTCAAAAGGGGTTGTATTGTTATCTGAATATTCTCTTCTATATATTTTAATATTCTCAATTAAATTAATATTATTCTTTATAGTCCAGCTAATTAAAATTTTATCTCCAAAATACCCTTTTGAAACATCAAATGAATCTTCTGAAAAAGTAGTATATAAGTATAATATATCCCAAGGAAAACGTATATCTAAAGGATTTGTAGTACGATTTGAGTTATTCAAATTCTCTCCTAAAAATGGAACACCTACTTGTATGGTATATCCATTTTTTTGAATAGATTGTGAAAGTGTTACAGGTTTTGCACCATCACTTTGCGACCAAATATTAGCAGTGGCAAAAGCCAAGCAGCAAATGAATAGTATTTTTTTCATAGTAAATACTATTACAGTTTAATAATATAATTTACACCATAATTTACAGGGCGTGTTTCTGAAGATCTATTACCATAATTTGCCCAGCTTACTCCGCCTGATATTCCATGGCTATGGTTACCAGCTGGATTTGCTATAATATCACCGTTAACTTGAGGAGGATTACCATCATAAGATACTGCTCTAACATTAGCATTGTTTCCTCCTGCACCTGCAACTTCAGTAGCGTGTTGTTTTAAATAAGTGGTGTGTGAGTGGTTACCACCATTATTAATTGAAAAGTTATTAAAATGTCCGTGATCTTGATATGCATCATTTTGAGTGGTATTAAGCGATGGACCAGCTTGCCCATTTACGGGGCTTACACCTGCACCTCTTAAAAACATACCTTGTAAATTTGGAGAGTTATTAGAGCCCAACAAACCTATAAGAGCTGCAGAACTTGGTACTGAAGTTAAAGAACCACCATCACAAATTACCCAACCCGGAGGCGCTACTGTTCCTACAAAAGGCATTATGGAACCTGTTGGAACACCGTTACTAGCTGCTATTGCATAGGGTACATGCTTTAATTTTTCGTCAGATATTATACTAGCACCTTCTGTAATTCTTAAATAAGCAATATTGTTAGCAATAATAGCATTATTTGCTGAACCTGGGTCTAAAACGTGTGAAAAAACACCAAAAGCATCAGTTTGTAAGGTTACGTTTTCAGAATAAATTGGAACTGCATTATTTGAGTTATTCAAATAATAGATTTCAAAAGCTAAACTAACACTTGCACTAATTCTGGCCGTATTGTTATTGTCCCTCGCAATTCCTTGCACTGCTATTCCAGCTGAAGAAGCTGAAGATTGAGAAAAACTTGTTGCTACAGTTAACAATATTAAGGATGTTAGTAAAAGTAATTTTGATTTCATAGTAAGTAGATTTAAATTTCGTATATATTATTTATGTAACTTTTATTACATTTCCAAATATAAATAAAATTTATTACTATTTTTAATTACAGAGTATCTTCAAAAAAGTTCCAATTTTTCAGGATTTGTAATTACAATTTTAAATCTAAAGGTTTACTTTAATACCTAAACTTAATCAATCTAAATCATCTAAAAAGAAAATTTCGTTTACAGGCTTTTTAAATATTTCAGAAATTTTTAATGCTAGAACTGTTGATGGAACATACTTGTTTAGCTCCATAGCATTAATTGTTTGTCTGCTTACACTAATCATTTCAGCCAATTTTGCCTGCGTAATATTGTGTATTGCACGTTCTACTTTTATATTATTCTTCATCTTTAATATTCCTTTTAGATTT
>DFBO01000161.1:8826-9589 GCA_002366675.1 Flavobacteriaceae bacterium UBA3078
ATGATACTAAAATACCTCCAATAATTATTAAAACAGCTGCTAATTCATCGGCTATATTATTTTTATTCCACTCAAATGGTGGTTTTGAAAATATATCATGCTCACCAATCAAAGGGAAAACGTTTATTTCCCAATTTGGGTAATCATATTCATTTAGCATTAAAACAACTCCTAATACAAATCCCATTATAAATAAAAACCACCCTAAAGGCTTGTACTTGTGCGAAAATAAAAATCTTGACTTCATACTTATTATATTTATTTTTCAAATGTAAAGTTTATTTTACATTTAGACAAATATTTTTTACTAATAATTGTTATATCATATAAAATACTATCTTTGAAGTAACTATATAAAAATCATAATTTCAATGCGTATTTTCAAAAAAATTATAATCTTTTTAGGTACTTTATTGGTACTTATTTTAATTGGTGGTGCTATTTACTATAATAGTTTAAAACCTAGTTATTCTGGCAATTTAGAACTAGAAAACTTAAGTAAAGAAACAACCGTTTATTTTGATGATTATGGTGTGCCGCATATTTATGCTGAAAACCAATTAGATGCTGTTACAGCATTAGGATATGTACATGCACAAGACCGTTTATGGCAAATGGAATTAATGCGAAGAATTGCACCAGGAAGGTTGTCTGAAATTTTTGGAGAAAAAATGTTGAAAAATGATCAATTTTTTGTGAGTTTAGGCATTGAAGAAACTTCAAAAAAATCAATAGCAAATTTAGATAAAAATGGTGAAGTTTA
>DFBO01000161.1:9654-10606 GCA_002366675.1 Flavobacteriaceae bacterium UBA3078
ATAGAATTTACATTAATAGGTGTCGAGAAAGAGCAATACAAATTAAATGATATTTATAATATTATGGGTTATATGTCTTTTAGTTTTGCGATGGCTCAAAAAACAGATCCTCTTTTAAGCGTAATTAAAGAAAAATTAGGTAGTGATTATTTAAAAGAATTAGGTATCAATATTAACCCAAATACTGTTCTAATAAAAAATGCTAACCCAGCGCTTGAAAGTTATTCAACTATGGTGACAAGCGTAAATGAAATTATGAAAAGTTCGCCAATCCCTCCTTTTATCGGAAGCAATAGTTGGGTGATTTCTCCTAAAAAAACTACTACAGGAAACGTACTTTTTGCAAACGATCCACACATTGGGTTTTCGCAACCTGCTGTTTGGTATGAAGCACATATTTCAACACCAAATTACGAACTGTATGGTTATCATTTAGCTGGTGTACCTTTTCCTTTATTAGGCCATAATAGAAATTACGCGTATGGATTAACAATGTTTGAAAATGATGATATTGATTTTTACAAAGAAGAAAATCATCCTACTGATACTAACAAATATAAGACTCCAAATGGTTATGCAGCTTATAAAACGGTTACAAAAACTATTAAAGTTAAAGATGCTGAAGATGTAACAATTGAAGTAAGAAGTACGCGTCATGGGCCAATTATGAACGATGTTGTTGATGCTATTTCTCAAACCAAACCTATTGCAATGTCTTGGATATTTACACAGCTTGAAGGAAGAATGTTAGCAGCTCTTCATACTATTTCAAGAGCCAAAGAAATGAAAGATGTTAAAAAAGGCGCTTCAATGATTCACGCTCCAGGCTTAAATATTATGTATGGAGATGCAAAAGGAAATGTTGCTTGGTGGGCTGCTGGAAAACTATACAAGCATAAACCACATGTAAATACCAAATTTATTTTAAATGGAGCATCAGGCGAAGATGACC
>DFBO01000115.1:0-358 GCA_002366675.1 Flavobacteriaceae bacterium UBA3078
TAAAATGATTCCAATAGCTTGCCCGCCTTTTACACGATTCCAGGTAGTATCGATTCCTTCAAAAAGATTGGTTTCATCTTTTGGAATATCTCCTTTAATCAATTCAATATATTCCATTTGAGTGCCTCTAGAACCAGTGTTCCCAAAACCTTGAGATTTATGCTGACTTCTACTTAGTGCAGCAATTTCGGTATTGCTTAATCCACTTGATGGATAAAAAGTACCTGTATCGAATTCTAGCAAGTTGCTTTTATCTGCTTTGTCAAACTTCTCTTGGCTGCCATAAAACCACCAAGAGGTGTTAAAAAACAAACGTTTTGGTTGCCAGACACTAGCCTGTTCTAATTGGTTTGGATAA
>DFBO01000115.1:385-4084 GCA_002366675.1 Flavobacteriaceae bacterium UBA3078
ATTATAATATCTGGTTGAAATTGTCTGATTGCTAAAACCACATCGCTTAAAACTTCTTCTTTGTTCCATATTTCAAGTGTTTCGTCTGGGTGTTTGGAGTAACCAAAATCGTTAGCACGAGTAAAGCGTTGTTCACCACCATCAATTTGTCTGGCAGTTAGTAGTTCTTGGGTTCTTATTACGCCAAGTAGTTCTCTTATTTCTGGACCTACCAGGTTTTGTCCTCCATCACCACGAGTTAAAGATAGGTAAGCTGTTCTTGCTTTTATATGGTTGGACATATATGAAATAAGACGCGTGTTTTCGTCGTCTGGATGTGCTGCTACATATAAAACGGAGCCTAAAAAGTTGAGTTTTTTTATAGATTCATAAACTTCTGAAGCATTAGGTTTTATAGGAGCTTGAGAGAATATGTTATGGCTTGAGAATAGGGCTATAATTACAACAAGTAATAATCTTTGCATGGTTGGTTTTTTAGAATGGAATAAATATAAAAAGAAAACCAGCATCGAGGTTGGTTTTAATGTTTCTTTAACCTTTACCAATTATGACCCTTATAGGTATCTGACATATATATTTGATACTATAAGCATGCAATAAGCACGCTATAACTACGCTATAAGCATGCTATAAGATTGATATAATTAGTTGTAAAATATTTTGTATATTGTTGTTAGTTAAGGGTTTAACTTTAAATAATAACAATTATGGCTAAACAGAAAGGTATTATACCATTGGTTGGTACGTTAGGTGGTATTAATTTTTATTTTTTAAAAGATACGTATGTGTCCAGAGTAGCAGGAGGTGGGTTTAATGGAAAGGCTATAAAAACGAAGGCTAGTATGCAGCGTGTTCGGGAGAATGGTGCTGAGTTTGGGAACTGCTCTAGAGTTAATAAGATTTTTAGGACTGCTTTGCGAGTGTTTTATAAAGGCTATAAGTTTTCTAATTTTCATAGTAGGTTAATGACTTTGTTTACAAATTTGAAAAAGTTGGATGTTGTTAATAAACGTGGTGAGCGAGTGGTTTATGAAGGTGTAGATACTGCTGAAGGTATGGCATTGATTAGGCAGTTTGTTTATACGCCTGAATGCAGCGTTAGGTCTGTTTTGCCTTTTATTTTTGATGTTGACAGGACTTCTTATGCGTTGACTATTTCTGACTTTGCTATTAAGCGTGTTGGTTTTATTTCTGGTGCTACGCATATAGAGTTAACTTACGGAGTTCTTGATTTTGACTTTGCAACGCTAGATTATGAGCTGGAACTTGCTACACCTTTGGTCTTGGACACTAGTTTTGCTGGGGATTCTGTCAGGTTGGTGCCAGATGCTTTGCCTAGTGGTAGTGGTACTTTGCTATGTGTGTTGGGTGTTAGGTTTTATCAGGAAGTAAATGGGGAACGTTATTTGCTGAATGCTGCTGATGGGGTTGGGATTTTGGTTTTTTGATTTTGGTTGTTGGTTGTTGGTGTTTGGAGTTTGGAGTTTGGTGTTTGGTGTTTGGTTGTTGGTGTTTGGTAGAGTTTGTGTTGTTAGGGAAATTCGAGCTTAGTAATTAGTTTTATAGGTTGTTGGCTGTAGTTTTTTATTTATTAAATATAAATTCTTTTCCATCAACATTCATTATAGTTGTAATTCCACTTTCCATTAATTTCATTTCCATGTCAAATGGTTGTTTAGCTTCTTTAGGTTTAAATGAAAAATAAGCCTCTGCTGTTCCGTAAAATATCATTCTCATTCCAATAAGTCCAAAATTGTCAGGTTCGTGAAATTGATAATAAAACACTAATGGATTTTTTCCTTTAATCTCTTTATTTAATTCGTTTTCTACCTCAAATCTCTTTTTTATGAATTGCTTCATTGTCTGCATATTTTCATCAGTATACTCAATGAATTCTAAAATCATTTTTAATTCTCCGTCAAATCGCTTTTTAAATTCCTCATAGTAAATTCCGTATGCAATATGTTCTAAACAATTTGATAGTCTTTCAACATTCGGGTTGCCAATTGAGATAATTCTATATTTTCCGTCCGTTGTTTTTACTTTCTGCAATTTGTGATTTCGAAGAATTTGCTTTTCTATAAAATCTTTATTCTTTCTTTTTAAAGCTCTATTTGCTTTGGTCAATTGGTGGAAATTTCCAACTGGATTATTTTTTATAAGTCCGGATAAAGAGAGCATTAAAAACTCATCATCATCAGATTTTTCTTTGTTATGAATATCACAAGAAGGCACAGTAATTAATTCTTTTCTGAAATCAATTCCCTTTGTGTCTTTCATTTCAGGGAAAAGGCATTTAGGTGGAACGTGCTCTGTCGAAGTAGCATCTTTTTCGCACATATAGCATTTTTCAGTTCTCATTTTGTTCAAATTACAACCAACTATTGGATATAGACAATTGACTATATCCATCTTATATATGCAAGTACGTGAAAATAAACGATATTTCAAACAGGCTTTAGCTATAGCAAAAAGTGGATTGCCATAGGATGAGAATTTTGTTTCAAGATTAGCTTAAAATTGCTTGTTTTTTAACTCAGTTCTTTGTTACCACACGTTTTTTATTATTATTCTACTCAATATTTTCATAAGTGTATTCATTTCTAAATTCTGATAGTCCATAAATAGTATTATGTATTGTATTAGTAATAATGGAAACAGATGGATAATCTTCGTTATTATATTGATAAGAACTAGAGGAAGTGAGATTCATATCATTATCATAAGATTCGATAGAGTTATTAGTTCCGACTCGTAAAACTTTTAACAATTCTGGATTAAAATATAAAGAACTTGGGTTTTTCATTTCGTCATATTCAAAACTATTTTGGTTAGGTTGATTGCCTTGGCAAGAACTGATAGATATCTCAATATTATTATGGTCGTCTAATGTATCGTCTATTTCACAATTTAAGTTTCCATTTACATAGATTTTAGTATTAATTAATCTATTCATATTATCATATTCATATTCTAAAACGTTTGGTGATAAAACACCATTTATTGTACTTGAACTTGAAACAATAAATCCATTCTCGTAAATGTAATTTATGATAGTTCCTCCGTTACTTGTTATTGTTTTGATTTTATTGTTTTCGTATGTGTAAGTAAAAATATCATTCCCATTAATATCTTGTTGCGCAATCAATCTTAATTCCTCATCATAAATAAAATTTGTTGTTCCTGTTAAGTTGTTATCAGAATCAAAAAAATCAATTTTTATCAATTTCAGGTTCAAGTTCTCATTTGCAATATCATTTGAATCATCAGAATCGCAAGAAATAAAAATTAGTGACAAGATTAATATTATAAGAAAAGATTTATGTTTTTTCATAAGTTTTGATGTAAGTTCGTTGATTAAATGTGTGGTAACAATTGGATATAGAAAATTGACTATATCCATCTTATATATGCAAGTACGTGAAAATAAACGATATTTCAAACAAGCTTTTGCTATAGTAAAAAGTGGATTGCCATACGATGAGAATTTTGTTTCAAGATTAGCTTAAAATTGCTTGTTTTTTAACTCAGCTCTTCTTAAGCTATATTTAAGATGTAATTAAACTGTTTAAAGCAGAATAAACAAGATGTGTTGGTAATCCAACTACATTAAAGTAAGAACCTTCTATTTTGGTTATACCAATTTGTCCAATCCACTCTTGAATGCCATAAGCTCCAGCTTTATCTAAAGGCATACAA
>DFBO01000115.1:4159-4822 GCA_002366675.1 Flavobacteriaceae bacterium UBA3078
TGCTTAACGACTTTATCATGTTAAAAGCATCTTCTTCATTTATAGGTTTGCCAAGTGCTTTGTTATTATGCCAAACAATAGTATCACTTGTAATTAGTATCTCGTTATCTTTTAAATTTTCTTTAAACGGAAGTGACTTTAATTGTGCTAAATAATCACTGATTTCGAAGTGAGTTAATCTATTTGGATATTCTTCTTTTACTGACTTTAATCGAACTTCGAAATCTAAACCTAACTCTTTAAAAAATTGTTGCCTTCTTGGTGAACCAGAAGCTAAAATAATATGATATTGTTTTAGTTTTTCGTTTAACATTATTCAAGTAGAATGTATTTGTAAAGCAATAAAGACAACAAGCCAAAAAGCATGACCAATTTAAGCATGTTGCTAATAAAATGATATTCCTTTTTAGTTTCAGCTGTATAAGATTTTATGATAATGTATATAAGTGGAGCAATTACAAACAATAAAAAATAACCAACCAATAATAGTTGTTTATATAAGTTTGTAACAACATAATAAACAACAGCAAATAAAGGAATTAACAATAAAATAAAAATTATTTTCGAAGCTCTTTCTCTACCAATAACTATAGGTAAAGTATTCATGCCAGCTTTATAATCACCATCAATATCTTCAATATCTTTAACAATTTCTCTTATAAA
>DFBO01000108.1 GCA_002366675.1 Flavobacteriaceae bacterium UBA3078
TTATTTTTATACATTGTTGTACACTGGCTTTTCCTTTCCGCAAACTTGCTAGCGTTGGAAAAGACATACTCTTTTGCAATTTTGGGCTTGTGTGATGGCTGAAGGGAATTGCAAATGTGTATGGCTTTATGTGTCGGCTTTTTACAATGTCAATCCTCTATCAAAATCAGTATGAAATTGAGCAGGAATAGTCCCTCTAATGTTACCAATATTTTGAATTCCTCCCATAATAAAATTATGATTATTAACAATATCTCTAACAAATTCATTGCAATTAACTCTTGATAGTATCCTAAAGCCATTTCCCAAAGTTTGTTTTAAATAAGCAGAAAGATTACCTGGAGGTAAAATAAAAAATTCAATTCTTAATTCTTTTCCCCAAGCAGTTCCTTTAACATCATTGTCTTCCCATTTAAGTTTTGTTCCACCATTTGATTTAGCTAGAAACCCTAATAATTCATAATATTCATTCTGATTATTGAAACGAATTTGACCAACTTTTCCGAAACTTGCTTTATACATAGATTTAGTTTTTTAGTTATGCTCGTGCATAAGTGTGATTTATGATTTGATGTTTTACTTCTTCATAATCCATCCCTGTGTTAAAATGTTCTGTTTCAAAACCTGTATTTAACACATTTATAAAATCTTCTAAAGAGTAGTCATTTTCGCCAGTACGATTGTTAATTTCTATAGAGTCAAGTTTCGAAATCAAACAAATTGCTTGATATTTTTCATCTATAACTGATGTTTTGTTGTTTGGGTGAGCTCTATAAAAATGTTGATTAGGTGTAAGGATAATTATATTTTCTGGTAAATCTGCAATTTGCGGAAACTCACTTTCCATAAATATATGATGTGCTTGTAAACCAGGATATTGTTCAAACCTATGAATTTCACTAAAAGGTTGAAGTTTTCTAACAAATTTTTTAGCTTTAGTTACTTGGTATTTAAAGAAGTTTTTATTTTCTACAACATCTTCAAATAAAGCTTTAGCTTCTTCTCTTGTAAGAGATTTATCTTTATTAATATCACGCCAATTGGGTCTGTTATAGTATAACTCATCAAGTGAAATTACTGTTTGTGAAATTCTACCTCTTCTAGTTCCGAACTTTTTCTCTTTGTAAGCTAATGGATTTATGATTTTTGTAAAAATTCTAGAAATATCCACTGGGTCATTTTTTGGTGTATTTTCTATAATAAAATCAATGAATCGAGTTTTTAATCTTTCATAGCCAGCTCTATTTTGAGTAATGAAAAACTCATCAAAAAGAATTTTAATATTACTGTCGGAACTTAATTTTTCAAGATATTTTTGTAAAAAAGTAACTGCATTTCTTTCACGCATTCCGACAAATTCTAAAACTGCTTTGTTTGAAACAGAGTATTTGTAAGGTCTTTTAGTCAAGTCTTCTTCCAAAATACCAGCGTAAGCAAACATTTTTATTGGTTGAGAAAAGAACTTATCATATTCATTTTCGGCTTTTTGTACATCTGGTTTATTAAAAACTTCTTTCACTAGTTGATTTGAATAATCAAAGTATCTAATATCATTTATAGTGAAAGGTTCTTCATTTTCGGTTAAATATTCCAAAATACATTCTGCAACACCTGATACTACATCAGGAGTTACTTTTTGATCCATAAAAGTGCCAATATTCTTTTTTCTAATATCTAAATCTAAACCATTAAAATGGTTATCTATTGTTTTACTCATTCAGTTATTTCTTTTAATAAGCCAAAGAAAAACACAGAGTTATTGTCAATGTTCAAAGAACGTGTTCCGTGATTTCTTGCTACTCGATAATAATTTTCAAATTCTTTTGTACTATAAAATTCTAAATCCTGTTCAGTTGGTAATCTACTTCCGTTTTTTAAGGTTAATAAAGCTACTGAACCGTCAACAATTGTGTTTTTAGGTAAGAATGTTGCTCTTGGGTAATAAGTTAAATTAGGAACCATTACAACATCATTTTCATTTATATATTTTGAAACTGCCAAGTTTTCTAAATTATCTACGTAACAATCATAGTTTACAAGGTCTTTAATTTCATTATTACCAATATTCCTAGCTTTTAAAACTCTTATTTCTCCATTGTTTTTAGTTAATGACTTTGTTATTTGCCTATCTCTAAAACTTTGGAATATGTCAAGTTTCATTTTTGAAGCAATTTTATCGAAGTTTTCGCTTCTATATATTAACCAATATGGAAAGTCATTAGATAAAATATATATTTTACTCTTTAGAGAGTATTTTTTATTTATATAACTTTCAATTTTTATGTTATCAGATTTTTCTGTTTTGATAGTATTAACTAAAAAACTAACAGTTTCGATTTTTACACCTTTAAATGCTTTTTCTCCATAATCACAAATTTTTTCTAGATTGTGAGTATTAATTAGTTTTCGAGTTTTATTAAATTCGGGTGAATTTAAAAGACTTTTAGGAACAATTAAAGAAATATAATTACCTAATCTTATTGATTTTTCAATAAAAAAAGAAAACAAGTTGTTGGTATCTGTATTTTGCAAACCAAATCTATACCTGTCAAGTAACTCTTTGTTTTTTGTTAGTTTTTTATATGGAGGATTTCCGACAACTAAATCATATTTTAATTTAGTATTCCATAATAGAAAATCTACATTTTTCAGATTTATTTTGAAGTTTTTGGGTACTTTAATCTTTTCTAAAATAGTTTTTAACACTCTTAATGAGTTATTGTCAATGTCACAAACATCAATAACTATTTCTTCTTTGTCTTTATATTTTTCAATTAATTGAGGAATGAAATTACCGACACCAACAGAAGGTTCTAAAATCCTAATTTTCTTTTTCTTTTTAAGTTCTGGTAAATCTTTAATTACTGAAAAAGCAATGTCTTTTCTTGTAAAATAAGCAGAAGTTTCTTGCCTTTCAGAATTAGAAAACTCTGCAATTAAAAAGATGTTTTCTAATGATAGTTTGTTAAAGTTTTCTTTTATGAATAGAATTAAATTTTCTGTAATATTTAATTTATTTTCTTCAATAATACTTTTGATTTCAGTACTTGATATTTTTTCTTTTTTGTAAAAGTTTTTAATATTAGAAGCAATACTTTTAAAAACACCAGTTGGAACAGCTTCCCCTAGACAATGTCTTATGTTTAATTCTTCTTTTTTTAGAAATAGTTTTTTTTCTAAATCTGTTTTTTCGTTTAAATCTTTCGTATTTAAATTAAACCATTCAAAACTTTCTGGAATAGACATCATTCGCATAAGTTCTCTTATCGAGAACACTCGATTATCTGTTGGGTGAACTGTGTTTTGGCTTGATAAAATATCATTTCTTGTATGCACACAAGGACCTTCTTTTTCCCAATACCATCTTGCATATTTATCCCCGTTTTTACTTTTGTTTGGAACTAACTTTCCATCAATGATTCTGTGAGGTATCCTTAATTCGTCAGTTTGTTCAAAAGCAGATTGACCTTCTTCTAAATTTTCAATCCAAGGAAGCATTCTTTTGTCAAATTCACGATAAGCGTGAAAAATATCTTCAGATATTTCACCCATTTCTTCTAATCGTGGTAAATCCCCAATAAGTTGACGTAGAGTTTTTGCTTTTTGTTTTTTTGGAAAAATATCAAAAGGCGAAACATCTTGAATATCTTTTCTAATACCAATTACTAAAGTTCTTGTTCGACTAGAATTTGAACCATATTCTTTGAAGTTTACAATTTTAGTAAGAATATTATACTGTCCTCCAAGATTATATTTTATTGCTTCTTTAATAGGTTTGTCTATACCATCAACATCTGTACAAATTGTATTTAAAAATGCTCTTACATTTTCGTAAATGAAAAATTTAGGAAGTATTTCTTGGGTTACTTTTATAGATTCAATAACCAATGAATTTCTTGATTTTTCATTGTTTTTTTTGTGATTTGCAACAGACATACCTTGGCAAGGTGGAGTTGCAATAATCACGTCAGGTTCTTTTATTTTGTGTTTGTCTTGCCAAAATTTTAATTCAGAAAAAAGTTTTTTCTTAACATCTGAATTTGAAATATCTCCAGAAATATATCCAGTTTCGTATTTACATTTATTGTTGTAAAGTTGAATTTTTAATCGTTTTGTTAGAAGTTCATTAGTTGCTATACATTCAAAACCATTTTGTTTGAAGCCATAGCATCCAACTCCAGCACTGCTAAATAAGCTGATGTATGTTAATGGTTTTTTCATAATTCTAATTTTCCTTGTTTTACGTTTACATTGCGATAATAGTTAGCAGTATCTTCTGCAACTGAAAAAATAGATTCAGAACATTTATATTTCATTGCTTCTTTAACGAATTTATCTGCAAAAAATAAATCAGTTACGGTTTGCAAATCGGTTTGAAAGAGTTCAGCTAATTTTCTCAATTTCGTTTTGCTAAATTTTTGACTTTCATTTTCAATGCGACATATCGCACTTGTATTGATCCCGATTTTTATTCCGAGTTCGGTTTGTGTCCATTCTCGTCTTTCTCTTTCTGTTTTTATATAATGTCCGAAACTTGTCATTTGACCTATTTTTAGCAAATGTAATAATAAATTGCGATTTTTATATCAAGTTGTTCTGTTTATTTTCTGGTGGTGGTGGGAAAAGGCAAGCTCTTT
>DFBO01000001.1:0-7354 GCA_002366675.1 Flavobacteriaceae bacterium UBA3078
TTTGTGATGGTTTAGACCAATGTCCTGGACAAGACGATGCCTTAATAGGAACTTCTTGTGATGATGGTGATGCTTGTACCATAAACGATGTGTACGATGCCAATTGTGGATGTGCAGGAACTCCAGTTTCCGATAGCGATGGAGATGGATATTGTAGTACTGTAGATCCAAATGATAATGATCCTTGTGTACCAGATTCTAATTCGCCAACATGTAATAATTGTGTTGCTGATTCAGCTTCATTTTCTAATAGCTCATTAACGCATTCAGGTAGTGGATCTAGTGGAACAACATTAAACCTACCAGCAAATAGTCAAGATGTATCATTTACGGTAAGTAATTTGAATGCAGAGCAAAGTGGTAAAAAGAATAGAAGATTTATCGATAGAGTAGTTGTTACTTATATTAATGGTAGTGGATCCAATCAATCATATGGAACTTTCCTTGGGTCAAGTACTAGTTCTGTGAATATAAATATTTCTGGTGGAGTTCAATCAATTACTGTTAGCCTTAACGATGCTTACGATGGTAATGCAGGTGTTAATATGAGTGTTAATTTAAGTCAAGTTGCTTTTTGTACTGTTGGAGGTGGATCTGCAAGAAATACTTCTTCAACAGATATTAGTGTAAACAATATAAAAGTATATCCAAATCCAGCAAATAATATTCTTAATATAGAATGTCGAGATTTTAATGGTGAGAATATTACTATATCTCTTTATAATATATATGGGCAATTAGTAAAAAGATTAGATTTAAAAGAGTCTTATGATGAGGCACAAGAGATAAATGTTAGTGATTTATCAGAAGGTCTATATCTTTTACGAATGTTCGATAGTAAACAACAAATAATTAAAACAAAACGTATCATTATTAAAAATTAATTTGGGTTTAGATCACCTAAATAATCTAGTATATATTATTTAATAGCAATCATTTATGAAATTTAATTTAAAAATTAATTTGTTGATTTTAATAGGTTTTTTTGGCTTATTGAATGTTTCAGCACAAACAACTTTAATAAATAATGGATCTTCTTGGTCTTATTATGATAATTTAAATGAACCTACAGATCAAGGCTCTTTTGATTGGAATGATAATTCTTACGATGATAGTGCTTGGTCTTCAGGAAATGCCCACATGGGTTATGGCGATGGAGATGAAGCTACAGTTGTAAACTCTAGTGCACTTACACTATATGTTAGGCATAGTTTCAATGTGGTTGATGCATCACTTTATGATACACTTTCTCTGAATTTAACTTTTGACGATGGTGCTATTATTTATTTAAATGGTGTAGAAGTGGATAGGCAAAATATGCCAGCAGGAGCACCTTTTTATGGGGTTTTTGCTTCTAGTGTTGGAACAGAAAATGGAACATCTTCGACAAGTATTGCAAATAGTTTAGTTAATGGTAATAATGTCATTGCTGTAGAAATACATCAAGAGAGTGCAGGTAGTTCGGATATTAGCTTTGATTTTGAACTAGAAGCACTTGCAGCTTCAAACTTTCTACTTGCTCAAGACGGATTGTGGGATTATTACGATTTGCAAAATCAACCTGCAGACCAAGGTTCTTTGACTTGGCTAGACACAGCATATGATGATAGTGCTTGGTCTTCTGGGAATGCGGAATTAGGTTATGGAGATGGAGAAAATACGACTATTAATAATACTACTTTAACGGCATATTTTAGAAAAACCATCAATATTCCAGATGCATCCTTATATAACGATTTGGTCATGGAGGCTATTAGAGATGATGGCATGATAGTTTACATTAACGGAACTGAAGTTTGGCGAGATAATATGGATCCAGGACCTGTGGATTATAATACGTTTGCAAATTCGGTTGTAGGTGGCACAGCCGAAAGCACATGGGTTTCTCAAGCTATTGCAAGTAATTTAGTTAATGGTAATAATGTGATTGCTGTTGAGATACATCAAGAAAACGCTGGTAGTTCAGACATTAGTTTTAATTTTAGAATGCAAGGTTTTGCAGCTTTGCCATCTGAAGTTATTCGTGGACCATATTTACAAACTGGAACGTCAACATCTGTAGTTGTTAAATGGCGTACTAATACATCTACAGAATCGATTGTTAATTATGGGACATCATTAGGTGTGTTAAGTTCTAATGTAACTGATAATACTCCTAAAATTAATCACGAAGTTACTCTTTCAGGATTAACACCTAATACCAAATACTATTTTGACATAGCTGATGGTGATGGTGTTTATTTAGCTGAAGATGCTGAAATGTATATAAAAACAGCGCCTCCAATTGGTACAGATCAATTTGTAAGAGCATGGATTTTAGGTGATGCAGGAACAGCTAATCAAGATCAACGAAATGTGCGTGATCAATATTATAGTTATGTGCAAAATGAAGCGATTAATCCAGACTTAACAGATATGATGTTGTTTTTAGGAGACAACGCTTATAATTCTGGGACAGATACGGAGTATCAAGCAGCTTTATTTGATATTTATGATGATATGTTAAAAAAATCTGTAGCCTGGTCAACTTTAGGGAATCATGATGGATATTCGGCAGACTCTAATTCACAAACAGGCCCTTATTATGATATCTTTACTTTTCCAACAAATGGTGAAGCAGGAGGTTTATCTTCAGGAACAGAAGCTTACTATTCGTTTGATTATGCGAATATTCATTTTATAATTTTAGAATCTTACGAAACGGATCGTTCAGTTGGTGGCGCCATGTATAATTGGGCAATGAACGATGTTCAAAATACCACACAAGACTGGATTGTAGCTATTTGGCATCATCCACCTTATACAAAGGGGTCTCACAATTCAGATACAGAAACAGAATTAATAGATATGCGAGAAAATTTCTTGCCTATGCTTGAAAGTAGTGGTGTAGATTTAGTTCTGTCTGGTCACTCACATTCTTATGAACGTTCGTATTTTTTGAATGGGCATTATGATATATCTAGTACTTTTAATAGCGGAACAATGACAGTTGGAGCTAATGGATTTGGTGATGGAAAGACAGATGGGAATGGTGCTTATACAAAAAGTGCAGGCAATCCTGAAGGAGCTGTTTATATTACTGCTGGATCGTCAGGAAAAGTAACAGGAACACTTACTAGTCATAATGCGATGTATGCATCTTTATATGAATTAGGCTCATGTGTTTTAGAAGTTAGTGGTACAACACTAAATTTGAAATTTATTCGCGAAACTGGTGCTATTACAGATTATTTTACCATTCAAAAAGGTTGTACTGCAGTTGTGCCAACTGGATTGACAGCATCAAATATTGGGTCAACTACAGCAACGGTTAGTTGGGATGATGTTTCAGGTGCATCTTATGATTTAAGATATCGTGAGGTTGGAAGCCCAACATGGATTACAAATTCGGTTTCTTCAATATCAAGTGATTTAACGGGTTTATCTAGTTTAACAGATTATGAAGTTCAAGTAAGAAGTGTTTGCGATGTTGGAGTTAATTCGGCATATACAAGTTCTGTGTTGTTTACAACATTAGGAGTTCCTGTTTGTACAGCGACTGTTCCAACAGGATTGACAGTTTCAAATATAGATATTACAACTGTAACAATTAGTTGGGACGATGTTCCTAATGCCTCTTATGATTTAAGATATCGTGAGGCTG
Source organism: Flavobacteriaceae bacterium UBA3078 (assembly GCA_002366675.1). Lineage (GTDB taxonomy): Bacteria > Bacteroidota > Bacteroidia > Flavobacteriales > Flavobacteriaceae > Xanthomarina. Next base: position 3,644 of record DFBO01000001.1, read on the forward strand.
GAAGTCCTACTTGGACTACTATTGCAGTTACTTTACTTACAAGTGATTTAACAGGCTTGACTAGTTCTACTCAATATGAAGTCCAGGTAAGAAGTACTTGTGGTGTTGGTGATAATTCAGGATATTCAAGTACAGAATTTTTTACCACATTGGCAGTTCCTGTATGTATTGGAACTCAAATTACTGCATATCCATATTTAGAAAGCTTTGATTCTGGAACTGGTAATTGGACACAAGCAACTGGTGATGATGGCGACTGGACGCTTGATGCAAATGGTACACCTACTAATAATACTGGACCTTCAGATGATATAACAGGTGGAGGAAACTACTTTTATACAGAAGCACATGATATTGGGACAAATAATACAGCAATCTTAATTAGCCCATGTTATGATTTAACAATTCTTACTGAAGCTACTTTTACATTTTATTATCATATGTTTGGAAGTACTATGGGTAGTTTAAATCTAGAAATAACTAGTGATAATGGTGATAATTGGTCAAATATTTTTACAAGAAATGGAGCTCAAGGAAATCAATGGAATTCCGAAACTATAGATTTAAGTAGTTATATAGGTCAGGTTGTTAAATTTAGATTTATTGGTACTATAGGTAATGGAGGTCAGAGAAGAAGTGATATGGCTATAGATCATATTGGTATAACTGGACCTACTTATTGTGCTTCAAATGGGAATGACACTAGTGATGAATATATAGGTCGTGTGCAATTAAACACCTTAGATAATAATAACTCAGGAGCTGGAACAACTAGTACTGGTTATTCTGATTTTACTGCAAATCCTGCTTTGAATACTGATTTATCAGCAGGTTCTCAATATACTATTACTATTACACCAGTTTGGACAGGAACTCCTTTAAGTGAAGGATATTCTGTTTGGATTGATTACAATGCAGATGGAGATTTTGAAGATGCAGGTGAACAAGTTTGGACTCAAACATCTACAAATACATCTCCTGTTTCAGGTAGTTTTACTGTACCAACAGATTTTCATTATGGTCCAACTCGTATGAGAGTTTCTTTAAAATTTGATGGTATCCCTACAGAATGTGAATCATTTAGTTTTGGTGAAGTTGAAGATTATACTATTAATTTAATGTACAATGGGTTGTTGTTAACAAACAATAATTGGATACCAAATGCACCTTCTGGAGGAACAGGAGCTGATAATGCGCTTATTTTAAACGGAACGTATTTTGTTAATTCAGATATTCAATTAAACAATTTAATTATCAATCCTGGTTCAGCAGCAAGCGTTTTTCAATCTAAATCAATTATTCTCAATGGCGATTTGGTTAATAATGGCGATTTAATTCTTAACTCAGTTTCTAATGAATATGCAAGTTTAATTGTTTCTGGAAATGTTTTGAATGATGTTATTTATAAGCGTCATGTAAATATTAATACAGGTGGAAACGATTTAATTTCAGCACCAGTTACTGGTCAAACATTTGGTGCTTTTGCAGCATTAAATCCAAATATCTTTTCGAATCCATCAAATTTAACAGAAAAGCTTTTTGGACCTTTCGATAAAGTTACTGAAACCTATTTAACTTATGATACTGATATTCCAGCAGAAGCAGCAATTGTTTTAGAGCCAGCAGTAGGTTATCGTGCAGCCTCAAATGATAATAGTACCTTCGAGTTTAAAGGCAATGTTAATACAGGAAGTGTTAATGTTAATATATTAAATGTTGGAAGTACTTATCCAGAATGGAATCTTATTGGTAATCCATATCCTTCGTATATTAAGTTATCAGATTTTTTAAATACGAATATTAATGAGTTTTTGCCTGTTAGTGCTGCAGTTTATGGCTATGATGGAGATGCTTCTAATGGTTGGAAAATTTGGAACTTAGCATATTCATTATCAAACCCGAATGCCATTATTACACCTGGACAAGGTTTTCTGGTTTCTTCTAAAATAGGAGGAGGAACCATGGTGTTTAATCCATCATTTAGAACAATAGCAACTGGAAACAGTCTTATTGATGATGATTTTATAGATGGTAGAGTTAACAATAGAATAAACGATATTTCATTTTTAAAACTTGAAATTGAAAGTAATTCGAATGTATATGAAACTGACCTGTACTTAACAAATAATGCTTCTTTAGGTTTGGATGTAGGTTATGATGCAAGTGTTTATGGAGGAGTTGCTCCAAGTTTTGCAATCTATTCTCAATTAGTTGAAGAGAACCAAGGACTTGATATGGCTATTCAATCTGTAAGTTTAAATGATTTGAATAATAATCTTATCATTCCATTAGGAATTAATGCTTCTCAAGGAATGCAAATTTCTGTAAGTATGCTAAATAGCACTTTGCCTAATGATGTTGATGTCTATTTAGAGGATAATCTAGCCAATACATTTACGCTACTTAATTCAAATACTTATGTGTTTAATGCAGACTCCAATATTTCTGGGACTGGTAGATTCAATTTAAGATTTGAAGTCAATACTTTAGGAACAAATGAAATTGATGATGATACATTTATTATCTTCTCAACTGCGTTTCCAAAAGAAGTTGTAATTAAAGGTCAAATAACTAGTAACACGGTAGTTACTATAGTTGACATGCAAGGCAGAAAAGTATTAACGCAAGATTTAGAACTAAATAAGAGCAAGCAGACCATTAATGTGACTGATTTAAGTTCTGGAGTTTATATAGTCCAGTTGAAAAGTAAGACTCAAAATATAAATCAGAAAATTATAATTAGATAAGAAAAAAACCGTGATGCTAACATCACGGTTTTTTGGTAAATTTAGTTTAGTATAATGGATTTACTTTGATGGGTTTCTAGACCAAATGCTTTTACAATTGCATATCCTTTGTGATTCAATTGTAAGGGCATTTTTATTTCTTTAGAATGGATATTATTTAATCTTTTTATTTTTTGACCAGTAATAGAATATATTTCAATATGTGTTATGGTAGAATTAGATTTGATAATAAGTTGATCTGAATTAGATATATAAGTAATAGAAGTTAATTCTTCATTATTAAACTCTTCGATGCTTAAAGCCCCATTTGATGCTCCGGTATTTGATGTGCTAGGGTTTGAAAAAGTAATAAAAAATCTATTTAAATAATCGCCACTAGTAATATCTAAATCAAAGTTGTTTACATTAATTCTAGTATATGTATTCTCTAAATTATCAAAAACGAATACATCAATTTCTTGGTTGAAATTTTCTAGACTATTTAAAGATATTTTTATAGTGCCAGAATTGGTTAAGAAAAGCCCCAAAGGGTATTGTTTTGTTTCTTCATAAGAACCTACACCTTGAATGACATAGGTGTTATCTTCAATCATCCAAAATAGATCATCTGGAAACTGATCGAAATTAGCTCCATCATAACCATAATCAACACCATCTGTTGCAGAATCGTCTGTAGTGAATGCTAGTAATAATGGTCTAACAAAGCCATCTGGACTTTCAAAATCAATACGTACACGTTGCATGGTGTTAAATTCGCTTGAATTTGTATGTTCTATAATAGAACTGGCATTTAAGCTAGTAAAAATAAAACTAAAAAAAAAGGACAGATAAATGTTGGCTACTAATTTCATCAATATGGTTTTAAAGAAGGGATTGTTAGGGTTTGTAATATAATATTAATTACAATATCATCTATAAAAAGTCACATAAAACCGATGAAATGCTTTAAATTTTAACATTTTAG
>DFBO01000001.1:7393-12142 GCA_002366675.1 Flavobacteriaceae bacterium UBA3078
AACAGGTATTCTTATTTCAGGTAAAGACAGATAAGCGTGTGCATTTGTAATTTCCCAAGTATTAACTGTTTGTCCAAGCATTTGAATTAAAAACACTTGTTTTACACTTATACTATTTGGTACATTAATGTATATTTCTTCTGAACTGTTTAAATAATTAACTAAAAGTTGATTAGAAACCTCATGCTCATTTACAGTTAAACTCTCAGATTGGAATGTTAGGAAGAATCTATTCATGTAATCTCCAGCATCCATCTCAAAATCTAAATCTGTATCATTAATTTGAGTATATGTTCCTAGTAAACTATCATAAACAAATACATCTATTGGTGTATCAAAATTTTCTAAATCAGTTAAACTAATCTTTATATTACCATTAGCAGTTAGAAATAACCCTAAAGGATATTGCTTAGTAGCATCAAATTCACCAACACCTTGTATAACATATTTTTCATCTTCAATAATCCATGATAAATCACTATTTGTAGATTCATCATTGTTTTTGCCATCATAAGCCCAATCTACAGCGTCAGTTGCTAAACCATCTGGAACAAAACCTAATAATAAAGGTCTTCTTGCTCCTTCAGGAGAAGTAAATTCAAGACGTATGCGTTTAATTGTAATCTCTTCAGAATTTGAATTTTCTGCCGAGTTTCTAATAAATACTGAACCTTCATAGGTGTCAGCTGTATAGGCTTCAGTTTTAAATATTCTTTGACTATTATTAAACGTTACTTGACCAGTTGATGAGCCAGCTTCAACAAAGAAACCTTGTCCAACAGGAATATATCTTTCAGGAATTTTTGTTCCATTATTACTGATAATTAAATCTGGATGTTGAACAGCTCCAACACCACCTGTGAAATTTAATGCAGCATAACCACCTTCGTATAATTCGGTTATATGTGTTGCATTAGAAGTATAGTGTTCCCAGAAATATAAGGTTCCAGTAATACTATTCGCTCCTGATGGACCATTATCTATAATAAATTCTCTAGAATCTATTGCAGAAGGATATGGGTTACCAACTAACGACTGTCTAGTTGCTCCAATAGCAGTAGATATGGTTCCATTATTTGGTTTTCCAACATATACATAATTCTGATTTGTTGTTGCATTTCCACTACCTTTCATAGTGTATCCAAGTCCAATTGGAATTGAAACATTATTTCCAATATATTCCCATGAATAATAATCTTGTGTAGGATTATTAATATAAGCATATAGCCATCTGGTACTTACTTGTGCAGGATTACTTGCTGAAGCTGTATAACCTCCAGTCCAATTTATATTTCTGCCTATTGGGTTGTTAACAGTTGTTGTTCCATCTCTTAAGATGCTTCCTAGAGAATAACTATTACTGTTATCAGCAGCTGCATTATTTTGCGCCACTGGCGAACTCCAATAATTGTAATTAAAAGCATTTGTAGTTCCTTGTTGGTCACGTTCTATATATCCTAAACTGGTGTTATTAAAAATACTCTCGTTTACTTGAGAAGCATTATAACGCTTCTGAATTAATTGAGATTCCCCAACTAAATCTATTTTACCATCTAAGTCTAAATAGTGTGTTATCCATAACATTTTACCAGTATTAGTCTCATCTTGTGGACTTCCTGGATTAGAAATAGTCAACTCTTTATTAGTTGTATCTGAAATTAGACCAAGAACTGTTATGTCTTTATTACCAGAATCTATATCATGAGAAATCTGAACAATATTCCAGTCTATTGGAGTAGAATTATCTATTCCAATGCTATTAGGAACATCCCAAACTTGCCAATATGTCCAAGAATTATCAGTAGTCCATTGTTGTCCATCTACTCTTGAAGTATATGGAATAGGTGCTGTTTCTTGCTGAGGTGTATAAATGTTTCTTAATTTACCAGTAACTGTTCCAGCATAAGGTGTTAATTTACCACAAGCAACTTGCATTCTGTAATAACCATCTAAATGAGCCCAAGTTAATCCTGGAACATCTAAAGGTAAAATTTCACCTGCAACAGCCGTATTGTTTCTAATCTCTTGATTCATCATTTGACGAAGTTGATTAGCTGAAATTGGTTTATTCCAAAAACGTAATTCATCCATCCAACCGTTAAAATATTTTACAGGTTTATTTGGAGGGTTTCCAGCTTGATCCATAGCTCCTAAAATACATTTCATATTATTAGAACCTGGTACAGAACCAGCAACAGTTTTAATTAACACACCATCAATATATAATGAATAAGTGCCAGAATTAAATACAACACCAATATGATACCATCTATTTGTTGAAAGATTATAAGGAGCTGAATTTATAGAACCAGAATTGTTCCAGTTAAATGATAAACGTCCACCATTTAAACTTAAGTCATAACCTGTAGCTAAATTATTCGCATTTCTTTTTGAAAGAATTGTTTGTAGACCAGAAATAGATTCAGGCTTAACCCAAACTTCAATACTAAATTCACCAGAAATATCATAATTATCATCGAATAAGACATGGTCATTCACACCATCAAAATCAACACTATCACAATTGTCTAAAGTAACATCTATACTACTAGTACAACCAGCAACAGTCCATGTTAAAGTATATGTACCTGCTTCACCAGAAAAAGATGAATTAGGGCTATTGATATTAGAAAAACCATAGTTGCTACCACAAGCACTTGGAGCAGAAGTTACAGACCAAAATCCGTTTTCTCCAGTTCCAGGATAATCTGTATCACCACTTGCTAATACTGGTAAATGGTAATTTGTGTCCCAAGCACCATTAGCATAGTTTTGTAGTGCTGTTAAAGTATTGTCATAAGCTTTTAATTGTACTGTAGACTCACCACATTCTCCTGCTATAGGTACAATGTTTTCACCAGCATAAGCTAAACTAGCACTTATGTCTACGAATTCTGTTCCTTCATCACCTTCTGAACGACAACCATTAATTAATGACGTTACACCATAGGTTTGAACACCAGGTGTAATTGGTGTAATTGTTGTTGAAGAACCTGTTGTTACAACAACACCATTTTCATCTGTCCATTCTATAGTTTCATCAATTGGTGCATCAGGAATAGTTATATTATCTAATGCCCAAGCACTATTGTTTGTTCCAGAATATGTGAATTTAATTCTTAATCCTGTCATGCCAATATAACTCTGTAAATCAATTGAAACATGTTTATTAACTAATGTTCCAGTTGTATTACGGCATTGTCCAGTAAAACCTGGCACACTTGCTAAAAAACCAGAATCACTAGGTCCTGTATAGTTATATGCTGGACCAGGATCTAATGTAATATTATAGTTTGTTCCACCATCAACAGATAATTCTATTTTTACCCAAGCTCCTGCTTCAAGAAAATAGGCTTGATCGAACTCTAAGTGAGCACTCGTTAATCCTAAGGTGTTAAATATAGGTGTTTCTAAAGTCGATAATGGTGCAATAGTATGATCTGGTGCATCATAGATTGATGTACCACTTACAATTGCGAATTTTGTATTATCAGTAGAATCGTAGCATTTGCCGTTAAATTTTTTTGGACCATTAGTTTCTTTCCAATAGGTGTTATTCGTATTATTACCACCAGCAGACATTTCAGCTGCGCCATCTACAATCCATCCTAAATTATTAAGATTAGCTTCATTAAACATACCACCATTATTAAAGGCAGTGTTAACTCCAAAAGCACTTTCAGCATCAACTGTTACAGCATCACCTAAGCACATATCAAATTCACTTGGGCCAATAATTGTTGGAGGTACATCTGGTGGAACCACTACAACATATACTATATTTGAAAATGCTTGACATGCTCCTATTTGTATAACAGCTCGGACTATAGTAGTTTGTAAAATATTATTAAGATTATATGTATTTGTTGTATTAGAAATTGAAGTCCATGTTAAACCTCCATTTATTGAAGATTCCCAACGAACTATATTCCCCATATAACCACTTAATGTTATAATAGCATTCTGTGGTTCGTCTGGACATGCAGTTACTTCAATGATGTCATCAGAATCGGCAGGTGTTTGTGTATTTGTAAGATAACCAATGGCATTCCCACCACTAATATTTGGACTTGTAACGGTTACTGTTGCTGTACAGGTGTCTGTATTTCCACCAGCATCAGTTACTGTTAAAACGATAACATTAGGGCCTATATTTGTGCAATCAAAAGTTGATTGCGATAATGAATAAGACAAATTACCAATTCCACAATTATCAGTAGAACCATTATTAACTTGAGCAGCAGTTATAGTTGCTGTACCAGTAGTATTATTTAAAGGAACAGTTATATTCTGGCAGATGGCATTTGGATCAACAGTATCATTAATAAATACGGTTTGATCGACATTTACACTATTTCCATTTCCATCATCAAAATTCCATGTGATTATATAAGCTCCTTGTGTATTGTAAGTTAGAGGATCTGAAGTTGTTCCAGTAATGATTCCTCCATTACAACCATCTGTAGTAGTTGGAGTAGGAGCAGTTGCAGAACATTGCGCATTTATAGTTGATAATGTTGGAGCAATTGGATCCGTTACATCATTAATAACGACGTTTTGATTTTGCGTAGTTGTATTCCCATTTCCATCATCATAAGTCCAAGTTACTATAGTTGTCCCTTGCGCATTAATAGGAAGTGTTGCATTATGAGATACAGTCACGGAACCACCACAATTATCAGTAGCAGAAGGATTAGTTAAAGACGTTACCGAACATTCATCTGTAATATTAGGTAAAGAACCAAGGCT
>DFBO01000090.1 GCA_002366675.1 Flavobacteriaceae bacterium UBA3078
GTTAGCAGCTTCGCGTCTGTTCTTTATTTTGGTATCTACAATGCCTTTAAATAAAGATTCCTGATAATCCCAAGTGTCTTTATAATCTTTAGAGCCTAAATCTTGTAGTTCAATAATCTTATTCATAGACTGCAAAGATACAATTTTATGATTTCGGGTTATTCAAAATAACAAGTGCTGCTATAACTCCTGGAACCCAGCCACAAAGCCATAATAAAAAAACAATAACAATAGAGCCACAGCCTTTATCTATAACAGCTAAAGGTGGACAAAAAATAGAAAGTAAAACACGCCAAATACTCATTTGATAAATTTTAATTAATGAAATATACTTATAAGTATAAAAAACAATCCTTTTGTTACAGGAATATTTTCCAATATAATAAATTGATATCCTAACTAATAGTAATTATCTTTGTAGCTTCAAAAAAATACAATTTTACTATTTATGTCGCAATTATCAGAACAAGAATTAGTACGAAGAGACAAGCTTGCCAAATTACGCGAATTAGGCATCAATCCGTATCCAGCAGATTTATTTCCATATAACCATACTTCTAAACAGGTAAAACAAGATTTTTCTGAAGGCAAAAAGGTTGTTGTTGCAGGACGCTTAATGTCTCGTAGAATTCAAGGGAATGCTAGTTTTGCTGAACTTCAAGATAGCGAAGGCAGAATACAAGTGTATTTTAATAGAGATGAAATTTGTTCTGGAGAAGACAAAACAAAATATAATACCATCTATAAAAAACTTTTAGACATAGGAGACTTTATAGGTGTTGAAGGTGAATTATTTACAACCAAAGTAGGTGAAAAAACCGTAAAAGTAAAAGACTTTAGCATTTTAAGTAAAGCGCTAAAACCTTTACCATTACCAAGAACAGATGCCGAAGGTAATGTACATGATGCATTTACAGATCCGGAATTACGTTTTAGACAACGTTATGCAGATTTAGTAGTGAATCCTCACGTTAAAGAAGTGTTTGTTAAAAGAACAAAACTTTTTAATGCCATGCGTAATTTCTTTAATGATGCTGGCTATTTTGAAGTTGAAACTCCTATACTACAACCCATTCCTGGAGGTGCTGCTGCAAGACCGTTTGTAACTCACCACAACAGTTTAGATATTCCGTTGTATATGCGAATTGCCAACGAGTTGTATTTAAAAAGACTAATTGTTGGTGGTTTTGAAGGCGTTTATGAGTTTTCTAAAAACTTCCGAAACGAAGGGATGGATAAAACTCATAATCCAGAATTTACTGCTATGGAAATTTATGTAGCCTATAAAGACTACAATTGGATGATGGATTTCTGCGAACAATTGTTAGAACATTGTGCTAAGGCTGTAAATGGAACAACCAAAGCTACTTTTGGAGAACACAACATAGATTTTAAAGCACCTTATGCTAGAGTGACTATGGCAGATTCCATCAAGCATTTTACAGGTTTTGATATTACAGGTAAAACTGAAGCTGAAATAAAACAAGCTGCAAAAGGCATGGGAATTGAAGTAGATGATACCATGGGAAAAGGGAAACTTATCGATGAGATTTTTGGTGAAAAATGTGAAGGCAACTACATCCAACCAACCTTTATTACAGATTACCCAAAAGAGATGAGTCCGTTGTGTAAAGAACACAGAGAGAATCCGGAATTAACTGAGCGTTTTGAGCTAATGGTTTGTGGTAAGGAAATCGCCAATGCCTATTCAGAACTTAACGATCCAATAGACCAACGCGAACGTTTTGAGCACCAATTAAAACTAGCTGCAAAAGGAGACGATGAAGCTACCGAATTTATAGATTACGACTTTTTACGTGCTTTAGAATACGGTATGCCACCAACCTCTGGTATGGGAATTGGAATGGACAGATTAATAATGTTCTTAACCAATAACCAATCTATTCAAGAAGTGCTGTTCTTCCCTCAAATGAGACCAGAGAAACAACCATTAGCAATTAGTGATGATGCCAAAGCTGTTTTAGAAATATTAAGTAAAGCTGAAAAACTAGATTTAAACGACTTGAAAGTGAAATCTGGTTTGAGTAATAAAAAATGGGATAAGGCTATTAAAGACCTTACAAAAAACAAAGTGGCCAAAGTTGAAAAAACGGATGAAGGTTTATTTGTTGAAGTAATTTAAATGTTATTCCTGTGACAACAGGAAGCTTTTATAAAATTAAAAGGTTTACTATTTAGTGAGCCTTTTTTGTTGCATTGTTGTTAATCATATCGTAAAACTTGTTTTGTTTTCGTCACATCGTTAAAAATCATTAAATTAGTTGTGAACATAAGCTGGATATAGACAATTGCGTATATCCAACCGTTGTGCTTCATTAAAACCGACCACTAATCAATGATAAAATTCTTTAGGAAAATTAGACAGAATTTGCTTTCGGCAGGAAAAACGGGGAAATATTTCAAGTATGCGATTGGAGAAATATTGCTTGTAGTTCTAGGTATTCTTATCGCAGTACAAATCAACAACTGGAATTGCATTTAATGTTTTATGATGAGGTGAAAATTTCAAAAACTACCATAATGAATACCTTGTTCACTTTTATGTTTTTACTTATCAGATTGTAGAATTTCATTAATTTATTTATATTTATTTTTTTTAAATTAATCTATGGTAAACTTTCCAATTATTGCTGGCACACTTGCTTCAATGTTGCATGTTATTTCTGGACCTGATCATTTAGCAGCTGTAACACCTTTAGTTATAGAATCCAAAAAGAAAGCATGGAAAATAGGTTTATTTTGGGGGCTTGGGCATTTATTAGGAATGCTATTAATTGGAGTATTATTTCTTTTATTTAAAGACATTATTCCAATAGATTCAATTTCTGAATATAGTGAACAGTTAGTCGCTATAGTATTAATTGGTGTTGGACTATGGGCATTTTTCCGAATATTTAATGAGCAAAAGAAGCACATTCATCCGCATGTACATAAAGAAAAAGAAACGTATGCACATATTCATGAACATGAGCACGAAACAGGACTTCAACATACTCACAAAAAAGTTGTAAAACAGAATGTCATATCTTCTCTAGGAATTGGTTTTTTACACGGATTAGCAGGTGTAGCTCATTTTCTATTATTACTTCCTGTATTAGGATTTGAAGACAATTCTCAAGGTATTCAATATATTATTGGTTTTGCAATTGGAACAGTACTGGCTATGTCTACTTATGCATTAATTTTAGGAAAATTAACATCCTATTCAAAACATCTTCACAATGATAACTTTTTCAAAGGC
>DFBO01000230.1:0-665 GCA_002366675.1 Flavobacteriaceae bacterium UBA3078
CTAGGAATACCAGCAGATAATGGCGCAAAAGATGATGATGATAAAAATTCTATTTGCTTTTTATTTCTTAAGTCATAATGCACGTATGCACCTAATTTTTCATTAAAGAGTTTTTCATTAAATCTTGAAATGGCTTTAGTTTGCCATTGTTGCAATGTTTTAATTTTATCTTCAGAATTATCAATTAATTTATAAAGTTCTATTAGCGCAGCATTAGACTTAATAAGCATCGCATTAAAAAGTGGGTCTTGTACCAAAAATGGTGAAAGTTCTGCTATTTTTGCATCATCATAATTGTTCTGCTTTGCAATTTCTATAAGGTGTAAATAGTAATCGTACTCTCTATTAGATGGTCTTTGAGTTGCATCTACATGTGTTGTATCTCTTCTTTCAAACTTATATTCTGGCGGATTCATTGTGTCCCAAATATCATCCCAAATAGGTGAGTTATCTGTACCAGACTCCCAATTATGATAGATATAAACTAAGCCTTCATTATTTGGGTCTCTGTGTGAATAAAAATGCTCATGATTTTTATAAACCTTATCAATATTTTGCTTTATAAAGCTAAGCATATCCGTTTTATCATCTACAATATCATAAATTTCTTTAAGAACAAAGCCCAAAACAGGTGGCTGTGTCATACCTGTTGTTTTATGTGTTTT
>DFBO01000230.1:758-4501 GCA_002366675.1 Flavobacteriaceae bacterium UBA3078
GCTTCTATTTCTCTTTTAGCTTTATTAGTATCGTAATGTGCATATCCTATAGCTATAAAACCAGAGTCCCAGTTCCATTGAAAAGGATATAGACCTTCGCAAGGAATAGTAAAACCTTTATCAGATTTAAAGTTGGAATTAAGAACTTGTTTGGCTTTTTCTATTAAATGGTATATTGTCATATAGATTAGTTTATTTAAAAAAAAAGCATTGACATCAATAAGCTGATGCCAATGCTTGACTATCAATCAAATAATCAACTTAAAAATTAAACGTTGTAGTTATAAAAAATCTTCTTGGTAATACTGGACGTCCAAGAAAAAATTCTCCATCATCAGATTGACCAGCAATACCTGCTCTTGGGTTACCTTCTGTAAGACCATCGCTATCAAAAAGATTAAATACAGAGAAGCCTACTCTTAGATTATTATTACCCTGTGTTTCAAAAGTATAACCAGCTCCTAACCTTGCCATTGTAATAGCATCTAATTCTACATTGTTAGTATCATCTGTATATTTTGCTCCAGTATGATTAAGTGTAAAATTAGCATCAAGCTTTCTATTATCGTAGTTTAAACCAAGTGTTCCTAAAACATTTGGTTGTCTTGCTATTTCGTTACCTTCATTAATGGTTACTATGCCTCCATTAACTAAATCCTCGGTTTGGTTTGTTGTAATTTCGTGACTTTGGTATGTTAGTGTTGCAAATGCTGTTAAATAATCTGTAAATCTATAGTTACCTGTAGCTTCTAGCCCAATAGATCTTGTTGATTGCTCACTTCTAGCTTGGTCAACTAACTCTCCTCCTACAATAGCTTGGTCTATACGAATACGATCACTTAACCCTACATAATAGACTGCTGCAGATCCTGAAAATTTAGAAGTGCCAAACTTTGCACCAAGTTCTCCTTGCAAAATTGTTTCTGCTTCATAATTAGTATCTCTAATTCCTGGAGTTGGTGCAAAACTTCTTTGTTGAGGAAAGAAAAATCCTCTAGAAAAGTTAGCATATAGATTTGTAGATTCTGTTAACTCATATAAACCTGCTATTGATACTGCCCAATCCGTATCTTCAATCTCACCAGTTACAAAATTACCATCTGCAAAACGTACATTTTGTAAATCACTTGTAAGTTCGCTGTTGTCATATACTTGCGTTTCATTTAAACTTCCATTTCTAAAAGTACCTTTGGTAGACTCGATACGCAAACCAACATCAAAACGCCATCTGTCAAAAACCATTTCGTCAGTAAAATAAAATGCCGTTCTACTTTGTGTTAGATATTTATTGGAAGTCATACCTATTCTGTTGTATAATCCACCTTCAGAGTAAATTACATTTCCACCACCTGCATCAGTATAACTTAGATTTACTAATCGTGGATCATTGTTAAATTCTGAAAGTACTCTGTATTGATAATTAACATCATCAGCTTCTGTTCTGGCTAAAAATGTACCAAATGTATAGGTGTGATTTCCGTTGTTCGAATTTAAAATTAAACTCGCTTCACCTGAATAATCTGTCATTGGTCTTAACCTATCAATATGCAAATTTTCAATAACTAAATCATTACTGTTTATTTGCTCTCCAGATCCACCTTGATATGTTGCACTAGATCCTAAATTTCCTGGGGCAACTTCACTAATATAATCTGAAATTGCAATTGGATTTCCGAAATTACCATTTCCGCCTATATACAAAGCAAAACTATGCTCATAGTTAGCATACTTAACTTTTGATTTGAATTTTAAATTATCACTTAAGTTATAATCAAAATCAGCTATAAAATAAGCTCCTTTAGTATAAACACCATCACCAATTGGGCTGTTGTAAACCCCTCCTGGTGTTAAAAATGAAGTATTTGCTAGTTCACCAGATAATAATTGCTCAACATCATCTCCATCGTTTCCTGCAATTCGTTCTCTAGAACCACCTTGTAATGGAATTGGTAAATAAAACTGTGCTCTATCATTTATAAATTGACTATGAATTGTAAAGGAACCATTTTCAAATTTTTTCTTAATATTTCCTCTTAACTGATAACCTCTTGTTTCTAATCCAGTATCAAGTGGCCCACTGTCTTTTCTTATAAAACCAGTTAAAGCATAATATGTGTTAGAGTCTTCACTTCCTAATTTTCCACCAGAATAAAAGTCAGTTTTTAATCGCCCATTATCTCCGTATTCTAAATTGATTATGTTTTCTTCATTACTGTCTCCTGTTTTACTTGTATAGTTAATAATACCAGCAACAGATCCCGAACCATATAATACAGCTGCTCCACCTCTTACAAATTCTACTCCTTTAAAGCCTATGTCTGGTCTTGCATAAACATCATGAGCAGAAGAATTTAATCCAAATGTGCTCATTAGTGGCATCCCATCATATTGAAGAGGATTAAATACGTATTGTCCTCCAGAAGGTAAACCTCTAACAAATAAATTGGTAGCTGTTTCACCACCACCACCTTCAGCAGTAATTCCAGGGATACTTCTTAAAATATCCGCTTGGCTATTTGCAGAAAGCTTAGTAATCTCTTTTTGTTTTATTGAACTAATAGACATTGGTGTGTCTTTTTGAGATCTAAACGTAGAAGATGCTGTAAGAACAACCTCATCTAAAGAATTACCTCCTTCTTCTAAAATTGCGCTTACTGAAACTGTGCTTCCGTCGCAATTAATAGTTTCCGTAAATGTTTGAAATCCCACATAAGAAATTTGAAGTGTTTGTTCTCCTGATAAATTGGTGGTAAAAGTAAAATTTCCTTCAAAATCAGTTATTGCACCAGATGTACTTCCCTTAATAATAATATTAGCACCAATTATGGGCGCATCAGACACATCTGTAACTTTTCCGCTAATTTCTGTTTGCGAAAAAAGAGCAAAAGCACTTATAATAAAAGCGAATGTTAGTAATAATTTTTTCATTGATTGTATATTTAGTTGTTATTTATGTAAATTTATTATCAAATAACCAATATTTTGCATCATAAATCATCAAATTATCAAACAAACGTTTGCGGTAACGTTTGCAGCTAATGCTTTTAATAAAACGCACTTATGAAAAAGAAAATTACAACATTAAAAATGTTATCTAAAGAATTAAACGTATCCATTTCAACAGTTTCTCGGGCTCTTAATGATCATCCAGATATTAGTGTTGAGACTAAGGAAAAAGTGAATCAATTAGCAAAGACTATGAACTATGTTCCAAACATTTTTGCTAAAGGTTTTAGAAAACACAAATCAAATATTATAGGAGTTATAGTACCTAATATCACACATTATTTTACAGTAACCATTGTTCGTGGAATACTAGAAGAGGCTTCTGCACAAGGTTATCGTGTAATTATATCAGAATCTAATAACGATATTAGTAAACAAAAAGAAATGTTCAATACCATGATACAGTTTGGAGTAGATGGCATATTAGCATCATTAACCAAAATGACCAAAGAAATTGATCATATTCTACCTATAGTTAATACCGTTCCATTAATCTTATTTGATAAAGTATCTAATAAAATACCGTGTACTCAAATAACTATTAATGATGAGGAAGCTGCTTTTAACGCTGTAGAACACTTAATCAATATTGGTAAAAAGAGAATTGCCATAATTAAAGAAAGAGAGTTTTCTTATATATCAGAAAAAAGATATGCTGGTTATTTAAGGGCCTTAAAAGAGTATAATATTGAATTTGATGAAAAATTAGTTTTGAGTGTTGATGATATTTCTCTTCA
>DFBO01000238.1:0-450 GCA_002366675.1 Flavobacteriaceae bacterium UBA3078
TAATTCTAACATAGAACCATAAGACTCTGGTGTTGAACCCGAAATAGTACCACTTCCCATCATGTCTCCAGAATTTACTGGACAACCATTTACAGTATGATGTGCTAATTGCTGAACCATATTCCAGTACATATATTTAAAGTTCGATTTACTAACAACGGTTTCTTTAGCAGCTTTAGGCTTGATAGCAACTTCTAATTTAATATCGTAACTTTTCTTGCCCTTATATTGTAAATAAGGTAATTGTGGTTTTAATGGTTTCGGACTCTCCACTCGATAAGGTTCTAAAGCATCTAGTGTTACAATCCAAGGTGAAATACACGAAGCAAAGTTTTTAGCTAAGAAAGGTCCTAATGGCACATATTCCCATTTTTGGATATCTCTTGCAGACCAGTCGTTAAATAACACCAATCCGAAAATATATTCTTCGGCCTCATCAATAGGAATTGG
>DFBO01000238.1:480-2964 GCA_002366675.1 Flavobacteriaceae bacterium UBA3078
TCACCTAAGTCGTTTGCAGCTGTTGTAATATAAGCCATTTCAAGTTCGAAATCTACTAATCTCGATGGTCCAAAAACAGGTGTATCGCTTCCTGCAGGAATAGTTTGTCCTTGAGGTCTATGAACCGGAATTCCGGAAGGAATAATAGAACTACTTCTACCATGATATCCAACAGGAATATGAAGCCAGTTAGGCATCAACGCATTTTCTGGATCACGAAACATGGTTCCTACATTAGTAGCATGTTCTATACTTGAGTAGAAATCTGTATAATCGCCAATCTGAACTGGTAATTGCATTTCTATTTCGTCTAAACGAAATAAAACTGTTTCTTTATTCTTCTTGTTATTCTTTAATTCGTTGTTTTCAGCATCAAAAATCTGAGCGATTCTATTTCTTACCAAACGCCAAGTTTTTCTTCCGTCAGCAATAAAATCGTTTAAGGTATCTTGTAGAAAAATATCGTCTGTTAACGGAATCTCTTCAAAATAACCAAGTTGATGTAAAGCTCCTAAATCGATAGCTGTATCTCCTATTCTTGTACCAATAGTAATGATATCGTCTCTGGTTAAAAAGACACCAAAAGGAATGTTTTGTATTGGAAAATCTGAGTTCTTATCGACGTGTAACCACGATCTTCTATCTGGATTGTTAGCTGAATTTGGCATTAGTTCCTGCTGATTAAGTGTTATTAATTTCTATTCAAACGTACATAACTTTTTATTTTTATACTAATAATAAAGAGAAAATGTCGTTTCGCTTTCCATAAAAAAAGATTTTTTAAAAGCGAAGTAAATATATGTTTTTTGATGTATTAAACTAATCAATTTGTTATTTTTGACATGATTTTAACTATAACTAAAATTTATGCAACGCGACGAACAAATATTCGAATTAATAGAAGCCGAAAAACACAGACAATTAGAAGGCATTGAATTAATTGCATCAGAAAACTTTGTAAGCAACCAAGTCATGGAAGCTGCTGGCTCTGTATTAACCAATAAATATGCTGAAGGCTATCCTGGAAAACGCTATTATGGAGGTTGCGAAGTGGTTGATGAAGTAGAACAATTAGCCATTGATAGAGCAAAGACGTTGTTTAATGCTGCATATGTAAATGTTCAACCACATTCAGGAAGTCAAGCCAATACAGCTGTTTTTGCGGCTTGTTTAAAACCTGGAGATACAATTCTTGGATTTGATTTGTCTCATGGTGGTCATTTAACTCATGGTTCTCCAGTAAATTTTTCAGGGAAACTTTACAATCCTGTTTTTTACGGAGTAAAGAAAGAAACTGGTTTAATTGATTACGACCATGTTGCTGAAGTTGCAGAAAGAGAAAAACCAAAATTAATTATTGCTGGAGCATCTGCTTATTCAAGAGATATGGATTTTAAGCGTTTTAGAGCCATTGCAGATAGTGTTGACGCATTGCTTTTAGCAGATGTTTCGCATCCAGCTGGATTGATTGCTAAAGGTATTTTAAACGATCCGTTACCACATTGCCATATTGTTACTACAACAACACATAAAACATTACGTGGTCCAAGAGGTGGTATGATTATGATGGGACAGGATTTTGAAAATCCGTTTGGTATCACTCTTAAAAATGGCAATTTACGCAAAATGTCTTCTTTATTGGATTCTGGTGTTTTTCCAGGTAATCAAGGAGGTCCTTTAGAACATATTATTGCTGCTAAAGCTATTGCTTTTGGTGAAGCACTTACAGATGAATTCATGCACTATATGTTGCAAGTGAAACAGAATGCGCAAGCTATGGCAAAGGCTTTTGTAGATAGAGGTTACCATATTATTTCTGGTGGTACAGACAACCACATGATGCTTATTGATTTAAGAAATAAAGACATTACAGGAAAAGATGCTGAACAGGCTCTTGTAAAAGCAGATATTACAGTAAACAAAAACATGGTGCCTTTTGATGATAAATCGCCATTTGTAACTTCAGGCATTAGAATTGGTACACCAGCTATTACAACAAGAGGATTAAAAGAAGGTGATATGGAAGGTATTGTTGCTTTGGTTGATGAAGCATTAATGAATTATCAAGATGAAGACAAACTAGCAGCTATTGCTGGAAAGGTGAATGCCATGATGAGCGATTTACCTTTGTTTGCATAAGCTAAAAAACTTTTTTATAAAATGAAAAACCTGCTGATTAAGCAGGTTTTTTTTATATTTATAAATGTCATTCCGACTTGGTCAGTGAGCGAAGTCGAAGTTAGGAGGAATCTATTTTATATTAGCACTTTTTAGATTCTTCGCTATGCTCTGAATGACAAAAAAGTCTAAAACATAATATGCTGATAAGCTCCAGCATCTGGAGAAACTGTTCTAGATTCTCCTAAAATATCGTTTGGTACTTGACCTGCAATAATTGAGTTGCCAATTCCATTTGCTCCAGAATCCTCACCTATTATCATTTTGTTTGCTTCTGTATCCATGAAATCTGGATTCTCATTAAAG
>DFBO01000010.1 GCA_002366675.1 Flavobacteriaceae bacterium UBA3078
TAATTGCGCCTATTAATCCTGCATTACCAACAACCCAGCCTAAACGCATATACATTATAACTCCTAAAATGGTTAAAATTGAAGGTGTAAAAACGCCTTCAAATGTTCCAAATTTTTTTCCTTTAAGCATTAATTGTTAGAATTTTATTTTTTGATGTGTATATGTGTCAATTATAAAATAAATATAATTAAACTTTTTGATTAAAGAGTACTGTGCTATTTGTTATGTTATTTTAATTTTAACATTTAGGGTTATTTATAATTTTTAACACTCCATTTTGATAAGATATTGCAAATGGTATTTCTTCTAAAGTGCAGCGAGGTTCAATTGTAAATTGAATTCTTCCAAATACTTCAAAATTATCTTTTGATTTTAATCTTAAAGCTTGTTTGTACGTTGTATTTACACGTACCCAATTTACTGTTCCGTTTACAAAAGGGTGCAAATCTACTTCTTCAATAGATTTAGGAGTTTCTATTATATTGTCAACAAAACCAATGTTTGTATAGTCTCCTAAATCCATATAAAATTTACCTTTAAAATCTCTTTTGGAATTAGGTGAAACAAAATAACTTCCATTATATAATTCCAACGAAACTACTAAATAACTAGTGTTGTTTTCTGTGGTTTCAATTTCTACCTTAATCATATAAGGGTCTTCCATTGGTTTTGGGAAGTTAACTATTCTGGGGTTTTCAATTTCAATGGTTTCAGCAATTTGAGTAGGTTTTTGGCTGTAAGAATTACAAATAATACCTAATAGTACAAAAAGAAGTGTTTTGAATTTGTTCATTTTTTGATTGTTTTAATGATGATTAATTAGTAATAAATTTTTTAAGTAAGAATTATTTTATTGTAAAACTAGCAAGACATTCAAATAAATATGTCAAAAATTTGTAAAAGAAGTGTCAACCATTGTAAAAAGTCCTAAAATTTTATGTTATTTACACTAATTATGAGCAGAAGAACCATATACTCACTATTAGTATTAATTGCCATTGTTTTTTTTACTTGGAAGTTTTTAAATTCAGAAAATACTAATGAGCAATTTTCAAAAAAAGTAAAACTTTCTTTACGAGCTGTTGGAAATCAATTACTACTTGCAAATCAAGATTCTACTTCTTTAGTATTACCAGTTGTTGAATTAGAAAAATCTAAGTATGCATTGTCTTTTCGAAATAAACTTACTTTTGAACCAAGCAGTTTAGTTTCTCTTGTTAAAAATAACTTTCATAAATCATCACTTCCAAAATACTATTATGTTGAAGTTATTCAATGTGCAGATAAAGAAGTTGCTTATAGTTATGAGATAAAGAATGAATCTGAAAATGACATAATTCCTTGTAAAGGAAGGCTTTTACCAGAAAACTGTTATCTTATTGAAGTAAGGTTTACTGAAAGGGCATCTTTTATAAATAACAAATACATATTTATATATATCCTAATTTTTTCTATTTTCATTTTTTTAGTTGAATTCTATTTTAATAAAAAAAATAAAACTATAAAATCTAAAGAAAGTAATTCAACAAATATTGCTATTGGTAGTTTTAATTTTCACCCAGATCAGCATAAATTAGTTAAAGAAGCTATAGAAATTAAACTATCAAAAAAAGAATGTGAATTGTTAACCATTTTTATAGCTAAACCAAACCAAATTATTAAAAGAGAGGAATTAACAAAAAAAGTGTGGGAAGACAATGGTGTAATTGTGGGCAGAAGCTTAGATACATATATTTCTAAATTGCGAAAAAAATTAAAGGATGATGCGTCAATAAAATTAATTAATGTACATGGCGTTGGGTATAAGCTAGAGATTAATTGAAATTATAGCTACAAATTAATATACGAGAAGTTTCCTGAGAATCGCATATTTAAAACTTTCTTAACCCAAGTACTAAATATCGTAAAGAAATAAAAGGCTTCTGGGATATTTAACATAATATGCAATTATAACTATCAAATGACTTAAACAACTATAAAAACGAATATGTCATAATTTGTATTATAATTTATATTATGTTAAATAGGTTATTAAATTTAAAGAAATAACCTACAATCCTGTGCTTTATCACTTGTTGCTTTTTAGCACTACCTACTTGTACTAATTTATATAACGGTTTTTCAGAAAAATGTACTTAAAGAAGTTCTTTAATAGTATCCAACAACATTAAAATGTTATCCAAACAGTATGGGCACTGAAAAAATGCTCTTCCTTTTTAGTTTTCCCCACTTTCTATTTTAGCATCTTCTTTCATTTTGGCATTTGGAATAATTGCAAGATTAACTCTACGGTTTTTAGCACGCCCCTCAGCAGTTGTATTCTCAGCAACTGGTTGATCTTCACCGTACCAACTTGTAGTAAAACGACTTGAACTTAAAGTTTTAGTAAAGTAATTAGTAACTGCATTTGCTCTATTTTTTGAAAGATTCATATTATATTCATTTGAACCAACACTATCTGTATGGCCAACTACCAAAACATTTGTATCTGGATAATCAATTAAAATATCAGCTAATTTAGTAAGTATTGCTTCAGATGCCGCGTTAATATTAAATTTATTGGTGTTAAAATATACTCCACTATTTTCATCAAAAGTAACTACAATACCATCATCAATTCTTTCAACAATTGCACCAGGTATCTCTTCTTCAATTTGTTGTGCTTGTTTGTCCATTTTTTTTCCAATAAGTACTCCTGCAGTTCCTCCCAATACACCACCAATAACAGCTCCTAATTCACCACCACTACCCTTTTTTCCAGTATTGTTTCCAATTATAGCTCCCAATATAGCACCACCTGCAGCCCCAATTGCACCGCCT
>DFBO01000064.1:0-11858 GCA_002366675.1 Flavobacteriaceae bacterium UBA3078
CCTAAAACAATTAGACCTATAATACCTAAACCTAGTAATAGAATGGCTGGAATACAAATAATAGCATAGATAATTAAGCTTAATTGAAAGTTAACAATACGCTTTCCTTGATCATCCATTTCTAGAACATTATCTTTTTGAGTTACCCACAAAATTAATGGAACTAAAAGTCCTCCAAATCCTGTTATAAAAGTCAATAACTGACTTAAATGTGTAATTACTAATAATTGTCTGTCTGTTCTCATGATGGTTTGATTTAATTGATTGATGTACTTATATGACGCATCAAAACCTAAAATGTTACATTTATCTAATATTTTTTTCCATAAAACATATAGTTAATCAACTACATATATTTAAAATTAATAAAAACCCATTCACAACAAACCTCACATTAATTAAAAATAATAAGTCATATTTTTTTTTGCTAATTAGTTTCTTGATAATTAACATATTACAGCCACCTCCCTTTTTTTAGTTTAAAATCGTCCTAGATTTAATTAATAGAAAACGCTTTAATAATACATTGATTTAGTTATTAAAAGCAATTAATCTTTATTCATTAATCACTAATAAAAAAACATGAAAACATATATAAATTTAATATTAGCATATGTTGTTACTGTAACAATGTTTGCTCAAGAGAAACCAATAAAAATAGTATTTGATGTGACTCGCAATGATGCGTCAGTGCACGAATCTACGATAAGACACGTAAAAGCCATGCCTGCTGCTTATCCAGACTCAGAGTTTGAAGTCGTTATGTATAGTGGTTCTATTGATATGGTACTAAAAGACAAATCGACTGTAGTAAAAGATATGGAAACCTTAGCAAAAAATGAAAACATCAGTTTTGTTGTTTGCCAAGGCACTATGAAAAGGCATAAAATTGATACTTCAGAACTTATTCCTGGTGTAGCAAGTGTTCCAGATGGTATTCTTGAAATAGTTGAAAAACAGAGTCAAGGTTGTGGCTATATTAAGGAAGGCAAATAGCCTTAAATATTTTAAAAATGGAGTTTAATTCAAAATGAATAAGGATTAAACTCCATTGTATTTTAAGTTTATTTAATACCTATAATTTGAATTAACAAGAAGAACAACTTGCTCCACCTTTTTTTACACCAAGTTTTATAAGAATCGTTTCCAACAAACACCACTTTGTAAAAGCAGATTGGATTAAATTAACACCAATAAATACAGTAAACCACATCCAATTTTGGTTCACATAAACAGTTAACACAACACTCAATAGTACCATGAAACCTACAATCACTCTAAAATACGTATTTAACATTTTAATAAATTTTAAGGTTATATAAATTTTTCAATAGGAACAACAATGGCCTTTAAGGGATTGTTAGCTTCCAAATTGTTATTAAACTCTTTTATCAAGCTGAATAGTGCATCAATATTTTCTTCTTCGGTAAACGAGAAAAATATACTCGATTCATTTCCTCCTTTTACTCCTGAAAACCAGTTTGAAGCCATTAAAATGGAAGAACCATTTTTATAACCATCAATATCTGAACTACTAAAATTATCAATATGTGCCATTTTAAAAAGCTTCAAAACATCTTTCTGAAATTCTTCGACTGCTGTTACAATTACTAATTTCATATTATTCGTTTTAATGTCGATTTGAACGCAGTCGAGAATTATTTTGAAATTCTCAAATCTAAAGGTCTCGACTGCGCTCGACCAGACAGTTTATTTATAATTCTTCTTCTCAATCATATAATACACCAACGGAACAACCAACAAGGTCAACACAGTTGAAACAATAGTTCCTCCCATTAACGAGATGGCTAATCCTTGGAAAATAGGATCAAACAAAATCACAAAAGCTCCAATTACAACGGTTCCTGCTGTTAATAAAATTGGGGTTGTACGTACTGCTCCTGCTTCAATAGCTGCTTGTTTTAATGGGACTCCTTCTGCTGTTCTTAAATTGATAAAGTCAATAAGCAATACCGAATTTCGCACCATAATTCCTGCTAAAGCAATCATACCTATAAATGACGTTGCGGTAAAGAAGGCTCCCATAATCCAGTGTCCTATAATAATTCCTATTAAAGAAAGTGGAATAGCAACCATCATAACTATTGGTGCTTTAAAGTTTTGAAACCATCCTACAATTAATATGTAGATTAAAATGATAGCTCCTAAAAAGGCAATTCCTAAATCCCGAAAGACTTCCAAAGTAATTTGCCATTCGCCATCCCATTTAACCGTATAATTATCTTCAAAATCTGGCTGTCCTAAATACAATTCATTAATCTCGTATCCTTGTGGTAACGGAATCTCTTTCAACTTATCTTCCATTCCTAAAATAGCATAAGCAGGACTTTCTAATTCTCCAGCCATATCTGCCGTAACATAAACAACACGCTTCTGATTTTTTCTATAAATGCTTTTTGCTGCTGTAGTTTCAGAAATTTCTACCAAATCTGCGATAGGTATCATATTCCCTTGTTTCGATTTTACTTTTAATTGCGAAATATCAGAAATGGTCGACTTCTCTTTTTCATCTAAAGCTAACACCAAACCTACTTGATTAACAGCATCTTCATCATATATATTAGTAATTGCTCTGTTAGACAATGTCATATTCATGGTATATGCAATCTGCTGTGGAGCAACACCATATAACATGGCTTTTTCTTTATTTATTTCGAATTGATATTCGGTTTGATTGTCTTCAACCATCCAATCAATATCTACCACATCATCAGTGTTTTTTAAGATGTTTTGTACACTGTTCGCTATTTTTATTTGCTCACCATAATCAGGACCATAAACTTCGGCTACAATAGTTGATAATACTGGAGGTCCTGGAGGAACTTCTACCAATTTCACATTCGCATTGTATTTTGAAGCAATCTTTTGAATCTCTGGACGCAACAGTTTAGCAATATCATGACTTTGTGCAGAACGTTCGCCTTTATCAATTAAATTCACTTGAATATCTGCCATATTACTTCCTCCACGTAAATCGTAATGACGAACTAATCCGTTAAACGTTATTGGCGCAGAAGTTCCTATATAATTTTGGTAATTAACCACTTCTGGTCGTGTAGATAAATATTGAGCAATTTCTTGAGCTACCACTCCAGTACGTTCAAGAGTTGTTCCTTCAGGCATATCTATCACTACTTGAAATTCGTTTTTATTATCAAAAGGCAACATTTTTACAGCAACCGAATTCGTAAAAAACAACACCATTGTTCCCATTAATACTACAAAAGTCCCTATTAAAAACAACCAACGTTTTCCTTTACTTTCTAAAAGAGGTCTTTCAAATTTGTTGTAAACTCTATAAACAAAAGTGTCTTCTAATGGCTTTTCCACTTTCTTATCTGCTTCTTTTTTATTCTTTTCTCTTAAGAAAATATAACCTAAATAAGGTGTTATCGTTAATGCTACAAACAATGATAAAATCATGGCAATAGAAGCTCCTATTGGCATTGGAGCCATATATGGACCCATTAATCCTGATACGAAAGCCATTGGTAAAACAGATGCTATTACAGTAAATGTAGCCAGTATAGTAGGGTTCCCAACCTCGTTAATGGCATATAAAGCTGCTTGCTTAAATGGTAAGCGCTTCATTTTAAAATGCCTATGCATATTTTCAGCAATAATAATCGAGTCGTCTACTACGATTCCTGTTACAAAAACCAAAGCAAAAAGCGTAATTCGGTTTAGTGTATAATCCATCATATAGTAACTCAATAAAGTTAATGCGAACGTTATTGGAACCGATAAAAACACAACCAATCCACCTCGCCAACCCATTGCTAACATTACAACTAGTGTTACAGCAAAGATAGAACCTATAAGATGCCACAAGAGTTCGGAAACTTTATGTGACGCAGTTTCTCCGTAGTTTCTGGTAATTTCAACATGGACATCGTCTGGAATTAAAGTGGTACGTAAATGTTCTACTTTATCTATAACAATCTCAGAAATCTTCATGGCATCAGCACCTTTTCTTTTAGCTACAGATATTGTTACAGCAGGATATTCTGATTTATAATCTGTAGATTTCACACTACCTTTTCCAAAGCCTAAACTCACATAGTTTTGTGGTACTTCTGGACCATCAATAATTTTAGCTACTTGCTTTAAATAAATAGGCTGATTTTGTTGCACACCAACCACCAAGTTTTCAACATCTGTAACCGTTTCTAAAAACTTTCCAGTATTTACAAGGAATTCTGTATCGCTTTTATCAAAACTACCAGAACTCAATTGTGTGTTATTGGCTTTAATCATTTTAGAAACAGACAAGAAATCTAAACCAGTAGCAGCCAATTTATCTTTATCTAATACCACACGCAACTGCCTATCTCTACCTCCAATTTTATGTGTCATGGACACATCGTTCACTTTTTTAATTTCGTTTTCTAATTCTTGAGCCATTTGGCTTAATTGATAATCGTCGTAGTTTTCACTCCACAACGTTAGTCCAAGCATTGGAACATCATCAATAGCACGAGTTTTTACCAATGGAAAAGTAACACCTTCAGGCATTTGATCCATGTGTTTATTAATTTCGTTATATAATTTAACAAACGAGCGCTCTATATCTTCCCCTACATAAAACTGCACGATAACCATGCCTTGCTCCTTCATAGACGTAGAATACACATACTCAACACCTTTAATATTAGAAATCAATTTCTCTAATGGTTTGATAACTCTAGACTCCACCTCAGTTGGACTTGCACCTGGATAACCAACAAAAACATCAGCCATGGGCACATCAATCTGTGGTTCCTCTTCACGTGGAATTAAAAACGAACTGTAGACACCAACAACCATAAACACAATCATTAAAAGCACTGTAAGCTTAGATTGTATAAAGATTTTAGCAATTTTTCCTGCGATTCCTTCTTTCATTGAATTATATTTTTGGGCGTTTTAACAGGCTATTCGCTGTATCTTTTTTATATGTTATTACGGAGTAGGTTTTTTATTTACTATGGCAATCTCTTAATCTATGGTGAGATTACCACGTCGTTACACTCCTCGTAATAACAACTTATTTATTAAGTTAAAAAAGGATGTCGCTTCTATCCTTAACGCAACTTTTTAGTTATTGAATTGATATTTTTGCTCCATTAAATATTTTCCCATCAGATGAAATAATATAAGCTTCATCTGCAGATAAACCAGACAATACCTCAACTTGATTGCCATAGGTTCTACCCAAACGCAACCAACGTAATAAGGCTGTATTACTCTGACTTACTGTGTATACTCCTGATAATTGACCATTAGTAACAAGAACATCTGTTGGAATTAAAACTATTTCGGTATCTAATTGTTTCTCAACAGGAAATTGAACAGTTACAAACATGCCTGATAGAATATTAGCATCGGTTTTATCCAAGGTAATTTTCACCAAATATTGACCTCCAGTATTTTTAGCAGACGTGCTTACTTCAGAGACTTTCCCTTTTAATGTTTTGTTTATAGCTTTCACTAAAACATCTACCTGAACATGATTATTTATTTCTGAAATTTCAGTTTCCGGAATCATTGCCATGACTTCAAAATGTCCTGGAGCTTCAACCGAAATTAAAGGTTGACCTGGATTAGCCATATCTCCTTCTTTTACAGTTTTTGAAGTTACAACACCTGCAAAAGGAGACGTAATATTGGAATATGTAAATTGGGCATTTACTTCATTTTTTATTTGTTTTGCTCCTTCCAAACGTGCTTTTGCCATTTCGAAATTGGTTTTTATATCGTCCAACTCTTTTTGTGATGCACTATTATTTTCAAACAAACTTTTAAAACGGTTATAGTCTTTCTGCGCATTGTTAAAAGCAGCCGTAGCTTCTATAATTCCTGCTTCTACTTGAGCTCTTTTAGCTTGTAAATCGGTATTATTAATAGATACCAATAATTGTCCTTTAGATACTTTATCACCAACGTTAACATGTACTTTGGTTACGTAACCCATCATTCTAGTGCTTAAATCTGCGCTGTTTACAGATTGTATTTTTCCACTAACGGACAGAAAAGGACTGTTATTAGCTTCAGACACTTGACTCACTTGTACGTTTATGGCTGGTGTATTATCTGTTGATGCCTTTTTGTCTTCGCTACCACAACTTGTCATAAAGATTGATACTGTAGTTACAGTTAATATATATATATACTTTTTCATTTTATAATTGATTTTTATTAGGTCTCGACTGCGCTCGACCTGACAATATTCTGCCTCCTCGAGATTAATCGAGAGGTTATTCCTTGGTTAAAAAATGTAAATAAGCTTGTGCGTAATTGTATTCAAAAATGGTTTGATAATATTCTAATCGCTTTTGTGAATATTGAGTTTCTGCTAATAATAAATCGGTTGTTTTTTCTAAACCTTCTTCATATCTATTCGTTCTAATTCTCAAAGATTCTTCAGATTGCTCTAAAGCTAACTTTGTTAAATTCAATCTGTTTTCAGCATCTGTTAACATGCGTTTAGCCTTATTTAATTCTAGCTGGTTTTGAGATACATACTGTTCGTATTGTAACTTCGATTTTTCAAATTCGGCTTTACTTTTTTGAGCCTTTCCAAAACGTTTGCTTCCATCTAAAATATTCCAACTTAATTGAGCTCCAAAAATGTAACCACTGGCATCGAATTGAAAAATTTGGTCATCATAAAGTTCATAGCTTCCAAAAGCATTAAGTCTTGGTAAAAACGACATATTATCAGCTTTATTCATCGTCTCATAAGCATCCGTTGCTAGTTGCATGGCTTTGATATCTGAACGGTTTTCTGAAATATTTTTAGGTTCTATAAAACCAAAAGTGTAGACTGATAAACTGTCTGAAGGTTTAAAAACAACATCGTTAGTATCACTCATTAAAAAAGATAAGTAATTAGAAACATTCTCTACATTACTTTTAGCAGTCTGCAATTGACTTTTAACTTCGCTTACACGAACTTCAACCGATAACACATCTGATCTTTGTAGATAGCCTTGTTTAAAACTATTATCTGCTAGTCTTTTATTTTCGTTTGCAGTCTCTAATGCTTTTTCTAAAACATCTACACCTTTATAAGCTAATTGCAATTGCATGTATGCTTTTTCAACTTCAAACGCATAATAATCTGAAGTTCTCTCTATTTGCAATGCTTGAGCTTCCATTTTAGATTTTGCAGCTTTACGTTGGTACATACCATCTACATTAATTAATGGTTGTTGAATTTCAATTCGAGTCGCAAAATTCTCCACTTGACCAGGATTGTTTAGAAGGTCTGGATTAAAATCGGAAGCTGTTAATATTTCCTGATTCAATTTAGAACCAAAAGCCATTAGTGGATTGCTTGTTGCCATTCCTGTATGAGATGCTGTAATGTTTGGTAAAAACACAGCATTGGTTTGATTAAAATCTGCTTTAGATTCTAAATATTGCTGTTCAGAAATTTTTATAGATTTGTTTTTTTCTGAAACCTTAGCTAAGACTTCGGCTTTTGTAATTGGCACCAATTGCTGTGCTTGGACTACAACCGAAGAAATTAACAAGCTAAATATGAATAACTGCTTTCTCATTAATTACATTTTTTATTACTGCAAATTTAAGTTTACACATTATTCTAGTCAGTAACAAAGGTTACCAAAGAAAAAGGCACTCTATTTACATAGAATGCCATTAAAAACCAACCAGAAATCATTATTCCTAAACTAAAGAACTAAATAATGAGATTCATCTTTTTTAAATCGTTGACATTATGAAATATGTTATTTCATATATTAATTTTTATTTTCACTCCTATTTTTGAAAAAAAATTAAAGTTTAATAATTTTTCTTTCTATAGCATTTGTATTATTCTTAAACAATAATATATACTCGCCAACAGCCATTTCTGACAAATCCAAAGAAATTATTTGTACTCCAATAGACTTTTCAAATGTTAATTGTTTTACTTTTCTACCTAGAATATCATAAATTTCTATATCACTATTCTCAGTATTTGGTATAAAAACTTCAATTGAAAAAATATCTTTAGATGGATTTGGATATATTTTTAGGTTATAGATATTGTTTGGATTCAATTCAACTTCATTTACACTCAATGAGGTCTTATTAATAAATACTTTAAAGGCTAAATTACTAGCACTACTTTGTGTTCCGTTATTAATAAAGAAAATGTTTTCTTGAGTACTTTCAATACCACCAAAAATATAACCAACAAGCGAAACCCCTTCTTGTAAATTATTTATTTCTAAAATGCCATTTTCTAAATAAATAGTATTATTATTTAATGGTATAAACTCTGCTCCAGAACCTAAGAAAGTAGGCATCTCAATATCTAAACTACTTTCCACCATTGAGTTATCGCTAAATCTAGTTACCTTACTAATGGTTTTTACAAATGGAACATTGTCATCTTGGATTAAATTATTATTTGAATCTAGTTTATATTGACTCATTCCTCCAAAAAACAAAGTGTGCATGGCATTACTTGATGTATCATGAATTGGGATTTTAGCACTATGATACTGACTTAAATATTGATTAAAAGTATTGTTAACTGTATATCCTGAAGCAGTAACATCTACAGTATTCAACCAAGGTAAATTTGCCGTATGCTGAAAAACACCGCTAAACATAGTAAACCCATCTGTTCCATCAGAAAAAATTTGTGGTGTCATATTATAATCTCTTCTATGTAAATTGTTTGCATCATTTAGAGATGAATAATTTACTATTGAAAGATTTGTTCCATCATCATCAATTTGGAACGTTCTAATTTCATCTGTATAATTTTGAATAAATCCTGGTCCATGACTAGGTCCCATTGGGTTGTATCTACCTTCAAAATATTGTCCACCACATAAGTAAAACACATTATTCAATAAACCCAATTGACCTCCAGTAACAGCCAAATTTGTGTCTGTAACTTGCCTAAAATATGGTATTATCGATGTTCCGCTTATAACGGCATTAGACAAACCATCAACATCTATAGCTGATAAATTAGCATACGTAACATGATCATTTTGTGTCGTGCTATAACCATAACCTCCAATAATATATAATGTATTTCCTCTTTGATAAAACTCTTGATTTGTAGATTGTAATTGTTCAAACATTGATGCTTGTAACACACTTATTGAAGTGCTCCAGGTTTGGTTAGAAATAGGATCAACTACATAAACACTCTTATTATTATCGTTTTCTAAAAATGCAGCAAATGGCTGTCTTTGGTGTAATCCATCTATTCTACCTCCTAAAATCACCCATTTTCCGTCACTAGTTTTTCCCCATGAAAAAGAATGAACATTTGGAGCATTTAAAATAGTTAAGGGTTCAATTTGAACTGTAAATTCATCTTGTGAAAAACTGTTAGATCCAATAAAAAATATTAAGAAAAACGAAAAATATATTTTAATTTTCATATTAAGAAGTTAATTTATTCCTTCAAATCTCTTAAAAAAGAATGTCAATTTTAGTTACTTATGTTACACAACAAAAAAATTGCTTTAGTATATAATGTTAAGCTTGATAAATGTTCCTTTTAATAAGTATTTATACACTATTCTCTTTTTTGATTTATAAAAAACAACTCTTTGCCAGCTCTACTTTTAATAGAGTTATATGAATTCTCCATCGTATGAATATCAAAATAAGGTTTAAAACAAGCAAGGTACTCTTCTTTTGAACCTCCAAATGGTGGATGATCTTTATTGAGTTCTGCATTAAAAAGTAATCCAACTAATTTTCCTTTATCACGAAGCAACTCCTTCATTTTAAAGGCATATTTTGCTCTTAAAATAGGGTTTATTGCACAAAAAAATGTTTGTTCTAAAATTAAATCAAATTGATTCTCTAAATCAAAAAAATTGTCATGAACTAATTGTTCTGAAGGAAAATCTGGGATTCTCTTTTGTATATTTTGTAAGGGGGTTTTTGAAATATCTACCACAAAAACATTTTTAAATCCTTTTTTAAAAAGGTAAGTAGCCTCATACGAATTACCTCCTCCTGGAATTAATATTTTAAATTCTCTATTTGTTAATTGATCGATATAGGCTTTTAATGGTGGAGAAATTTGTCCTAAATCCCAACCCGTGTTTTGTGATTTATATTTATTCTCCCAGAAGTTTTCATTTAAAATCATTGCTAATAGCTTTCATTACTTTTTATAAACTTATCCTTTATTTAAACGTTTATTTGTTATATACAAAATTGTTTTTTATTCTTTAAACAAAAATATTGATTATCATCATTTCTTATTGTAACAAATATCACATTATATAAGCCATTCGCTTTTAAAATTGCATATAAAAAGCTTAGTTTGCATCAAATTATTTAGGATACTTTTGCTATAAAATGGATTCATTAACACAAATTGTTTTAGGAGCTGCAATTGGAGAAGCAGTTCTTGGAAAAAAAATTGGCAACAAAGCCATGTTTTATGGAGCGATAGCAGGAACTATTCCAGATTTGGACATATTTTCTTCTTATTTTACTGATACAGTTTCAGCATTAGAAATACATAGAGGTTTTACGCATTCCATATTTTTTTCTGTCTTGTTTGCTCCTATTTTTGGTTGGCTTGTATCTAAGTATGAATCCTATAAAAATTTTAAAGGTTGGTCTTGGCTGTTTTTTTTGGCTTTGGTAACACATCCTATTTTAGATTCACACACCACTTGGGGAACACAATTGTTTTGGCCATTGGATTACAAAATTGCTTTTAAAACTGTTTTTGTTATTGACCCACTTTACACCTTACCGTTTTTGACATTTTTAATATTGACAGCATTCCAAAAACGTGATGTTCCGAAAAGACGGCTCTACAATAAGTTAGGCTTAATAATTAGTAGTAGTTATCTCTTAGTAACCTTTGGAGTAAAAGGAATGGCCACTAGCCAATTTAAAAAGGAGTTGGAAGAACAACAAATTGATTATTCAAAAATTGAAACAAAACCTTCGCCATTAAATACCATATTATGGTCTGCTAATGTAGACACTAAAGACCATTACCTTATTGGTTATTATTCTTTTTTTGATGATAAACCTATTCATTTTGAAGCTTACCCAAAAAATCATGAATTATTAGAAGATTTAATTCAAGAGGAAAAGGTGCAACGAATGATTCATATTTCTAAAGGCTGGTATAGCATTACTGAAAAAGAAAACCGTTTATTTTATAACGATTTACGCTTTGGCCTATTAAGCTTAAAACCCAATGCTCAAAATTTTGTATTTCAATATGAAATAGAAACCGATGATTCAGGTAAAATAACATTTACAGAAACGGTTAAGGATCGAGAAAATGCTAAACAGCTTATAATTGATCTTTGGAAACGCTTAAAAGGAAATTAAAATTCTGAAATGCTTAACAAAGCACCTCTTATTCTTCAGTGTCTTCTTCCTTTTTTCCACTCATCATGAAATTAATAAGTATTCCAATTAAGGTAACACATACAAGAGCGAAAATAGCAATCATAATAACACCATTATTCCAATTAGCTAAGGCTAGGTTTTGTAAAATCATAGTCAAAGAGTTTAGTTGTTTTTAATTTTGAGTAATAATATTAAAATGACTTTAATTAGTAAATGCAATACACTTTTTTAAATTGTTATAAAAAGGTGCTTTTATTTCTAAAAACACCTTCTCAAACCAACCAAAAATCACTGACAAAAAATTGCCAGTTTACTATATTTTAATTATTCTTATTAATAATTTGTATTAGATCTTCTTTTTGTATGACTCCAGATTGTCTCCACAGCTGTTTACCATTTTTAAACAACATAAATGTAGGCACACCTTTAACTTGATACTTTACAGCCAAGGGCTGGTTTTTATCTACATCAATTTTTAAAATTGAAAC
>DFBO01000064.1:11872-13189 GCA_002366675.1 Flavobacteriaceae bacterium UBA3078
TTATCTTGATTTATTATTTCTGAAAATTTGCTCATTTTATTCTTTATTAAAATCTATTCGCCAGATACCTCTTACTTCATTGACATCGTAACCAATTGCCATGTCTTTTGGATATAACCTTTTTATGGTTTTATAAGCTTCAGTATCCAAACCATTATTTGGTGTTCCATGACATTGAAGACACATAGAATTAGTTGTAATAGGAAAATAAAACATTACCTGACTATCTGTTTCTTCAATAATAGGTTTTGGTTCTTGATTATCTTCAATTAACTTTTTAAAATTTTCTATATGTTGTAACTCTTTAAGATTTGCTTGATTATTTGAGTTTCTAGCTTTATCTGAAACACGTTTAATATTCGCATTATAAACTACAGACATACTATCTGTAATTGGATAGGCCTTTATGTTACAGAATTCCACTGCTTCCAAGGTTCCTTTCGTCTGAATGGTTCCCATTAAATTTTTACCTAACTCAGCTTTTGTTCCTAATGCATATTTTAGACCACGTTCTTCAAAGGTTAGATCTTGACTATCAACTGAAACTTTCTTTTTTTGTACGCCTTTCCCTTTTCCCTTTCCTTTTTTCATACCTCGCTCTTCATTAAAATGAGCTTCAAACCATTCAGGTTGTTCAATGTCATTATCGAACATGTAATCTGCAATTTGATTAATGGTTTCTTCTGGAAATGGTGTTTTTGGCATAACTCCAAACTTTCTAACAGCACCAAACATTTTTGCATCTTCTTCATTAGGGTTTTTAGTCCAATTTTGGATGTTAGTAATAAATTCTTCTTTACTCGTGTTCTCTGAAATGTAATGCTTCTTTATAGCTATCATTGGTGGTCCAATTCTGTCTTCCATAGTAGCTGTTGGACTATGACACACATAACAATTGGTTTCCATGAGTTTTTTTCCTGGATGTTCTTGATTATTACTATTAATTGTAGCTTCTTTAACATCTGCATATTCTCCTTTTTTTGTTTGATTACAACTAACAAGTAAAAAAATGGATAGCATTAAAGTAATTAAGTTTGTTTTCATGATTTACTTAAATTTTCCTGTGGCACAACTGATATAAGATTTAGTTTTTGAAACAATTGTGTTTTCATCATCAACTGAAGGGTAACCAATCTTTTTTAATTTTTCCTTTACAAGGAATGTATCTTCTTTGTTTATAAAAGTGAACGAAATTGTACTTTCATCTACTTGAACATCGATATCTGAAATATTTTCAATTTCTGATAGCTTTGATACAATGGTATTGGCACAACCACCACATTTTAAATTTTGAACAATGACTGATGTTTTCATCTT
>DFBO01000064.1:13315-15926 GCA_002366675.1 Flavobacteriaceae bacterium UBA3078
TATTTTATAGTAGTTGGACAAACAAAATCTGTAGTAGGAATGTTTGTTTTCTTTATAGCTCCATAACCACCTGCAACATCAACTAAATTATGAATTCCTCTACTTTTTAATATAGATGCGGCAATTACCGATCTGTAACCTCCTGCACAATGCACATAAAATGTATTGTCTTTAGGGAATTCAGATAAATGACTATTTAAGGAATCTAATGGTGTAAAATGAGCATTTTCCACATGCTCGGCTGAAAACTCACCTTCTTTTCTAACATCGAATACCACATCTTTATTATCTGAATATCTGTTTTCAAATTCTTCTGCTGAAATAGACTCAATAGTATCAAATTCTAATCCATTGTCTTTCCAAGCATCAAAGCTTCCATTTAAGTAGCCAACGACATTATCAAATCCTACCCTTGAAAGTCTGGTAATCACTTCATCTTCTCTTCCATTGGGAGCTACTAATAAAATAGGCTGTTTAACATCTACAATTAAAGCACCAACCCAAGGAGCAAAACCACCATCAATTCCAATAAAAATAGAACGAGGAATATGCCCTTTAATAAATTCTTTTTGGTGACGTACATCTAGTACAATGGCTTCCGTTTCGTTTGCAACAGCTTCAAATTCTTTTGGAGACAAAGGTTTTTGAGATTTTTCCATGACTTTCTCAAAACTTTCATAACCTTGAATATTCATCATCACATTTTGTGGAAAATATCCTGGTGGTTCACCTAACCCATCAAGTAATTCAGTTATAAACTCTTCTTTAGTCATATCTGCTCTAAGCGCATAATTAACTTGTTTTTGATGCCCAAGAGTATCAGTAGTTTCTTTACTCATATTTTTACCACAAGCCGAACCTGCACCATGGTTTGGATAAACTATTAAATGGTCACTAAGAGGCATAATTTTATTTCTTAAAGAATCAAATAAATAGCCTGCAAGTTTCTCTTGCGTTAAATCTGATACAATTTTTTGTGCTAGATCTGGTCTACCAACATCTCCAATAAATAAGGTGTCTCCAGTAACAATACCATGTTCTTTATCATTTTCATCTATAAGCAAGTACGTTGTACTTTCCATAGTATGTCCAGGTGTATGAATAGCTTTAATCTTGTAGTTACCAACATTAAACACTTGTCCATCTTCGGCAATAATTGCTTCGTAAGATGGTTTTGCTGTTGGACCAAAAACAATATCTGCCCCTGTTTTTTGCTTTAAATCTAAATGACCACTCACAAAATCTGCATGAAAATGTGTTTCAAATATGTATTTAATTTTAGCATCATCTAACTTAGCCCTTTTAATATAAGGCTGTACTTCTCTTAATGGATCTATAATAGCAGCTTCACCATTGTTTTCTATATAATATGCTGCATGTGCTAAACAACCTGTGTAAATCTGTTCTATCTTCATTTTATACTCTTTTTAATTAACTATACAAAAATAGTCATGTTATTTATTTTTTGTAGCAACCTAAGTTACAATTTATTGTTAATGGTTTAATTCTTTATAAATAATATAAATTCCCATAAAAAGTACAAACCATCCGAATCCTTTTTTTAATTTATTACCTGGAATAAAATTAGATAAATAAGTTCCTATAAATATTCCTAATACAGATAATGCTGTGAATACAAATAAAAATACCCAATCTATCTCTAAATTCTCAACATCTCCAATAAATCCTATCAATGATTTTATTGCAATTATTAATAATGACGTTGCTACGGCTTTTTTCATTGGTAACTTAGCCAATAATACCAAAGCCGGAATAATTAAAAAACCTCCTCCTGCGCCAACTATTCCAGTTAAAACACCTACCACAGCACCTTCCACAACTATTAATGGATAATTATATTTTATGGGTTCTTCTGAATCTAGCTCATTCTTATTATTTCTAATCATAGATACTGAAGCAAGCAGCATTATTATGGCAAAGAACATCATAATTGCTATGTTCTTGGTTACTAAAAAATCGGCTATGGTAAATAATTCATTTGGAACGGCTGGAACTAAATATTTTCTAGTAGCATATACTGCAATTAAAGCTGGTGTTGCGAAAACAAACGCTGTTCTAAAGTCAACTAATCCTTTTTTAATGTTTTTTAAAGCTCCAATTAATGCAGAAAAACCAACAACAAATAAAGAGTATGCAGTAGCTGTTACTGGATTAATGTAGAATAAATAAACTAAAATAGGGACGGTAAGAATAGAACCTCCTCCTCCAATTAACCCGAGAACAACTCCAATTATAAGTGCTCCAAAATACCCCAGAATTGTATTAAAATCCATTTTTATCTCGAATTATTATTAAAAATTTAATAGAGTAACTTTGTTACGGTTAATTTTAATCTTGTTTTCATTTTCTAACACTTTTAATATTCTCGACACAACTACTCTTGAAGTATGCAAATCGTTAGCAATAAGTTGATGAGTAACATGTATTTCATTGTTATGATTTACTATTGCCTTATCTCTTAAATACTTTAAAAGCCTTTCGTCCATTTTTAAAAATGCAATGGTATCGATAGCTTCAAGCAATTCAGACATTCTTTCATGATAACTTTGCAATATAAAGTTTTGCCAGCTTTTATACTTGCTCATCCATA
>DFBO01000137.1:0-1355 GCA_002366675.1 Flavobacteriaceae bacterium UBA3078
TGATGCCATATTCAAGAGAAACAGCAGCATTTCCATTAGAATATGTGAAAGAAAATAAATTCTGGCCAAGCGTTAGACGTGTGGATGATGCTTATGGAGACAGAAACTTAATATGTACTTGTGCTCCAATTGAAGAGTATATGGATGCCTAAGTAAAAATTATCTTTTAATTAAAAAAGTCCTTAAAATGAGGGCTTTTTTATTGAAGGAAAAATAATGAAACCAAGTTTTAATGCGAATTTGACAAATAATGGCTAATATTTGAAAAATGAATACGTTAACAATTTTATAATGATTAATTTAGCATTAGCCTAATAAATTAATAGCAAAATAATGGCAACAAAAATTACAGGTACTGGAAGTTATATTCCAAACATTATAGAAAAGAATGAAGATTTTAATCAGCATGAATTTCTAAACGATGATGGCTCAAAAATAATTCATGAAAATGAAATTATTATTGAGAAATTCAAAGCTATTACTGGAATTGGAGAACGACGTTATGTCGAAAATCATTTAAACACTTCAGATATCGCATTTTTTGCAGCTCAAAAAGCCATAGAAAATGCTCAAATTAATCAAGAAGACATCGATTATATTATTGTTGC
The DNA here is from genome assembly GCA_002366675.1 of Flavobacteriaceae bacterium UBA3078. Lineage (GTDB taxonomy): Bacteria > Bacteroidota > Bacteroidia > Flavobacteriales > Flavobacteriaceae > Xanthomarina. The sequence goes on from DFBO01000137.1 coordinate 609, forward strand.
ACATAATTATGGAGATGTTAAACACAACGCTGAACAAAGCGATACTGTTCCAAGTATTGCTTCTAGAGTGAAGCATCTTCTTGGGATTAATAATCCAAAATGTGTAGGTTATGATGTCTTATTTGGTTGTCCTGGTTGGATTGAGGGAGTCATTCAAGCCAATGCTTTTATAAAATCTGGTATTGCAAAAAAATGCTTAGTTATTGGTGCCGAAACCTTATCTCGAGTGGTTGATAAACACGATAGAGATTCCATGATATATAGCGATGGAGCTGGTGCAGTTATAGTTGAAGAAACCACTAACGAAGGTGGTATCTTAACACATGAAAGTGCTACGTATGCATTAGATGAGGCTCACTTTATTTATTTTGGTGAAACAAACCATCCTGAAATTGCAGACAAGCGTCGATATATTAAAATGTATGGTAGAAAAATTTATGAATTTGCTCTTAATAACGTTCCTGCAGCCATGAAATCTTGTCTAGATAATAGTGGTTACGAAATTGGAGATTTAAAGAAAATTCTTATCCATCAAGCTAACGAAAAAATGGATGAAGCCATTGTGCAACGCTTTTATAAACTGTATAATTTAGAAATGCCTCAAGGCATTATGCCAATGACAATAAATAAATTAGGAAATTCTAGTGTAGCCACAGTTCCTACTTTATATGACTTGATTTTAAAAGGAGAACTTGAAAATCAAGAAATTAAAGAAGGTGATCTCATTATGTTTGCTAGTGTTGGAGC
>DFBO01000137.1:1545-3550 GCA_002366675.1 Flavobacteriaceae bacterium UBA3078
GGTTTTTCTGTTGAAAATACGCAAGGAGAGGATTTAGACCTAGACACTACTATTGTTAAGAATTCAACTGCTGATGTTGTAACTGCCTTTGAAATTTTCGAACACCTTCTCTCACCATTCACTGTATTAAAATCTATAAAAGCTGATAAACTTGTTGCGAGTGTTCCATTAAAATTATGGTTTTCTTCAGCTTACAGAAGTAAAACAGATATGAGAGACAGGCATTTTCATGAGTTTGAAGATTGGCAATTCGACTGGATTTTAGAAAAATCTGGCTGGAAAATAATAGACCGAAAAAAATGGACGAATCCAACAAAAAAAATTGGAATTAGACCCATTTTAAGATGGTTTACACCAAGATATTACATTGTTTATGCTGAAAGAGTTTAACTTTGTATTTTAAACTTTAAACCTTGAACTTTTATATTATCATTCCAGCCCACAATGAAGAAGCTTGCATCAAGCAAACTTTAGATTCTTTGGCAACACAAACACTTTTACCAAAACAAGTGATTGTAGTGAATGATAACTCAACGGATGTAACACAACAGATTGTTGAAGAATTCACTTCAAAATATCCATGGATTTCATTAGTAAATACAACCTCATCAGACAAACATCTTCCAGGTTCTAAAATCATCCATGCCTTTTATAAAGGATATCAATTACTAGATGACACTTATGATGTGATTTGCAAGTTTGATGCAGATTTAGTTTTTCCGAATAATTATTTAGAACAATTAGCCTTTCATTTTAAAGAAAATGACAAATTAGGCATGGCTTCTGGATTTTGCTATATAGAGAAAGACAGTCAATGGGTTTTAGAAAATCTAACTAGAAAAGACCACATTCGAGGTGCGTTAAAAGCCTATAAAAAAGCATGTTTTCTTGAGATTGGAAAACTAAAACCATCTATGGGCTGGGACACGATTGATGAGCTACTTGCCAAATTTTATGGTTGGGAATTATTAACAGATGAGACGCTTCATGTAAAGCACTTAAAACCTACTGGAATTAGTTACAACAAAGCATCAAAACATTTACAAGGTGAAGCCATGTATAAAATGCGTTATGGATTTGTTATTACGCTTATTTCAGCATTGAAATTGGCTTACAAAAAAGGAAGTTATAGTTTGTTTAAAGATTATATGGCTGGTTTTTTTAAAGCGAAAAAAGAAAGGCTTTCGTTTTTAGTTTCAGAAGAACAAGGTGCTTTTATTAGAAATCTTCGTTGGCAAGGAATATTTAGCAAGTTTAAATAATGTCATTCAGAATGAAATGAAGAATCTATAAATTAAGATGCTTCGACTCCACCTTCACAATAATTTTGGTCAACAAGTGTGCTCAGCATGACATTTAGGTTTCAATTAAAACTCCAATTTTTATAATCTACTGAAGCTTCTAGTTTGTTTTCTATAGAGTCTTCTAATTCTGGAAAGAAATCTATTCCTGTGAGTTCTTCAATAGAATCTACAGACACCACAAATTCATATAAAGGCAGGCTAGAATTTTCGTGAGGCATCAAAAAAGCAATCATTTTTGTTTTACCTGTATTGTTATCTATCAATATTTTATAAAACTGGTTTGGTATAGCTACTTGCTCGCTACCAATAGATTTCAAGTTTTCTTCTAAAATACCACCTGTTATAACATAAACGCCATTGTATTTGCTTGCCCAATATCTTACTTTTTGCTCTAAGGTGTTCCAAATCCCTGAATTAAAATCATGTCTTTGTGGACTAATGTTACTAGTTAAAAACGTTTCATTGTATAACTCCTGATTATATGCTCTATCTCCTGCTGGACACAAATGACCTCTATCGAAACCAGATTTTTTATAATTTCGCCAATGTGCTGCTCCAGTTTTTATAGCAGGATCAATTTCAAAATAAGGTCTTTTAAAATTGGAGTTAGATAGATGCTCTTGTTTCAATTCGTAAGCAACCCATTCAGGTTGTTCATGAGGTTCGCTATAAGATAACGAATAACCTTCATGATGTACTAT
>DFBO01000104.1 GCA_002366675.1 Flavobacteriaceae bacterium UBA3078
GAAATTATTAATATTCTTGAACAATATGTAAAACCTGCTGTTGCTAGCGATGGTGGGAATATTCAATTTACATCTTATAATCCTGAAAGTAAAGTGGTTGAAGTTGTTCTTCAAGGAGCTTGTAGTGGTTGTCCATCGTCTACTTATACTTTAAAAAGTGGTATTGAAAACATTTTAAAAGAAATGCTTCAAGGTAAAGTTAACAGTGTTGTAGCTATAAATGGATAATTTTTTCTCAACTTTAAAATTCGTTAAAGTTTAATTATAAAATTATATTTATGGCAGTACTAAAAGTCATCGAAGTATTATCTAATTCAGATAAAAGCTGGGAAGATGCAACTAAAAAAGCAGTAAAAGAAGCTTCTAAAACTGTAAAAAACATTAAATCTGTATATGTGCAAGATCAAAGCGCAATAGTAAATGGAGATGATGTTACAGAATTTAGAGTCAATCTAAAACTTACATTCGAAGTGAAATAAATTACTTTTTTAAATAAGATAAAAAGCGTTCCATTACGGGACGCTTTTTTTGTGCTTTAATTTGTTAACTTTGATAAATGAAACACTTTCAGTTACTATTAGCATTCATACTAATAAGTTGTCAAGGACAAAATAAGAAACCAATGAATCATCCATATACAAACAATCTTATTAATGAGACTAGTCCTTACCTTTTGCAGCATGCTCATAACCCTGTAAACTGGAATCCTTGGAATGAAACTAGTTTAAACCAAGCTAAAAAAGAAAACAAATTATTGCTTATAAGTGTTGGTTATGCTGCATGTCACTGGTGTCATGTTATGGAGCATGAAAGTTTTGAAGATACATTAGTTGCAAAAACAATGAACTCTAAATTTATAAATATAAAAGTTGATCGAGAAGAAAGACCAGATGTAGATCAAGTTTATATGAATGCTGTTCAATTAATGACTGGAAGTGGAGGTTGGCCATTAAATGTCATTGCATTACCAGATGGCAGACCAGTTTGGGGAGGCACTTACTTTAAAAAGGAACAATGGATAAATGCATTAGAACAAATCTCGGATATATATCTTAGAAACCCTGAAAAACTTTACGAATATGCCGATAAATTAGAACAGGGCATCAAAACTATGGATCTTGTTGCACTTAATAATGAAGCACCAGATTTTAAAGCAGAAGATATTGAGAAATCTGTAAAAAAATGGGCAGATCAATTTGACCATAGAGAAGGTGGTTTAAAACGTGCTCCAAAATTTATGATGCCTAATAACTATCATTTTTTATTACGCTATGCCTACCAAACTAATAACGAAAAACTCCAAGAATTTGTAAATCTTACTTTAAAACAAATGGCTTATGGAGGCATTTACGACCAAGTTGGTGGAGGTTTTTCTCGTTATGCAACAGATATTAATTGGCATATTCCACATTTTGAAAAAATGTTATATGATAACGGTCAGTTAGTTAGTTTGTATTCAGATGCATATCTAATAACCAAAAACAAGCTTTACAAAGATGTTGTTTACGAAACTTTAGAGTTTGTTGAACGTGAATTAACATCCAAAAATGGTGCCTTCTTCTCTTCTCTTGATGCAGATAGTAATACTCCTGAAGGGCATTTAGAAGAAGGTGCTTTTTATGTATGGCAGAAAGAAGAACTACAAAAATTACTAGATTCAGATTTTAAATTGTTTGCAGATTATTATAATATAAATAATTATGGTTTATGGGAAAACAAGAATTATGTTCTAATTAGAAAAGATGATGATAGCAGTATTTTAGAGAAACATGATTTGACCCAAGATCCTTTAAATGAAAAGAAAAAACATTGGAAAAAATTACTTCTTGAAACTCGAGAAAAAAAATCCAGACCAAGGTTAGATGATAAAACTTTAACTTCTTGGAATGCTATCATGTTAAAAGGATATATTGATGCCTATCGTGTATTTGATGATGACCATTTTTTAGTTGCTGCCGAAAAAAATGCGAACTTTATAATTAACAACCAATTGCGTGAAGATGGAGGTTTAAACCATAATTACAAAGATGAAATAAGTAACATTAATGGTTATTTAGAAGACTATGCAGCAACTATAGATGCATATATCGCTCTTTATGAGAACACATTAAACGAAAAATGGTTAAAGACTGCAAGAGACTTAACGAATTACGTGTTCGATCATTTCTATGAAGCTAGTAATAGTATGTTTTATTTTACTTCTAACGAAGATCCTTTATTAGTAACTAGGAATATGGAATATAGAGATAATGTTATTCCTGCTAGTAATTCCATTATGGCAAAAAACCTCTTTAAATTATCTCATTATTTCGATAACGAATATTATTACAAAACAGCGACAAACATGTTGAATAATGTTAAGTCAGAAATGCAAGATTATGGATCTGGTTACTCAAATTGGTTAGATTTGATGCTTAATCACATAAATCCTTATTATGAAGTTGCTTTTTCCGGAAAAGAAGCAATTAATAAAATTAAAGAGTTAAACAAAGTATACATTCCTAATAAATTAATTGCAGGTAGTACTCAGGAATCTAATATGCCTTTATTAAAAAATAGATATGTTGAAGATGAAACATATATTTATGTCTGTGTAAATAAAGCCTGCAAATTACCAGTAAATGACTCGGAAAAAGCCATTGAATTACTAACGAAATAGTCCTATGAAACTTATTGCAAACATTTTAATTATTTTAATTGCTATAGAACATATATATTTTTTAGTATTGGAAATGTTCTTATGGACCAAACCAAAAGGGATTAAAACTTTTGGTTTAAAATCTAAAGAGTTTGCTGAGGAAACTAAAGTTTTAGCAGCAAATCAAGGTTTGTACAATGGGTTCCTTGCTGCTGGATTAATATATTCTGTAATAACAAGTAACTTTAATACGGCTCTATTCTTTTTAATTTGTATTGCCATAGCAGGCATATATGGTGCATATTCTACAAAAAACAAAAAGTTATTTTACATCCAATCACTACCTGCTATATTTGTTATCATATTGACTATAAGGATATACTTTTAATTTTCAAGGTTCAAATTAATTTAATATTCTCATTCATTTTATATAAATTTGCAACCAACAAAAAAATCAAAATATGGATATTGAGAAATGGACTAAATTAGGAATAGAAGTAGCTACCGAATATGGGATAAAAATTCTAGGAGCAATAGTTATATGGATTATTGGATCTTGGATTATAAAAAAATTAATAGGTGGTTCTCGTACAGTAATGACAAAAAGAGGCTTTGATGAAAGTCTTCAAAAATTCTTATTAAATTTAATAAGCTGGGCATTAAAAATACTTTTAATTCTTGTTATTTTATCACAACTTGGCATTGAAACAACCTCTTTTGCAGCCATTCTTGCAGCAGCTGGTTTAGCTGTAGGTTTAGCACTACAAGGTTCTTTAGGGAATTTTGCTGGTGGTGTTTTACTTATGATTTTTAAACCTATAAAAATTGGTGATTTAATAGAAGCTCAAGGAGAATTAGGTGTTGTAAAAGAAATAGAAATTTTCACAACTAAATTAATTGGTCTTTCTAATAGAGAAATTATTATTCCTAATGGGGCTCTTTCAAATGGTAATATTATTAATTATTCTACAGAAGGGACTAGAAGAGTAGATTTAACTTTTGGTGTTGGTTATGATTCTGATATTAAAAAGACAAAAGAAGTTTTAATGAATGTTTTAACATCTCACCCAAATGTGATTTCTGATCCTGCTCCTACTGTAAATGTATCTGAATTAGCAGATAGTTCTATAAATTTTGCAGTAAGACCTTGGTGTAAAACTGAAGATTACTGGACTGTATATTTTGATATTACAGAAAATACTAAAGAAGCTCTTGATGCTGCTGGTATAGAAATACCTTATCCACATCAAGTTGAAATTCATAAAAATGAATAATAACTTATTTAGATTTTGGCTTTATGGCTATAAAATCTTTTAAATAAAAAGGTTCAAAATAAGCGACATCTTCGATGTCGTTTTTTTTGTGCTTATTGTAAGCTATCCCACTCATTTCATTTGCTGAAGGCAATTTGTTATCAATAAAATGTGCATTTGTATGATTGATAATAGTTTTAGTTTTTTCAACACCATTACCAACAAAATAAACAGGGCCTTTTTCTAAATATTCAGAAAAAGAATCAGCTTCAAGAATTTGTGCTTCTACTTGCCTGGCCTCATTGTAGTTCTCATCAAAAACAGCTGAATAAACCTCCATACGTCTAGCATCTAGCATTGGAATAATAACACCTTTTTCAATAGAAACTTGATACGCTAAAGATTTTAAAGTAGACACAGAAATTAAAGGCTTTTCTAAAGCAAAGCAAAGTCCTTTTGCTGCCGAAACTCCTATTCTTAATCCTGTATAAGAACCTGGGCCTTTACTAACTGCTATAGCATCTAATTGAGCTGCATTTATGTTGTTATCTGCTAAAATTTTTTCAATGTAAACATGTAAACGTTCGGCATGAGAGTATTCCTTACTATTATCCTCTATAAGTGCAAAAGTCTCTCCTTGTTTAGAAAGAGAGACTGAACAATTAGTTGTAGAAGTTTCTATGTTTAATATTAATGTCACCAGCTTAATCTGTTAAAGGTATACCAAGATAGAAATCTAACACTTTAGTTGTGAAAACAAAATTATATTTTGCATTAATTAAATTTGCCTCTGCATTAACCAACCTATTTCTAACCTGCTCAAATTCAAAAGAATTCATAACACCAGAATTATAACTTTCTTGAGCATTTTTAAAAGATTCATTTTGAGCAGCTAATGAAACTTGTGAAGCTTCAAATTGTTTTAAAGCAGCTTTCGCATCTGCATAAGCCTGCTCTATGGTAGACTGTAAATCTTGCTTAGCTTGATCTAAAGAAAATGCAATACGTTCATTATTGATTTTAGCTTTATTTACACTTGCTTTAGTTTGAAATCTATTAAAAATTGGAACATTAAGTGAAAACCCTAAATTATAACCTAGATTATTTTCAACTTGTTGCATAAACCCATTGTCAACAAAAGAAATATTAGTTGGGTCATTTGGATCAATAACTACTCTTAAATCTTCTTGTCCTTGAAAATGTTGGTATGAAGTTCCTACGCCAGCTCCAAAGGTCAAAGTAGGATAATA
>DFBO01000164.1:0-10287 GCA_002366675.1 Flavobacteriaceae bacterium UBA3078
AAGGTTCATTCTAGAGAGCTTCCATGTGGTTTGGTTGCTTTCTTGTCCGTAAACGGTAATGTCTTTTATGTTTCCACTATGTTCGGTTACAAACTTTTCACTCATTACAAACATTCCACCACTACCACTTGCTGGGTCATACACACGACCTTTGTAGGGTTCTATCATTTCTACCATTAGTTTTACAATGGCTTTTGGTGTATAGAATTGTCCTCCTTTTTTTCCTTCGGCATTGGCAAATTCACCCAAGAAATATTCGTACACTCTACCAAAAAGGTCTTTAGAGTTTTCGTTTTCGGCTTGTAGTTCGGTGTTGGAGATTAAGTCAATCAATTCACCTAAAGACGTTTTATCTAAATTGGCTTTTCCATATACTTGTGGTAATACATTTTTAAGCTCCTTATTTTCTTTTTCAACTGCTTCCATTGCTTCATCAATGGTTTGCCCAATACTTGGCAATTTGGCCTGTGCGTGTATATGGCTCCAACGTGCTAGCTTAGGTACAAAAAAGGTGTTTTCGGCAATATATTCGTCTCTATCTTCTGGGTCAGACCATTCGTCTGCTTCTAATTTATAATACAGTTCAGAAAAAGATTCTGATATATATTTTAAAAACACCAATCCTAGAACTACGTGCTTGTATTCGGCTGCATCAATATTTTTACGTAGTTTATCTGCTGCTTTAAATAGTTTTTGTTCAAAACTACTAGTGTCTGTTTTTGCCATTTAGTTTTTTTCTTTGTTTAATATTTGCCTAATTTAATTCTCTACCAACACCTCATCAATGCAATAAATAGGTGTAACTTTTTAAAGTTTAAATATAAAACTATATATATAAAATATATCATATGTTATCTTTTAAATAATTTCTAAAACAAGTAATTACAGCCTCTGTATTAACTATCTTTATTTTGTCATCCCATAATCTAAAAACGCATGTATATAATACTTTCAAGATTAATTTAATAACCCATATAGTTTTTTTGTTCAACCTTAATATCCCCTAAAGGGGGTTATAGGGGTGTTTATATGCAATCATAAAAGTATTTAAACCCAACCAAACTCCTGTTACAGCCCTAAAATAGGCATATCTCAACCCCATTATTATACTATCAAAAAGGCATTATAAACTTTTTATGTAAGTAATTTCTGCAAAACCTCCCTCGCACCTCCTCCATATTTCCTTCGGGTTTAGTTCGGGTTTACTTCGGGTTTAGTTCGGGTTTATTCGGGTGTATAAGCAGAGTTCGGGTACTATTTTTTTTGTCATAAATAAAATCTATTGAAACCTAACAACTCAAAAAAACAAATAATCTAATGTAAAGCCTCTCTATTAAAAGTCTACAACTACCCTGTTCTCATAGCCTCAGGTGAGGTCAAAATTGTTTTTTAACAGGTTCTTAAGAGGAAAAACAGCTTTTTTTTTAATAAATAACACTTTTATCATATTAGCAATAGCTATTCGGCTGTTAATAAGAATATTACAATTTTTATAGCAAATTCTTACTCAATAATAGAAAATATGCAACAATATCACTATTTCATTGAATATCACATAATTAGAATCACTTTTTAATTAAAATATTTTTTATATGTTTGGTATATCAACTGCTAGTATTTGGTACTCGCGATACTAAAACACCAGTAGTTAATATTTTGGATATCCAATAATTCTCCCACTAACAATTAATAGCCCCAAAGCTGGATCAGACCCCAAGTCTGGATCCTTATGTTTAACCAAACCTAGTGTCTTTTTAATGCCTCGACACTTGGTTATAACAAACTTTATTATGGCAAGAAATAATTCATTTGTAAAACTGGAAGGTACCCTAGACGGACTGACCTTTTACAGACAAAACGGAGAAAATTTCGTGAAAACCCAAAGTAGAATTAGTAAAAAACGCATCTTAAACGACCCTGCTTTTAAACGTACCCGAGAAAACATGATGGAATTTTCTGGTGCTTCTAAAGCTGGTAAAGCCTTTAGAGATGGATTTGCAAACATGTCAAAACTTATGGGAGACAGTTATTTAAGCTCCCGCTTAAGTGGTATCATGAGACGCATAACCAGTGTTGGTGTTGGTAAACGTGGCGAACGTGCCATAGATGTGGTTACCATGAAAGATATGCTTAAAGGCTTCGAGTTTAACAAGAGCCTCCCATTTAAAAGCATCTTTTACGCACCTTATCCTCTGCCTACTATAACAGCTCCTCGTGATGTTATTGACTGGACAGTCCCAGACTTCAACACAGATGCCTTTATAACGGCTCCAAAAGGTGCCACTCATTTTAGACTCATCCTGGCTGCTGGTTACGTAAGTAATTACGAATACATTCCTGTAATGCGTAGCTACGAACCTGTGGACGATGCAGTAGATAGTCTGGGTGGTAATGCGTATAGTGCACACATCCCTCTTGGTGGTATGGTAGGTAGCGATACTGTGCTCCAAGTTGACTTAACAGCTCTTGGCGCAATTCCTGCAAGTACAGCACTTTTTACAAGTATTGGCATTGTATTCTATCAGGATATAAATGGAGACTTGTATGAGTTCGCCCAAGGAAATACCATGGTAGTCACTGTCACTGGATAGAAAACCAATGGTATTATATCATGTAATATCATAATAATAAAAACCCTACACTAGCATAATAAAAATGCTGGTATAGGGTTTTTTATACGTATAAAAACCGCTCGATAAACAAAGAGCTATTCATTTGGCACAAAAAAGGATACTTTTGGTTCAGGTGTGATTCTTAATACATACCAGTAAGGTGTCTTTTATATTATTTGAGTCAACACTTTTAAAGCATAAGTAGCTTAAAATCTCATACCTTTGCCGTTATGCACCCACAAAATCCATATCGATTTCGTTATAATCTTAAAAGATTAGCAAAACACAACCCCTCGTTAAACAACCATGTTATTTTAAATCCTACTGGCAAAGAAACAATTGATTTTAGTTCTTCTGAAGCTGTATATCAATTAAATAAAGCCATGTTACTTGCTGATTTTGAACTACTAGATTACAATCTGCCAAAAGGCTATCTCATCCCTCCTATTCCTGGACGATTGGATTATCTCTTACACGTTAGAGATTTCCTTTCTCAGCAGTTTAACACACCAGTAGATTCAAAACTAAGAGGATTAGATATTGGTACTGGTGCAAATGGAATCTATACTATTCTGGGTGCACAACATTTTAACTGGACAATGGTTGGCACAGATTGCAATGCAAAAGCAGTAGACATTGCTACAGCAAACAAACAGCTTACAAAAGCTTTAAATGATAAAGTTGAAATAAGACACCAAGAGAATAAAGGTTTTCTTTTTAAAAATGTAATTAAACTAGATGATAGGTTCGACTTTACCATTTGCAACCCTCCTTTTCATAGTTCTAAAGATGAAGCCATAAAAGGATCTCTTAGAAAACTTAATAATTTAGGAGAAAAAGCATTCAATAATGAACCCTCCCTTAATTTTAATGGTCAAGCTAATGAGCTTTGGTGTAATGGTGGTGAAGCGCTTTTTATTAAAAGATTAATAAAAGAAAGTGTGCTATTTAAAGAACAAATAAAACTGTTTTCCAGTTTGGTCTCTAAAGAGGGAAATCTCCCCAAGATTGAAAAACAACTAAAGAAAGCAAATGCTAGTTTCCACACCATTCCTATGGCACAAGGACAAAAGAAAAGCAGATGTGTGCTGTGGTGGTTTGATTAAAGGACATAACAATTCACAAAAAAAAAGCCCATCAATAAATGATGGGCTTTCTATTAAACTTGAAAGTATATGTATTAGATAACTTTTACGTTTACTGCGTTTAAACCTTTTTTACCTTCTTGAAGATCGAACTCAACTTCATCGCCTTCGCGAATTTCGTCAATCAATCCAGAAATATGTACAAAATGTTCTTTTTCAACACCTTCTTCAGTGATAAAACCAAATCCTTTGGCGTTATTGAAAAATTTTACTGTTCCTTTACTCATAATATGTAATTTAATTTATAATACTTAATATTAAGCAAAGATGGTGCCATTATTTTAGAATACAGCACATTAGTTGATTTATCTTTTATAATTATAGTCCATAACGTAATTATAGAAGATAAATATGAAGCTTTTATATTAATTTATTTCCAACTTATAACCTACTCCATGCACATTGGTGATTTTTATAGAATCGTCTTCTTCTAACTTCTTGCGTAATTTTGAAATGTATGTATCTAAACTCCTACCTACAAAAACACCATGGTCTTCCCAAACCTTTTTGGTAAGCTCGTCACGCTTTATAATCTGATTTGGACTGGCTACAAAAATTTCTAGCAACTCACATTCTTTTTTAGATAGGCTTATTTCTTCAGCTTGTTTTACTAATTTATTTTGTTCAGGATAAAATTGAAAACTCCCTAAACTAGAATAACTTTCTTGATTATCAACAAGAATTTCATCTTGCTTCTTTTTATAAAAACCTAAGAATATAAGTGCAAAGCCTCCTAATAACAAGCCATAATAACCTGCTCGTTTTCCAGTAGAAACTGTTTCAATATTAGTAAATAAAACTTCTATGGTATAACAACTTTCCGGTAAATACCTTCCAGCACAAGGAATAATGCTGTTCTCAACATTATTTAATATTTGATAGCTATATGCAACTTCTTGTTCTGTACATTGAATAGTTTCAACAAGGTAACTATTTGGAAGTGATGCTTTTTGAAATGAAGAATCTATAATCGATACTAATTGACCTGGCTCAAAAGACAAAGGCTTTTGAAACGATAGTTGATACTTATTTTTACTTATAGCTATTACTGGCTCAATTAAAGATGTAGAATCTTGATGTGATAGTAATAATTGATTCCCAACATTTCGTAAAGACACCTTTACTCTTTCAGAGAACAAGTCTTCATTTTTTTCTGATGGAATTAGCATCCAAACAGAAAACATAATGATTATAAGTCCACAAATTCTAAAAATGATTCTTTTGCTCATACAACTGTAAATAACTAACATTTTAGTGACTTTTTAAAACTGTTGACATTTCTTTTACATTTTTTTGACACTTTTTGCTTAAGTTTATTCTAGTTTTACATTCATTAATAATTATATAAATCAATTAAATCATGAACAGAATTCTATTAGGTTTCATACTTCTTATTAGCATGAGTTGTAGCACAAAAAGCCAAGAGTCAGATAAAGCTATAGCCTCAATTGAAGAAGATATGATTCCATCTAATGTAAACCTACCATTAAACCCATTTGAAATTATATCTGCAAAAGAGCCTTATAGTCCACATAGTCCTTATCATTTAGATTTTAAAATTAAAAATGCAGAAGACAATTCTAAACAATTAGTGGTTTTTATAACCTTAAAAGGGGATTCGTATTTTGTATCTCCAAATGCTAATGGAGATTTTAAAGGACGATTTAGTATGACTATAGATGAAAATAGCAATCTTGAAGTTGAAGGTGATATTATTGAAATACCAAAATCAGTTGAAGAAACAGATACACATCATCATGTAAATGGAACAGTAAAGTGGGTTAAAGAAAATACAACTTATAAACTTCCATTAAAGGTCATGACTAAAAAAGACTTTGAAGCAACTGGAATTATAAAATTCACCATTGAACCTCGTTGTACTTTTGAAGAAATTCCATTTTTAATAAGTCAGAAATCTGGAGAACTATCTGTAAAACTAAATGGAGGTTGTTAATTATTTCCTACAAAAAAAGCAGTCTTAATAATAGACTGCTTTTTTTATGTTTATCTACTAAAGACTATTATTGATTATCATCTTTTAGAACAATGTTATGTGTTGCAACAAACATATCTTCTTTTTTTAAGGTTGTAAGAATGCTGTGAACATCTTTCTTCTTTAATTTTTTACGACATGCTTTTGTTAAAAAAGGATCGTCGTTAAAAATCAACGTGTTTAATTTATATTCTGGTTTACCAGATTCTTTAACTATTGGATGTATGTGTCTTAATTCTTTACTATGTCTATAAGATCCTGGGATAAAAGTGTAAAATGTATATTGACCATTAGCGTCTGTTTTTATCCAAGCTCTATGCTCTACATAACGTTTATTGTTCTCAAATTTTAAATTGTATTCACCTTCCTCGTTTGGCTGTTCAATATAAACAATAACATTCTCTGCTGGAGTTATGCCATCACTTTTAAAGATAGTTCCAGTAATTTTTAACTTGCTTTCTTGAGAGTCAAATCCAGGAATCGTGTCTGTATTGTTTAAGTGCTTTTCAGAATAATCGTATATAGGACTTCTAGTCTTATAGTCAAAAGGAATTTCTTCCAAAACATCGGCAGAATCTTGTGCAATTAATTCGCTAAACGAACTAAAAAAACTTGAGATACAAAGAATAAAAATGAACTTTTTCATGGGGCTTTACTTATATAATTCGCTTAAAACTATATAATTAGAGCTATTGCTTCATAATAAATCTTATGAACTATAAAATTTTACGATGAAATGAAAAAAAAGGACAAAAGTTTCGATGAATGACATTAAAAATAATTAATCCATATTCAAAAGATTGACAATTTTATTACTCATTGGTTTAGTTATAGAATAATAGTAATCTATAAGTTGTCCTTTTTCATTAATCAGATATTTTTGAAAATTCCATTTCACAGAAGAATTACTTACACCATTCAACTCCTTTTTAGTTAGCCAAGCATATAATGGATGCTGTTTTTCTCCTTTAACATCTATCTTTTCGGTCATTAAAAATGTAACGCCATAATTTAGTTTACAAAACGACTGTATTTGGATAGCAGTTCCTGGCTCCTGTCCTCCAAACTGATTACATGGCACACCAATAACTACCAGCTTATCTTTGTATGCATCATATAATTCCTCTAATCCTTTATATTGACTAGTAAAGCCACATTCTGAAGCCGTATTAACAATAAGGATTTTCTTTCCATTAAAATCACTAAGATTTATTGGTTCTCCAGTTAAGCTATTAATCGAAATATCGTAAATACTTTGAGTAGATTGCATCTGTTTATTTGGTTTGTTATTACTTGAAAAAGTAAATAGTGTTAAAAAGATAATATATATGATCCCTATATATTTATGTTTAACTATTCATAGCGTGAAATTAGATAAATTATATATAATAATCACTCCATTAGTTATACACTTTAACTATAGTCTATATATATTGTTAAATTTTTTGAATAAACTAAAATAATAACATGTTGATATTATGATGTTTATGGGTAAATAAATTACATAAAATGTTAAATTTAGTCATAAATTGACTTCAAATTGAAATGTTTTGTGCATTTAATCGTTTTTTTTACTATTTTCGTCCATTAATTTTTTTTATTAAAATTAATGCATTAAGAGAATTGATTTGTAATTTTATGAAAACACTTTTTAGTCTATTAGTATTTTGTATTCCTTTTATAATTATAGGACAAAACTCACCTTCCGTAAATTCAGATCCGAAACTTTTAAATCTTATTGAAGAATATAGCACAATTGTAAACGAAGATGATAACAACATATTTTCAGCTGCAACTAAAAAGGAGAATGTCGTTGATATTACTGCTGAGTTTTGGGATACAGATCACGTGAAGATTGATTATAATCAAGATGTTCAATTTCCTATAAACATTCAGTTTAAAGATTCTGCATACGCCTCTCCTATTTCTCGTAATAAAGTAGTTACTTCTCGTTATGGATGGAGAAAAGGTAGACCACATAAAGGTATTGATATCGATTTGATTACTGGAGATAGTTTATTCGCAATGTTTGATGGTGTAGTTCGTATAGCAGATTATAGCTCTGGTCATGGCAGAACAGTCGTGGTTAGACATTTTAATGGTCTTGAAACGCTTTATGCTCATTTATCACGTTATGGAGTTAAAGAAAACGATACCGTTTTTGCTGGATCTTATTTAGGTAAAGGTGGTACATCTGGAAATGCTAGAGGTAGCCATTTACATTTAGAGATGAATTATAAAGGTGTTGCAGTAAATCCTGAATACCTTCTTAACTTTAACGATGAAAATAAGATTCGATCTCAAGAAATTTGGATAACAAAAGCCTGGACACGTCCAGAACTTCATAATAGCAAAAGACAAAGTAAATTAGAATTGTTTTCTACCGAAGAAGAAGTTATAGCTGATTTAAACAAACCTGCACGTATGTACATTGTTAAAAAAGGTGATACTTTATCTAGAATATCTTCAAGAAATAATACAACTATTGCAGCTATCTGTAGCAGTAATAATATGAGGAGGAACAGTACATTACGTATTGGTCAAAAACTGATTATTGAATAGCAAGTTTCTTTAAACATAATATTTCTTTCGCAACCAAAAAGCCACACGAACCAAGATAATTAAAGCTGGTACTTCAACCAATGGGCCAATAACTCCTGCAAAAGCTTGTCCAGAATTCAGCCCGAAAACTGCAATAGCTACTGCAATGGCTAATTCGAAGTTATTTCCTGCTGCTGTAAATGCTATGGCTGCATTTTTATCATAAGTGGCTCCTAAAGCCTTGCTTACAAAAAAGCCAATTAAAAACATGATGGCAAAGTAAATTAATAATGGAATTGCTATGATTAATACATCCATAGGAATTTCTACTATTAATTCTCCTTTAAGTGAAAACATCACAACAATTGTAAACAAAAGAGCGATTAAGGTTATTGGTGAAATTCTTGGAATAAACACTTCATTATACCAAGTTTCTCCTTTCAATTTCACTAAAATCTTTCGACTTAAAAAGCCTAATAAAAATGGAATTCCTAAATAAACAGCCACACTTTCTGCAATAGTAGCAATAGAGATATCTACAATAGCGCCTTCAAAACCAAAATAAGGAGGTAAAACAGTTATAAAAATCCAGGCATAAAAACTATAAGCAAATACTTGAAAGATGCTGTTTAAAGCTACCAGACCAGCTCCATACTCGCTACTACCTTCAGCTAAATCATTCCAGACCAAAACCATAGCAATACATCTAGCCAAACCAATTAAGATCAAGCCAACCATATATTCTGGATAATCTTGTAGAAAAGTGATGGCTAAAATAAACATCAATACTGGACCAATAATCCAATTTAAAACTAATGAAATTGAAAGGATTTTGACATCCTTAAATATTTTTGGCAATAACGCATAATTCACTTTTGCTAAAGGTGGATACATCATTAAAATTAATCCAATGGCAATAGGAATGTTTGTTGTTCCACTGCTAAAAGAATTGATATAATTAGGAACCGAAGGCATTAAATAACCAACACCTACTCCAATTGCCATGGCAATAAAAATCCAAAGTGTTAAATAACTATCTAGAAAACTTAGTTTTTTGGTTGATGACATTTATTATAATTTAATTTTTGAAAAAATAGAATACATTTCTGTTGCTATTTGCAAACTTCGATTCTCATATACTTCTGCTTGCATTGGAGTATCATCTGAAACCTTTGGGTCATCAAAAGTTAATGGTATTCTAACATCAGCATTTGGTATAAAGGGACAATTAGCATCAGCTTCAGAACAGGTTAATATAGCTGCAAAGTCTGAACTTGGGTTAAAATTATCATCATACGTTTTAGAAAACCCTAATATTGGTTGTCTATTTGGGCTATGCTTTATTGCATAGATAGAATTAGAACCTTCAACTAAAGTTTGAAAAATAAATCCCTGATTCCTTAAGGTTTTAGCTGTCATTCGAAACATAGCTGTTGCTTCTGTTCCTCCAGAATAACAAGTAACGTGAGGAATTTTAAAATATGTTGCCATTGTTTGTGCCCAAACCTGAGACAAATGACTACGTCTTGAGTTATGTGTACAGATAAAATTTAAGTTAACATCCTCGTTATTATCAACTTTCTCTTGTATATATTTTGTGAATTGTTGATGAATTTCTTCTCGACCATCTCTAATTTTTGAAAGATCCAATAAACTAATAATATCTTCAATCTTTTTATACATAACATCAACTATTTTATTAATTTTTTAATTAACAGCAACCAGATTCAGGTGTACAACAAGATGCATCTTGTAATTCTGAAATTTTTACGTTTGGTTTAACTTCAGGAATCCCACATTTGCTTTTTGCCAAACAATCAGTTTGTTTATTAGTCAATATAAAATTTTTGCCATCAAAGTCTAAACCATGTTTTCCTATGGTTTCTCCTTGATACTCTACTTCAATCTCTAAATCTGGTAATTCTAAAACACGTTCAGATAATTCTATAATATGAACCAATTTTTCTGGATGCAATCTATGATCATAATCGTTTTC
>DFBO01000164.1:10313-17231 GCA_002366675.1 Flavobacteriaceae bacterium UBA3078
TTCCCAATTTCTGTTACATGAAAATGACTTGGCACTAATTTACCGTCTGGGAGTTGAAATGCAATGGTTTCTAAATTATTTAAATGTTGTTTTATTTCTGAGAGTTTCATAATAATAATTTTTAATAGTTATTTAATAAATTAACAGCAATTACCTTTTTCAATAGTTTCTTGTTCAAAGAACTGTATAAACAATTGCTTAATACTTTGCCATTCATCTTGGTTAATACAATAGCAAACACTTGTGCCTTCTATATTTCCTTTTATAATGCCAAGGGTTTTAAGTTCTTTTAAATGCTGAGAAATGGTTGGTTGTGCTAAACCAATTTCGTTTACCAAATCTCCACAAACACAACTATTCAGTTTGAATAAATGTTGCAAAATGGCCACTCTTGCAGGATGCCCAAAAGCTTTAGCTATTAAAGCCATTCTATTTTGTTCTTCAGTAAACATTTCTGATTTTGTCAAACCCATAATGTGAATCTTAATTTATTTATTGCAATATTACGATTAAGTATTTAATCACCAAAATATTTTTAATAAAAAATGATAATTGTATGTTATTAAGCTTTAAAAATTTTATAAAAAAGATGTACTTTGCATGATTCCTAAAAAGTGTTAAATGAAAGTATGCATTGCCGAAAAACCGAGTGTTGCTAGAGAAATTGCCTCTGTTCTTGGAGCAACAAATAGGCATGATGGTTATTATGAAGGCAATGGCTATGCTGTAACTTATACCTTTGGACATTTGTGCACATTAATGGAACCAAATGATTATAAAGCACATTGGAAAAGTTGGGATTTAAACAACCTTCCTATGCTTCCAGGGAAGTTTAAAACCAAAGTGGTTAGCAATTCTGGAATACAAAAACAATTTAAAATAGTAAAGAGTCTATTCGATAAAGCAGATTTGGTTATTAACTGTGGTGATGCTGGTCAAGAAGGAGAACTCATTCAACGTTGGGTTTTAGATCAAGCCAATTATAAGGGGAAAGTTGAAAGACTTTGGATTTCGTCTCTTACAACTGAAGCCATTAAAGAAGGATTTAACAATTTAAAACCTTCAGAGAAGTATGACAATCTCTATTATGCTGGATTTTCCAGAGCTATTGGAGATTGGTTATTAGGCATGAATGCAACCAGACTGTTTACAGTAAAACATGGTGGTTATAAACAAGTTCTCTCTGTTGGTCGTGTTCAAACTCCTACGCTTGCTATGGTTGTAAATCGTTTTAAAGAAATAGATAATTTCAAGCCACAAGCGTATTGGGAGCTTCAAACCATGTATCGTGACACGTTGTTTTCTTATGAAGAAGGTCGGTTTACCATGATGGAAGATGGCGAGGTTTTAGCGAATAAAGTAAAAGAAGACGAGTTTGAAATTGAATCTGTTACCAAAAAGAAAGGAAAAGAATATGCTCCAAAACTCTTCGACTTAACAGGATTACAAGTGTATTGTAATACCAAATTTGGGTTTTCGGCTGATGAGACTTTAAAACTAGTTCAAAAATTATATGAAATGAAAGTGGTAACTTATCCAAGAGTTGATACCACTTTTCTACCAAACGATGTCTATCCAAAAGTGTCTGGTATTCTTCAGAATTTAACAAATTATGCTGCTTTAACACAACCACTTTTAGGAAAGAAAATAAAGAAATCGGCTAAAGTTTTTAACGACAAAAAAGTAACAGATCATCATGCTATTATTCCAACAGGTATTCAAACCAATCTGCAATACAATCAGCAACAGGTTTACGATATCATTGTAAAACGATTTATTGCTGTTTTTTATGAAGACTGTTCGGTGTCAAACACTACTGTTATTGGTAAAGCAGCAGATGTTAATTTTAAAACCACAGGAAAAGAAATTCTAAAGAAAGGCTGGCGAGTGGTTTTTGAATCAAACAAAAAAGAAAAGAAAGAAGCTAATATACTTCCAGCATTTGTAAAAGGTGAAAAAGGGCCACATGAGCCTAGTTTCTTGGAAAAACAAACCAAACCACCAAATCAATTTACGGAAGCTTCCCTCCTACGTGCTATGGAAACTGCAGGTAAACAGGTGGATGACGACGAATTACGTGATTTGATGAAAGAGAATGGAATTGGACGACCATCAACACGTGCCAATATTATTGAAACCCTTTTTAAACGACAATACATTAAACGAAACAAGAAGCAAATTCTACCAACAATTACAGGAATTGCTTTAATCGATACCATTCAAAACGAATTACTTAAATCGGCTGAATTGACTGGTTTATGGGAAAAGCAATTAAAAGATATTGAAAAAGGTGAATTTAGTGCTAGTCAGTTTATTAGCAACATGAAAAAAATGGTTGACGACTTGGTATACGAAGTTCGTAGCGAAACCACCAGAGCAAACATCTCACAAGCTACTGTAGTTAAGCAAAGACAAAATAAAACAGAACATAAAAAGACAGCTGGTATTACAGCTGAAGCTTGTCCGAAATGCACAAAAGGAACGCTTATTCAAGGCAAAACTGCTTATGGATGTACTTCTTATAAAGAAGGTTGCAACTTCATTCTGCCATTTAAAGCTTATGAAAAAAAGGTTTCTGATAAACAATACATGAGACTCCTACAAAAAGGTTCTACAGTAAACTTAAAGGGTTTTAAAAATGAATCCGGAACTGTTGAAGGTCTGTTGCGTTTTGACGATAATTTTCAACTTGTTTTAGAGCCTAAAACAGCAAAATTAAAACCTATTCCTGACACCTTAACTTGTCCGAAATGCAAAAAAGGAAATGTTATCAAAGGAAAGACAGCTTATGGTTGTTCAGCCTATAAGGATGGTTGCAATTTTAGATTCTCTTTCGAAGAACTAAAAAAACAAGCAGGAGACAATAAATTAACTAAAGGTCTTGTTTTTAATATTTTAAATCAGGTTACTTAATTTAACATTTTATTATTTATACTTTTAATTTCAACTCTCTTTTTGAGTACTTTAATAATATTATAGTATCTTTGTTAACTAAATGGTTAAACTACATAGTTAAATGGCAAGAACTAAAGACAAAAATACTGAAGAACAAATCCTTGAAGCTGCAAAAAATGTATTTCAGACAAAAGGAATGGATGGAGCAAGAATGCAAGAAATTGCTGACTCTGCAGGTATAAATAAAGCCATGTTACACTATTATTATAGAAGCAAACAATTGCTTTTTGAAGCCGTTTTCAAAAACGCATTCTCATTATTGGCTCCACAATTGAATAAGATTTTAAATGATGCATCTAGCATTGAAGAAAAAGTTCGGAATTTTACTTCAAACTATATTACATTTATTATCAAACATCCGTATTTACCAAACTTTATAATACAGGAACTCAATAGAAACCCAGATTTTATTCTAAAAATTCAAGAGAACTCAACTTTATTAAATATAGAAAAATTTAAAACTCAAGTGACATTAGAAGTAAATCAAGGCATATTAAAGCCAACCAAAGGAGATCAATTATTTATAAACATTATGGCCTTAAACATCTTCCCTTTTGTTGCAAAGCCACTTATAAAAGCGTTTACTAAAGAAGATGAAAAAGGCTTTAAAACATTGATGGAACAAAGAAAAACTGAAGTTTCAGAATTTATTATCAATTCAATAAAACAGCATTAAAAATGAAAACAACATTTTACATATTCGTTTTCTTTTTATGGACCACACACAGTTGGTCACAGCAACAAATTACTTTAGAGGAATGTTATCGATTAGTATCTAAAAATTATCCCTTGGTAAAACAAAAAGCTCTCTTAAAAAGCAAAAACAACTTAGAATTAGATGCTATAAGCACAGGGAGATTGCCACAATTTGATTTTGATGTTTATGCTACTTATCTGTCTGATGTAACACAAGTTCCTGTGCCAAATTCAGGAATCGAGCCACCAAATAACGATCAATATCGAGCAACTCTATCTGTTAATCAGCTTATCTATAATGGTGGATTTATTGATGCTTCATCTAAAGTGAAATCTGCTCAACTACAAACACAGCAAAAACAATTAGAAGTCAGTTTGTACCAATTAAAGCAACAAATCAACCAATTATACTTCTCTATCTTACTTACAGATGAAATTTACAACTTGCTAAAAGCTAAAGAAACTCAATTACAATCTAAACTAGAAGAGGTGAAATCTGGCATTAGATATGGAACCATATTGCCATCTTCAGATAAGATCATTGAAGCCGAACTACTTAAAATTAATCAACAATTAGAAGAAATTAATAGTAGTAAAAAAGTGTTAACTGAAACCCTTTCTGCTTTCATAGGTTTAGAAATCCATAGTTCAGATGTTTTTCAAAAACCAGAATTAGCAACCAATCTCTCTCCTACACTTCAGCGTCCAGAATTAGATTTGTTTCAATTAAAGAAAGAAGAAATTGAAAGTCAGGAGGAACTTATTCAAAAAGAAAATGCGCCAAAACTACTTGGCTTTGCTTCTGGAGGTATTGGAAATCCAGGATTAAATATGCTTGCAAACTCATTTGAGCCTTTCTATACATTTGGATTAAAATTAAACTGGAATGTATTCGATTGGAATTCAAATAAAAAGAAGCGTGAATCTTTAATTATTAATAAAGACATTGTTGATAACGAAACAGAAATTTTTCATTTAAACACAAGTATTGAGCTCAATCAATACCAATCTGAAATAGATAAGATTACCAATTTTATTACTATAGATTCAGAAATTATACAATTAAGAAAAGACGTATTATTAGCTACAGAATCTCAATTGAGACATGGCTTAATTACATCTTCAACTTATATAACCGAAGTAACAAATTTATATGAAGCTGAAAATACATTTGTAACTCACAGCATTCAACTAGAGCTTGCAAAAGCTAATTATAACATTACTAAAGGAAACTAATTATGAAACAAATAGGCAAATATTTTATTGGAATCAGTTTAGGCTTTTTAAGTTTGTTTTCTTGTAGCAATACCAACGAAAAAGCTGATGGATACGGTAATTTTGAAGCTACTGAAATTACAGTTTCAGCAGAAAACAATGGTAAGCTCATACAGTTTGAAGCAAATGAAGGAGATTTACTCATTAAAGACATCTTTATAGGATATATCGATACCATTCCTTTGTCTTTAAAGCGTGAACAACTATTGGTTTCCAAAGATATTGTTAGTTCAAAGTCTCAAGGTGTTTTATCTCAAATTTCAGTTTTAAATGCCAAGTTAAAAACTGCAAATATTAATAAAACCAGGACAGAAAAACTGATTCGTGATAATGCAGGAACACAGAAGCAGTTAGATGATATTTTAGGGGAAATAGATGTGATTAATCAACAAATTATAAGTATTGAGATTCAAAATGCTCCAGTAGTTAACGAACTTAAAAATATCGATATTCAAATTAAGCAAATAGAAGATCAGATTGATAAATGCAAAATCAAAAATCCAATTCAAGGAACTGTCTTAACAAAATATGCTGAACCAGGAGAAATTGTATCTTTTGGTAAACCACTCTATAAAATAGCAGATTTAGAGAATATGGAATTACGCGTGTTTGTTAGTGAAACCCAACTTGCTAATTTAAAAATTGGTGAGAATGTAACCATAAAAATAGATAATCAAGATTCCACGGAAGACTATGCAGGAACTATTACTTGGATAGCTTCAGAAGCAGAATTCACACCAAAAATTATTCAAACCAAAGAAGAGCGTGTTGCTCTAGTGTATGCAGTAAAAATTGCTGTTGCAAATAATGGTAGCCTAAAAATAGGCATGCCAGCCGAAATGTGGATTCTATCCCCAACCCTTTCCAAAGCAAAGGGAGACTAATAATAAAAAATCAACTCTTAAAATTACATATTATGAAAAAAACACTTTTATCAATCGCAATGGTAGCTTTTATCTTTTCAAGCTGTAATAAAATTAAAAAAGAAGATCATGTTACAGAACAAAACACTCAAGAAGAAACAGAAGTTGTTTCACATGGAAATCAAGAAACAGGTTCTGTGTTAAACAATAATTGGATGAATGAGATTCAAATGGATAATGGTTCTAAATGGTTAGCTAATATTGAAACTAACGAAGGTGTTAAAAAAATGAATGCCATCTTAGAATTGCATACTACAAATACGTTAGACGATTATCATAGCTTAGCTACAGAGCTAACTCATGCAAAAAATTATGTCATAAAAGAGTGTACCATGAAAGGGCCTTCTCACGACAATTTACATGTATGGTTACTTCCTTTAATGGAAAAAATTGATACGCTTTCAGAAGTAAAAAATTTAGAAGAAGCTTCAAAAATCAAACAAAGTATTGCTGAAAATGTTCAAGCTTACGACATCTATTTTAAATAAAAATGAGCATCACTGTTTCAAACATATCAAAATCTTATAAAGACGTAAAGGCCTTACAGAATATTTCATTTGATGTCAAACCCAATGAGATTTTTGGGCTTATTGGTCCAGATGGAGCAGGAAAAACTACGCTTTTTAGAATCTTAACCACTTTGTTAATTGCTAATGAAGGTGAGGCTACTGTCGCAGGATTAGAAGTGTTAAAAGACTTTAAGGATATTAGAAAGCACGTTGGCTATATGCCTGGAAGATTTTCTTTATACCAAGACTTGACAGTCCAGGAGAACTTAAGGTTTTTTGCCACAATTTTTGGAACAACCATAGAAGAAAACTACGAACTCATAAAAGATATTTACGTTCAAATAGAACCTTTTAAAGACCGTAGAGCTGGAAAGTTATCTGGTGGTATGAAACAAAAACTAGCTTTATGCTGTGCTTTAATACATAAACCCAAAGTCTTGTTTTTAGATGAGCCAACAACTGGAGTAGATCCTGTTTCAAGAAAAGAATTTTGGGAGATGCTAAAACGATTACAACAACAAAAAATTACCATTTTGGTATCTACGCCTTATATGGATGAA
>DFBO01000164.1:17272-19019 GCA_002366675.1 Flavobacteriaceae bacterium UBA3078
ATAAGCATAGCGTGTATCCTTTTGGTGAATTTGTGCATTACACTGATACTCGTTCAGGTTTTAATCCTAAAGATTTAAAAGCATATCTGGAAGAAAACAATCTTTCTAATATTACCATTGAGAAAACAAAAGCAACCATAGAAGATAGTTTTATGGAGTTGGCAAAATAACTTGTCCGTTTGAGCCCAGTCAAAAACTAATAAAACATCTAGACTGTACTCGATGTGACAATTAAGATATAAATGAAAGAAACCAATGTCATACAAGCAGAAGGCTTAACAAAAATGTTTGGCGATTTTACAGCTGTAAATGCCATTACTTTTGAAGTTAAAAAAGGAGAGATTTTTGGGTTCCTTGGAGCCAATGGTGCAGGGAAAACTACAGCCATAAAAATGCTTATTGGTATTTCTAATCCAACATCTGGACAAGCACATGTAGCTGGTTATGATGTTTCTACTCAAGCTGAAGACATTAAGAAAAACATTGGCTATATGAGTCAGAAATTCGCCTTGTACGACGATTTAACCGTTAAAGAAAACATTACTTTTTTTGGTGGTATTTACGGGCTTCCTAAAGTAAAGATTAAAGAAAAAACAAAAGAACTCATTGAAGATTTAGGCCTAGAAGAAGTTGCAAATCAATTAGTTGGTTCTTTGCCTTTAGGCTGGAAGCAGAAAATATCGTTTTCTGTAGCCCTATTGCACGAACCAAAAATTGTATTTTTAGATGAACCTACAGGTGGTGTTGACCCTATTACCAGACGTCAGTTTTGGGAAATGATTTACAGAGCATCACATCAAGGAACAACCATTTTTGTAACTACTCACTATATGGATGAAGCCGAATACTGCGATCGTGTTTCGATAATGGTAAATGGTAAAATTGAAGCGTTGGATACTCCAAAGAAATTAAAGAAAAAATTCCAAGTAGATAATATGAATGATGTATTTCTAAAATTAGCAAGAGAGTGAAACGATTTATAGGCTTCATTACAAAGGAATTTTATCACATTTTTAGAGATAGACGCTCGTTGTTTATCCTTTTTGGAATGCCTATTGTTCAAATTCTACTGTTTGGCTTTGCTATTACTAATGAAATCAATAATGTGGATATCGCCATTTTTGATCATTCTAAAGATGCTACTACTAAAGAGATTATCAATAAAATTTCTGCTTCTAAATATTTTAGTATTAAACAACTTATTGAACGTGAAGACGATGTTGAAGCAGTTTTCAAAAAAGGAAAGGTGAAGGCTGTTTTAAACTTTGAAAAAGATTTCAGTAAGAACCTAATCAAAAACCATAAGGCTACTGTTCAGATAATTACAGACGCAACAGATCCAAATACAGCAAATACCATTAGTAATTATGTGAATTCTATTTTACAAAATTATCAACAAGAGCAAAACAAAACCATCACAATCAATTATGTGATTGTTCCTCAGCCACGAATGGTTTACAACCCAGAATTAAAAAGTGTGTATATGTTTGTCCCTGGCGTTATGACTATTATTTTAATGTTGGTTTCAGCTATGATGACGTCTATCTCAATAACAAGGGAAAAAGAACTAGGCACTATGGAAATTTTATTAGTTTCTCCTATAAAACCTTTTCAAGTTATTATTGGCAAGGTCTTTCCTTATATATTTCTTTCAATCATCAATGCTGTTGTGATTGTTTTATTGAGCATATTCATCTTTAAAATGCCAGTTCAAGGCAGCTTGCTTTTATTGGCTTTAGAAAGCATC
>DFBO01000164.1:19164-19564 GCA_002366675.1 Flavobacteriaceae bacterium UBA3078
CATACCAGCAAAATGGTTTATCCTTATTTTAAAAGGGATAATGTTAAAAGGTGTTGGTTTACAATTTATATGGAAAGAAACTTTAATTTTATTAGGAATGACTGTGTTCTTTATTGGGTTAAGTGTGAAAAAGTATAAAATTAGATTGGAATAAAATGAAAATAATATTCTACATCATACAAAAGGAATTCAAGCAAATCTTTAGAAATAAAGGTATGCTACCAATTATTTTCGTGTTACCACTACTCCAATTAGTGATACTCTCAAATGCAGCTACATTCGAAGTTAAGAATATAAAATTCGCCTATATAGATAACGACCATAGTTCTACTTCTAGAGAGTTAATTAATAAATTCGAAGCATCAACTTATTTTAAAGTGTTAACAGATTTTTCTTCGAA
>DFBO01000164.1:19643-39330 GCA_002366675.1 Flavobacteriaceae bacterium UBA3078
GGTGTAGAGAACGTATATTTAACAAAAATAATTCAAAGCTTCAATAAGAACATCAAAACAGATTTGATGCAAATTTCAGATGCAAAAATTGAACCTGTAAACATAGAAACAATTCCTTTGTTCTGGTATAATGAAACATTAAACTATAAGACCTTTATGGTTCCCGGAATACTTGTTTTACTAGTTACAATGATTACCTTATTTCTTGCAGGAATGAATATTGTTCGCGAAAAAGAAATTGGCACTTTAGAGCAGATAAATGTAACACCAATTAAGAAAAGTCAATTCATTATTGGAAAACTCTTTCCATTCTGGATTATAGGAATGGGCTTACTATCCATAGGATTAATATTAGCAAGGTTCATTTTTAATGTTCCAATGGTTGGGAGCTTATTATTAATGTATGTTTACACCTCCATTTATATTTTGGTAATATTGGGCATGGGATTATTTATCTCTAATTTTACTGATACTCAACAACAAGCTATGTTTATAGCCTGGTTTTTTATGGTTATTTTTATATTAATGAGTGGTTTGTTTACACCAATAGAGAGCATGCCAGAATGGGCTCAAATACTAACAGAATTCAATCCAATAAAATACTTTGTAGAAGTGATGCGCATGGTTATGTTAAAAGGTTCAGGCTTTATAGATATAATACCACAACTTATTAAAACAATTGTTTATGCCTTTATAATGAATGGCTTAGCTGTTTGGAGTTATAAAAAGACCTCGTAGACTATTAATAAAATGAAAAAATCCCATCAAAAAAAAATGATAGGATTATTATATATAGAGTAGTTAAATTTTTATTCAACAATTTTCACACGAACAGCGTTCATACCTTTCATACCTTTTTCAAGTTCGAAAGACACTTTGTCGTTTTCTTGAATTTCATCAATTAATCCACTTACATGGCAGAAGTATTTTTCTTGATCTACAGAATCAATAATAAATCCAAAACCTTTTGAAGAATCAAAAAATGATACTTTACCTTTTCTTATTGGATCAAACTCTTCAACATCACTATCATCTCTCTTAGGAATACTTACTTCGATACTTTCTGCATCTACTTTTACTTTTAAAGAAGGATCTGGAGGTGTATCGGTTAAATTTCCGTTAAAATCAACATAAGCAAATTGAATACCCTCGCTTCCTCCAGCTTCTTTTTCTAGCTTGCGAGCTTCCATTTTTTTACGTTTGTCTTCGCGTTTCTTTAAACGTTTCTTTTCCTTTTCACTTTTATTAAATGTCTGTTGCGATTTTGCCATTCGTAATTTTAAAATTAATTGATAATGTATTTGCTTAAGAAGATGTTAAAATACTAAACGAATGTTTCGATAAGAACCATGTATATTATTAATGAACCTAAAGATATGTTTTGCAAAATAAATATTGCTAACTAGGTATATCTCCTTTAAGCCCTACAAAGATAAGGGATTCATTTTAATTTATTTAGAGAATTGACTTACTTTTTTTAAGATGCGAAAATTATAACCTTAAAAAAAACATCTTATAGATTACATGACAATTTCTCTAAATGTGATTCCTAATTCTCTTTGTAAATCGTGTACACGTTGTAATTCTCCAGGAATGATTAATGCTATTGAATGTCCAGATTTACCTGCTCTAGCAGTTCTACCACTTCTATGTGTATAGTATTCAAGCTGTTCAGGAAGTTGATGATGGATTATAAATGCTAAATTATTAACATCTATCCCACGAGCAGATACATCTGTTGAAATAAGTACTCTAAGAGATTCGTTTTTAAATGCACGCATCACTTTATCACGCTCTTTTTGTTGCATATCTCCTTCGAGTGCACCAACTGAGTATCCTTCGTTTTTAAGATTCTCTACTAAACTTTGTGTTCCTGCTTTGGTTCTGCAAAAAATAATGCCTCTTTCACCTTTTCTTCTATCTAAGATTCTGGTAATAATGTTCTCTTTATCTTTTATAGTTGTACTAATGTATTGATGTGTAATATTTTCATTAACTAAACTATTCTTGTTAACTTCTATCCGAATAGCGTTTTCAGACATATAGGTTTTAATAATTTGCTTAATCTCTTCAGGCATTGTTGCTGAAAACAACCACGTATGCCTGAAACCTGAAGTGTACTTTAAAATTTTATTTAATTCATCTTTAAAACCCATACTAAGCATTTCGTCAGCTTCATCTAACACTAAGGTTTTAATATTTTTAATGTCTATGGTGTCTCGTTCTATTAAATCTATTAAACGTCCAGGAGTAGCAACCACAATATGTGTTGTTCGTTTTAATGCGCTAATTTGTCTGTCAATTTTTTCGCCACCATAAACACCTTCAACAAAAATTTTAGAATCTGTGTATTTAGTAAACTTAAACAGCTGTTTTTTTATTTGTTGTACTAACTCTCTTGTTGGAGCAAGTATTAAAGCTTGAATTTGATTTGATGATGGATCTATATGATGAAGAATTGGTAATCCAAAAGCAGCTGTTTTACCTGTGCCTGTTTGTGCTAACCCAATAAAATCTGTTTTTGAATTTAATAAAACAGGAATGGTTTGCTCTTGTATATGTGTTGGTGTTTTTATTCCAATCTCCTTTAAAGCTTTTACGTATTCTTTAGTTATTCCTATATCAAAAAAAGTTGCCATAATATTTAATTAAGTGGCAAAGGTAATGCTATTTACTTTTGTTGGATACTTTAACTATAAACTCTTTTAGATATTTAAAAAGTCTAACTTTTTGACTTATTAATGATAAGATGTTTTTTTAGAAGTATACATCTTGATTGTTTAATTTTTTGAAGAATTAATTAAGTACTAATTTTTTTGTTTCAGTAAAATTATTGGAACTAATTCTAACCAAATACATACCAGAACTAAAGGCATCTAGAGACACGCTATTTTTTCCGTAATTTATTATTTGACTTAGCATTAATTGTCCCTTAATATTATATAATTCTAATTTAGCACTTTCTACATTAATTGTAATAGACACATTCTCAGTAGCTGGGTTTGGATACAAGCTAAAACTTGTTAAAAAAAAATTAGATTCTGTAGATAGAGCTTCACAATCAGTTTCATCTTCTACAAAAGTGCTTGAATCATCAATTACCCAATTGTCTAAATAACTTGCATTTGCATTATCTACATAAATACAACTTAGATTAGAATTTCCAGTCATAATAAATTCAGAAATATTATTATTATTTCCATTTCTAAAATCAACTGAGGAAAGGTTATTACCTTCACATTTAATCCATCTTAAATCTAAATTATTAGAAATATCTAAAGCTGAAATATTATTATATCTCGCATATAACAATAATAAATTTGAATTGTTTGTAATGTCTAATTCAGTTAAGTAATTATTACTTACAAATAGTCTTTTTAAATCAATATTATTACTTAAGTCTAAAGTAGATATGTCGTTGTCTCTACAATCAAAATAACTTAAATCCGGATTCAACAATAGGTCTAATTCTAGAATGTTATTAGAACTACAAGATAGTGTTCTAATTATTGTATTTTGAGTAAGATCTAATTCACTTAAATTATTAAAACTCAAAAAAACATGTTTTAAAAACGTATTATTTGATAAATCGATTGTTGCTAAATTATTTGAATAACAGCCTAAATATTCTAACTGCAGGTTATTAGAAACATTTAAAGCATTAAGGTTATTTAAATCTATAGATAAACTTTCTAGATAAGGGTTATTTGAAACATCTAGTGTATATAGTTGATTTGAACTTAAGTTTATGTATTCTAATTTATTATTAGTTAATACATTAATGCTTCCAATTTGATTATCATTAGCAATTAAAGATTCTAATTGTGTGTTTTGTGATACATCTAAAGCATTAAGATTATTCATTGAACAATCTAGATTTTTTAAGTTAATAAATGCTTCAATTCCAACAAGGCTCTGAATAAAATTATCACTTATATATAGATTTTGAATATATTCTGCATCACTATTCAATATATTTCCATTTATTCCATTAGTATCAATATTTAAATTTACTAATACTGACTCAAAATTAGAATCTGGAATTGCAGTAGTTTGGGCAAAACTCTGAAATTGAAAAGCGCTACTTATAAAAAGTAGACCGATTATGAAATGCTTATATATGCTTTTTAAAGTAGGTTGCATACGAGGTAGTTATAATTAGATTTAATATTAGCTTACAATATTTATATTATAAAAGTATTGTTTTATTAAAACGTGCATAGCATTTTATCGATAGGATTTGAATATATCCGATAACTTGTTGTTTTCTTACTTAAATATGGTTATTTATTACATAGTTTTCAATAAGTTAAAAACATTAAAAATATACTTTTTTTAATGTTTTGAATTGTATTTTTGCACACTAAATAAACCCAATGTTTACACTTTTCAACACTTTTAGAATTGTAGCTTTTTTAGAAGGAATTTCTTATATATTATTGCTTTTTATTGCAGTTCCAATAAAATATTTTGGCAATGATCCTCAATATGTGAAGTTATTAGGAATGCCTCATGGCGTATTATTTATAGCTTATATAATTTTAGCCATAATACTTGGGTCTAAATTGAAGTGGCAAACAAAAACACTGCTATTTATTTTAGCAGCATCAATCATACCTTTTGGTACTTTCTATGTTGATAAGAAATTTTTAAAATCGTAGGCATGCAAGATTACAAACATTTTTTTTACGACTATCTAGTTAAGATGAATCTATCGAAAGATGCAGCAGAGGTTCTAAACATGCTTTGTCTTTTACTTATTCTAATTGTCGTACTATGGATTACAGATTTTATTACTCGAAAAATTTTAGTTCAAGCTTTTACAAATTTTGCTAAAAAGAGTTCAACAGATTTTGATGACTTATTAGTAGAGCATAAATCTCCTACAAATATTGCTCATGTTGCACCTTTATTAATAACCATTCAGTTTTTTTCAATTGTATTTTATGATTATCCACATTTCGAAAAACCAATTGAGACGCTTCTAAAACTATATTCTGTTTTTCTATTTATTTGGATTATTAGAAGTATTCTGAAAACTTTTGAGTCTTATTTTCAAAAACTAAAACGATTTAAAGATAAACCCATTTCAAGTTACATTCAAGTTGTTATGATTATTCTTTGGGTACTTGGAATAGCAGTGGCAGTAGTAATTGTCGCTGATATTTCAATAATAAAATTCTTTACAACATTAGGTGCTGCATCTGCAGTTATGTTACTTATTTTTAAAGACACGATTCTTGGATTTGTAGCTAGTATCCAATTTGCGGTAAATGATACCATAAGAATTGGAGATTGGATTACCATGGAAAAATATGGAGCTGATGGCGATGTAATTGCTATTAACCTTAATAACCTACAAGTCCAAAATTTTGATAAAACCATTACAATTATTCCTACTTATGCATTTATTAGTGAAGCCTACACTAATTGGAGAGGTATGGAAGATTCTGGTGGCAGACGTATAAAGCGTTCCTTAATAATTAAAGTAAACAGTGTTAATTATTTAAATAATGATGCTATTAAATCTATAAAAAATATTGATTTAATAGCAGATTATATAGATTCTAGACAGCATGATATTAATGCCTATAATAAAAAAAATAATGCCAATAAAGATTTATTAATTAATGGTAGAAATTTAACAAATTTGGGAGTTTTTAGAAAGTATGCACAAGAATATGTAAGTAACCATTCTGCAATTAATGACGATATGACTATTATGATTCGTCAGCTTGCACCAACATCAAAAGGAATTCCTCTAGAAGTTTATGCATTTAGTATTGATAAGCGTTGGGCAAATTACGAATACATTATGGCTGATATTTTTGACCATTTAATTGCTGCCATTCCGTATTTTAAATTAGAAATTTTTGAAGATATTTCTGGAAGTGTAAATAATAAAAATTAATCAGATTTTAATCGTTTACTTACAAACTCTACTTCAGATTTTCCATGTGGTGTTGGTTTACCATCTTCACCTAGATTAACCATTATTATTTTATCGATAGTCAAAATGGTTTCACGTGTCATTTTGTTTCTAGCTTCACAGCGTAATGTAATGGACGATTTTCCAAAATGTACAGCTTCCATACCAAGTTCAACAATATCACCTTGCTTTGCTGAACTCATAAAATTAATTTCAGACACAAATTTGGTGACTATGTGCTTATTTTCTAATTGTATTAAAGTGTACAGAGCTGCTTCTTCGTCTATCCATGCTAATAAACGTCCTCCAAATAAAGTTCCATTAGGATTTAAATCTTCTGGTTTAACCCATTTTCTTGTGTGAAATCTCATAAGTTTAAATTTGATTTAGATTCTTATCAAAGATACTTTTATTGAATAGATTTACAGATAAATAAAGATATATAAAGACTATTGCATGATTTAAAAAAGTTATTTGTTAATAACAATGTTAACATTGAATAAGAGTCTTATTGATTTGAAAAGCCTTTATGTTTATTTTTAAAAAAACTTACTAAAATGAACCGTTCTACAGACTTATTAGAGTGTCGTCCTCAAATTTCTTCAGCTTTATTTTTTGATACAATGAGTGCAGATGAACGTTTTCAAAATAAAACATTACGTCCTGTAATTAAAATGCAAAGTGAATTATTTGTTGAAGTTTTTAAAAATTATATAGCTAAACATAAAAACGTGTTTTTAGATTTATCCATTGAAAAGCAAATAGATTATATAGAAAATGCTATTCATAAAGACATGAAGTTTAGAAATTCACTAAAAGGAATGATTATCGGGCAGTTTACGGTTGAAGAATACAGCTTTTATATAACTAATTCATCTGCGCTAAATAAACGAATGATGAATATTGTTAAAGAACGCTTTATTAGTAATATTCAATTATTTCAAAAAAAATCTATTTTAGAAGCTATTTAATAAGCGATTCTCCATTAAGATTTGTGGTAAGCACATCACTCATATAATTAAAATATGATCTAATGGCTTTAAAAGATTTATCGATATCTTCTAAAAAAGATTGAGACAAAACCTCTTTGTCTGTATATTTTTTAGTAAAAATATATTGCTTCTTCCTTATTAAATCAATTGCTGGATGGTTTTTATCAAAACCTCTTGGAGCTGATTTTAACTCATCTCCAATTAATTCACCCCAAATATTTTTAAAAGATTTATTAGAAATTATTTTTCTAATCTCTACATCATCCATTTCAAACTCCTTTCTAATTCTTAACAAGTCGTCTTTGTTCGGTTCCCAAAATCCAGTTGCTATAAATGATTCATTATTTGGTTGAATATGTAAATAATAACCACCTCTTAATTCTGGTTTTCTTCTATTAAATGAACCTCCAAAATGCGTTTTATAAGGCTGTTTGTTCTTTGAAAAACGAACATCTCTATAAATACGAAACATTTTCATTTTATCAATATCATCGTGTACATTTAGTAATTCAAAAAGCTGTTTATAGACTTGTTTTATTTCAGTTTCAATTTCTTTAAACTCTTTTTTGTTTTCATTAAACCATTCTCGATTATTATTTTTTTCTAACCGCTTTAAAAAATCAAAGGTTTCTCTAGGTATGGTTTCATTCATTTTTTTGATATTTTTTTTTGAAATTACAAAATACATACTAACTAATCAAATTCAATTTTGTTTAGAATTAACCCAGAAGCTGGAGCAATGTAATCCATAACTTCAATACTATCTATAGTTAATGATGCTTCAATATATTTTAATGAAATATCGCCTCTACCCAACTTAATCAAGGCTCCCATCATAAGTCTGATTTGATTTCTCATAAAACCTTGTCCTCTTACTCGAAGTAAATAAGATGTTTTAGGGAAGAAATTGGCAGTGAATATCTTATTTTCAACAATCTCGCAAGTAAGAATTTCTCTCTCATAAATACCGTTATCTGTAGCTTTATAACAATAAGTCTTAAAATTATGAAACCCTTCAAACAGCTTTGCTCCTTGCTTCATTAGTTCTATGTCCAATTCTTCTAAAATGGTTGTCATTATTGGCGCACAAAACGGATGATGCTTTTGCCCTTGAGCAAAAACATAAAGATATTCTTTAATTTTTGCGTGATTAATTATATTAAAAGCTTCGTCTACTTGTTTTATAGAAAGTGCTCTTATGTCTTGTGGCAAATTGTGGTTAAACAACTCCAAGAATGTTTCTAAATCCTCTATAGGTTCAAATACAAATAATTCGAAAGCTGCATCCTGAGCAGAAACCATGGCGTCTGTTCTACCAGATCCTAACGTCTTAAAACGCTTACCATCAAAAATATAGTTTAAGGTCCTATCTATCATTAAATGAACCGTTTTTAAATTAGGCTGTTTTTGCCAACCATGAAAACGATATCCCAAATACTGGACTTTTAGAATGTAGAAATACTTTTTATTGAACACGAAATATTATTTTGAAAGTTGAAAAATAAGTCATTTTATGCAACTGTCAAATTTTTTATACCTTGTAAATATATTAACCACTAAAACAAAAATATTATGACTAACATTTCAACAAACAAACCTCCAATTTGGTTTTGGGTTATATCTGTAGTTGCATTAATATGGAATTGCCTTGGTGTTATGGCATATTTGGGCAGAGCCTTTGCTACAGAAGAAATGATTGCTTCTCTTCCAGTGGAACAACAAGCGGAATTTTTAACCGAATATCCTGCTTGGTATACAGCTGCTTTTGCTATTGCTGTTTTTGCAGGTGCATTTGGATGTCTTGCGTTACTGATAAGAAAAAAATGGGCTTTAATCTTATTTTTTCTTTCTGCTTTAGGAGCTATTATCCAGCATGTTTATTTATTTATGAATATTGATATACCAAGTTTAATAATGCCAATATTGGTGATTATAGTTGGCTTATTCCTTATTTGGTTTGCAAAGAATGCCATTTCAAAAGGTTGGATTTCATAAAAAAAATAAGACATTTTAAAAAGCCATTAGAGTTTTCTAATGGCTTTTTAAATTTTATAGTAAAATCAAATATCTAAATATGAGTTTCTAAATCTCTTAAATTAATTTTTCCTTCATATAAAGCTTTTCCAATAATTACTGCTTCGCAACCAATATCTTCCAGTGCATTTATATCTTCTATACAAGAAACACCTCCAGATGCTATTAATTTTATAGTTTGACTTTCACTATTTGAACAAGAGTCTATTATTTTTTGGTATAATTCTATTGAAGGTCCTTCTAATGTCCCTTTTCTGAAAACATCTTTACATACCACATATTTAATACTTTTTTTCTGATAGCCTTTAATAAATGAAATAACATCTATAGCACTTTCTTCCTGCCAGCCACTAATTTTTACTTTTTCATTCTTACAATCTGCACCAAGCATTATTTTAGTGCCACCATATTTTTCAATCCAGCCTGAAAATGTCTTTGAACTTTTAACAGCTATACTTCCACCAATTATCTGTTTTGCTCCTGAATTAAAAGCAATATGCAAATCTTCGTCGGCTCTAAGCCCTCCTCCAAAATCAATTTTTAAGCTTGTTTTAGAAGCAATTTGCTCCAAAATTTTATAATTAACAATCTGTTTAGCTTTTGAACCATCTAAATCATATAAATGCAAATATTCTATTCCTGCAGCCTCAAATTGTTTTGCTGTTTCAAGTGGGTTTTCGTTATATATGACTTTAGTGCTGTAATCTCCTTTTGTGAGCCTTACGCATTTACCATCTAAAACATCGATTGCTGGTATGATTCTCATATAACTATATCACCTATATTCTAAAGTATAGTTTTCTTTTGCATTAAAAAAGCGATTGAAATTCTCAAACGCTTTAATAATCTGTATTTCACTTTAATTACTGATTGCCTAATATTAATGGTAATCCAGATTCTCCAGAACCAATTACTATTACTTTAGTATTTGGAGATTCAGATAATTTAATGGTCGCATCAATACCTTTATCTTGTAAAATTTTATCTGTAAGTGATGCACTTAATATTCTATTTGATTCTGCTTTTCCTTCGGCTTCAATAATTACTTTTTCAGCTTCTTTTGCAGCAGTAACAAGTCTAAATTCATATTCTAATGATTCTTGCTCTTGCTTTAATTTTCTTTCAATTGCATCTTTAATAGTATTAGGTAGTGTAACATCACGAACTAGAACTTCATTCAATTGTACAAATTGCTTTTCAAGAATCTTCTTAGTTTCCTCAAAAATTTCATCTTGAATAGCATCGCGCTTACTAGAATAAAGTTGTTCTGGTGTATAACGACCAACTACACTTCTTGCAGCACTTCTAATTGCTGGTTGAATTACACGTTCTAAATAATTTTCACCAAGCGATTGATGAAGATTTCCTAAATCTTTGTATACTGGCTGATACCAAGCTGAAGCATCAATTTGAATCTCTAATCCGTTTGAAGATAATACCTTCATTTTTTCAAATAATTCCTGTTGACGCACTTCATAAACTATAACCTTGTTCCAAGGTGCAATAATATGAAACCCTTCTCCTAATGGTGGTTTATTTGTAACGACACCATTGTCGAACGTTTTATACAAAACTCCAGCTTCTCCAGAGCCTATTGTTACAGCCGATTTCGCTAAAACAATTATTAATATTATAGCTATAACAATTGTTGGTAATGCTACTTTAGGTAATTTTTCCATAGTTATTTTTTTATATTAATCCGTTATATTTTCTGATAAACCATTCTATTGATAAGCATATGACAATTATAGCAAGTAAATATTTCAAATCGATTAAAGGTACAACATTTTTAATGCTTTTTTGGATTGGTAAATATCTTTGGTCGTCTAATAGTTCATTAATTATTTTATTACTATTAGTAGTAAAAAAATCTTTTCCGTTACTATTATTAGCTACTTGTTGCAATTTTATATAATCAGCATTTAAAAATTGCTGTTCTATGTTATAATCTAATATTTTGAAACTTCCAGATTTTGAGATGTTTTCAGAATTTGCTTTAACTATAAAATCAAATTCCGATGCAGGTAAACTACTTAAGTCTACTTGATAGTAATTTCCTTTTAGTATTAAAGGGAATGAATTTGACTCTTCTTTAGCCTTCTCTTTAACTGTAATAGTTAGAGATTCGTTAGAATTGAACTCGTAATTCTTATTAAAATATTGAGCTTTAATTATTACATTAGAATTCCCTTCATACACTGATTCATAATCTAAAGTAATTCTATTTTTTTGCTTGTTTGAAGCCAAATATTGAACAAGTTTTCCAATAAAATTATCAAATTGATTAAATGAATTAGAGTTTAAATAGCTTTGAGCTCGCCACTGCCAAATATTTTCACCTAGTAAAATGGCTTCCTTTCTGTTATCAATTTCTAGAGTAGCCAACAAAACATTTTCAGTAGAAACACTTCCAATTTTCTTATATAGAATAGCTTTAAAAGGCGCTCTAAAATTAATATTTCCAAAATTTGATTTCAATGGTGGAAAAGACTCAAACTCCAAATTCTCAATAATGAAATCTGAAAAACCTGTATTTAAAATGGCTTGATAATCTTCTGTTTGATTGTTTATGTCGTGAGTAATATTTAAATCTTGACTGTTCAAATAATTCCAACTGGTTTTTGTTCCAGCAATTAAAAAGCTATTAACATTTGCTTCTTTAATATAATCTAAAACATTTTTAAACTTATTGTTAGGCTGGTAAAGTATAACTAATTGAAAATCATCAGGCTGAGTCACATACTCTCTTGGGCTTAAAATTTTAACTTGGCGTTGCTCATTAGTTTCAATACTCTTTTTTAAGGCGCCTAAATCTGGATGTGAAAAATCTGAAACTAAAGCTACATTTGTTTTTTGATCTATAACTTCTACAGCAAATTCTTTTGAGTTATTTACAATGTTCTTTTCATTATTAATTGGTTCAAGTATGGCTTTATAAGTATGCAATCCTACTTGGTTTGCTGGTAGATAGAAATTTAAAATTCTTGAATTATTTTCTTTTGTGAAACTCACATTTTCAGAATATACTACTGATGCACCAACTTGAACTTTAAAAACAGTACTAACTGCTTCTTCTCCTTGATATACTAAAATAACTTCAATTGGGAAGTTGTTTTTTAGATACGCATATTTATTAACGTTAAGCTGCTGGATTTTTAAATCTGAATAAACAGTAGAATCGCCTAAAATAATTGGATAAATAGGCTGTTTATACTTTAAAGCACTAAAATAATAATCATTCCCAATGGTTTGATTTCCGTCTGTAATTAATACAGTTGGTGAAACCTCCTGTTTATAAACTTGATTTAATTCTTTAAAAACCTTATCTAGATTTGTTTGTTGCTCTTTAAAGTCTAGAGAATCAATAGGGTTTAAATGGCTTCCAAATGAATATTCATTAATTTTAAACTTGTCGACTATTCGAGGATTTGATTTTAAAGCATTTAAAATTTCAAGTGCATTTTGATTTTGATTTAAGTATGTGATGGAACTAGAATTATCTACCACAATATTCAAATTAGGTTTTTCTATATAAATAGAGTGATTCTCAATCTTTGGATTAATAAATAATAATAGTAAACAGAATAATGAGATAAATCTTAGAAAAGCTAATATTTTATAAATATTAGAATTGCTTTTTGCTTTATATAAATATTGAAAAAGCGCTAATAATAGCGCTAAGATTCCAGAAATTATAATAAAAATAAGCGTTTGATTACTCATTAATTCATTTTAAGTTGTTCTACTAGTCGACTTCTTAATTATGTAAGCATACCTCCATCAACATTGATAGTTTGTCCAGTAATATAATCGCTCATGTCGCTAGCCAAAAACACACATACATTAGCAATATCATCTGGAGTACCTCCTCTTTTTAAAGGAATAGCATCTCTCCAGCCTTTAACTGTGTTTTCATCAAGCTTAGCAGTCATTTCTGTTTCAATAAATCCAGGAGCAATTACATTACTTCTTATATTTCTAGAACCAAGCTCTAACGCGACAGATTTAGAGAAGCCAATAATACCAGCTTTAGAAGCTGCATAGTTTGTTTGTCCAGCATTTCCTTTAACACCAACTACTGAGCTCATGTTAATTATAGATCCTTTTCTTTGCTTAAGCATCGTACGTTGTACTGCTTTAGTCATGTTAAAAACGGATTTTAAATTAACTTCAATAACTTGATCGAAATCTTCTTCAGAAATTCGCATTAATAAATTATCCTTAGTGATGCCTGCATTATTTATTAATATATCTATCGATCCAAATTCTGCAACAACGGCTTCAGCTAATTCTTGTGCTTCATTAAAATTGGCAGCATTACTTTTATAGCCTTTAGCTTTAATACCAAGTGCATTCAATTCATTTTCAAGCTTATTTGCTGCTTCTACTGAAGAACTATAGGTAAAAGCCACATTGGCACCTTGTTGAGCAAAAACTTGAGCAATTCCTTTACCAATTCCTCGACTTGCTCCAGTAATAATAGCTGTTTTTCCTTCTAATAATTTCATGTTTATAAATTTTGCCATGAGTACAGATTAATATTAAATCTGTAAATCTAATTTTTGGTTAATTCTCTATTTCAAATATAACGATAAGATGTTGTATGAAATAAAAAAACCTCATAAAATTAAGATGAATTTATGAGGTTTAATAATATGTTACAAGAATGTTATCCTAAAACTTCTTTTATTTTTTTTCCAATTTCAGCTGGCGAATCAACGACATGAATACCACAAGCTCTCATAATTTTCTTTTTGGCTTGAGCAGTATCATCACTTCCACCAACAATAGCACCAGCATGTCCCATAGTACGACCAGCAGGAGCTGTTTCCCCAGCAATGAAACCTACAACAGGTTTATTAGATCCACTTGCTTTATACCAATGTGCAGCATCTGCTTCTAATTGACCACCAATTTCGCCAATCATTACGACTGCTTCAGTTTCTGGATCGTTTATCAATAATTCTACAGCTTCTTTAGTAGATGTTCCAATAATTGGGTCTCCACCAATACCAATAGCAGTTGTAATTCCTAATCCTTGTTTTACAACTTGATCTGCAGCTTCGTAAGTTAACGTTCCAGATTTAGAAACGATTCCTACTTTACCTTTTTTGAATACAAAACCTGGCATGATACCAACTTTAGCTTCACCTGGAGTAATAACTCCTGGACAATTAGGACCAATTAATCTACAATCTCTATTTTTAATATAGTCTGCAGCTTTAATCATATCTCCAACAGGAATTCCTTCAGTAATAGTAATTATTACTTTAATACCAGCATCAGCAGCTTCCATAATGGCATCAGCAGCAAAAGCTGGTGGTACAAAAATAATTGTAGTATCTGCTCCAACTTGTTCCACAGCTTCTTGAACTGTATTAAAAACTGGTTTATCCAAATGGGTTTGACCACCTTTTCCGGGTGTAACACCTCCTACGACATTTGTTCCATACTCAATCATTTGACCTGCATGGAATGTTCCTTCACTTCCAGTAAAACCTTGAACAATTATTTTTGAATCTCTATTAACTAAAACGCTCATTGTTGTTTAATTTTTTATGTTTTTAAAACGTGGCAAAAGTAAGTTTTTAACAGCTATTTATAAAGTGTTTTAAACTTTTATTTCTGAAAAAGAATTTGTTTGAATAGTAGTTTCATTAGCTGGCAGACTTATTTGATGACCTTTAAACAGCTTTCCATCTTTTATCTGCCAAATACAAATGTAGTGTGCCAAAGGAGTTTCTTCGTCATCATTTTCAATTGTTCTCCCGTAAACTGTATATCTAGTAGTTACAAAATCTTCTTCCTCTAAAAAATGACTATTTTCATACCTTAACGAGATATAATTTTCATTTATGTTTTTAAAGAATGAGAAAACATCATCATAATTCATTATTTGAAACCCTTGACTGCTATTCCAATGTAGTTCACAATCCTTATGAAAAAATTTATGAACTTCAATTTTAGTTTTAACTAAATCATTTTCATAAAACTGCTTAACTAATTCTTTAGGACTCATTTATTTTATTTTTAATTTCTCTAGAATTTCAGGTATCTTTCTAATAGATGCAATTTCTTTGTATTTCGATCTAAAATCATCAGCTGGAGTGCCAAAATAACTTTTATGTCCTTCTAGAGATTTACTTACTCCAGATTGAGCAGAAATTACAGCCTTTTTACCAATAGTAATACCACTTGTTATACCAACTTGTCCCCAAATTGTTACTTCGTCTTCAATAATCACGCATCCAGCAATTCCAACTTGAGAAGCAATTAAACATTTTTTTCCAATAACTGTGTCGTGCCCAACTTGAATCTGGTTATCTAATTTTGAACCTTCTCCAATAGTAGTGTCTGCTGTTACACCTCTATCTATGGTACATAAAGCTCCAATATCTACATGGTCTTCTATTATAACACGTCCACCAGATTTTAATTGATCGAAGCCTTCAGGTCTGTTTTTATAATAAAAAGCACTTGCTCCAATAACTGCACCAGCATGAATGGTTACATTGTTACCAATAATCGTATCATCATAAATACTTACGTTAGAATGAATGACGCAATTATCGCCAATAATAACATTATTCCCAACAAAACAATTTGGTTGTACTATTGAATTCTTTCCAATTTCTGCTGAAGTAGCAATAGCTAGATTTGAACTTTGAAATGGTTTAAAATGCTGTGTTATCTTATTAAAATCTCTAAACGGATCGTCGCTTATCAACAAAGCTTTTCCTTCTGGACAAGCTACTTCTTTGTTTATTAAAACAATAGTAGCAGCAGATTCTAATGCTTTATCGTAATATTTTGGATGATCAACAAAAACAATATCTCCAGCCTCTACCACATGAATTTCGTTCATGCCTAGAACTTGAAAATTATCATCGCCAATAAATTGACAATCTATTATTTCTGAGATTTGTTTTAAAGTATGTGGATTAGGAAACTTCACGTAGATTATTATTTAACTCTTTCTTTATAAGTTCCTTTATCTGTTTCAATTTTAATTTTATCCCCTTCGTTTATAAAAAGAGGTACGTTTACTTCAGCTCCAGTTTCAACAGTAGCTGGCTTAGTTGCATTTGTAGCCGTATTTCCTTTAACTCCTGGCTCTGTATGTGTTACTTCAAGAATAACACTAGCAGGCATTTCAACAGAAAGAGGCATATTGTCTTCCGTATTAATAATAACTGTTACAACTTCACCTTCTTTCATTAATTGAGGCGTATCTAATGCTGCTTCTAAAAGTCTGATTTGTGTGTAATCTGCTTCGTTCATAAAATGATAGAATTCACCATCATTATATAAGTACTGAAACTTATGCGTTTCAACGCGAACATCTTCTAATTTATGTCCTGCAGAAAAGGTATTATCCAATACTTTTCCATTGGTAACACTCTTCATTTTTGTTCTTACAAAAGCAGGTCCTTTACCTGGTTTTACATGTAAAAATTCAATTATTTTATAAATGTCGTTATTATATCTTATGCATAATCCGTTTCTAATATCACTTGTAGTTGCCATAAATTTAATTTGATTTAAAATATCCTTTCATTATCCCTCGATGAGAATTCTTAATGAACTGTAAAATTTCGTCTCTTTCTGGAGTCGCTTCCCATTCTGCTTCAATAATTTCTGATGCTTGGGTATTATTATAATTTTTTTGATATAACACTCTAAATATATCTTGAATCTCTCTTATTTTTTCTGTTGAAAAACCTCTTCTACGCAAACCAACTGAATTAATACCAACATAAGATAATGGTTCACGTCCAGCTTTAACAAATGGAGGCACATCTTTTCTTACTAAAGATCCTCCTGTTACAAAAGCATGATTACCTATAGAACAAAACTGATGAACTGCTGTCATTCCAGCCAACACAACATAATCTCCAACATTTATATGTCCAGCAAGTGTAGAATTATTTGAAAAAATACAATTATTTCCAACAATACAATCGTGAGCAATATGGCAATAAGCCATTATTAAACAATTATCTCCAATAACAGTTTTCATTCTATCTGTTGTCCCTCTATTAATTGTAACACATTCTCTAATTGTAACATTATTTCCAATTACAGTTAAAGTATCTTCATCATTAAATTTTAAATCTTGTGGTACAGCAGAAATAACTGAACCTGGAAAAATATTACAATTTTTGCCTATTCGAGCACCTTCCATAATGGTTACATTACTTCCAATCCAAGTACCTTCACCAATAATTACATTGTTATGAATAGTTGTAAAAGGATCAATAACAACATTTTTTGCAATTTTAGCTCCAGGATGGACGTATGCGAGTGGTTGATTCATATTGGTTTGTTTTTTACTATCGTTATTTTACTTTTGAAATTTGTGCCATAAGCTCTGCTTCAGCACATAATTTTCCATTTGAATAAGCATAACCTTGCATATGGCAAATACCTCTACGTATAGGTGAAATTAAATCGCATTTAAAAATTAAAGTATCTCCGGGAACT
The DNA here is from genome assembly GCA_002366675.1 of Flavobacteriaceae bacterium UBA3078. Classification (GTDB taxonomy): domain Bacteria; phylum Bacteroidota; class Bacteroidia; order Flavobacteriales; family Flavobacteriaceae; genus Xanthomarina. The sequence continues at coordinate 37,083 of DFBO01000164.1, forward strand.
ACTTTTTGTTTGAATTTAACCTTATCTATTTTCATGAAAAATGTTAGATAATTTTCTGGGTCTGGAACTGTACTTAAAACTAAAATTCCACCTGTTTGAGCCATTGCCTCAACTATAAGTACTCCAGGCATTACTGGAGCTCCAGGGAAATGCCCTTCGAAAAACGGCTCATTCATTGTTACGTTTTTCATTCCTATTACATGCGACTCTGATAATTCGAAAATTTTATCAATCAACAAAAATGGTTGCCTGTGAGGCAACATATTCATTATTTGATTCACATCCATTAATGGTTCTTGATATAAATCAATTTTTGGAACGTTATTTCTTCTCTCGTTTTTAATAAGCTTAGACATTTTTTTAGCAAATTGAGTATTTACAAAATGGCCTGGCTTATTCGCTATAATTTTACCTTTTAAACGAATACCAATTAGCGCCAAATCTCCAACAACATCAAGTAGTTTGTGTCTTGCAGCTTCATTTGGATGATGCAACGTTAAGTTATCTAAAATACCGTTTGGTTTAACGGCTATTGAGTCTTTATTAAATGCTATTTTTAATTTTTCAATAGTTTCAGGTGAAATTTCTTTATCTACATAAACAATAGCATTATTTAGATCTCCACCCTTTATCAAACCGTGTTCAAGTAATGTTTCTAATTCATGTAAAAAACTAAAAGTTCTAGAATCTGAAATCTCATTTTTAAAGTCTGAAACTTTCTTGAGAGTTGCATTTTGAGTTCCTAAAACCTTAGTCCCAAAATCCACCATCGTTGTTACTTGATATTTTGAAGATGGCATTACTAAAATTTCACTACCAGTCTCTTCGTCTGAATAAGAAACAACATCTGTAACCACGTATTCCTCTCTATATGTATCTTGCTCCTCAACTCCAACTTTCTCTATTGCTTCTACAAAATATTTTGAAGAACCATCCATTATTGGAGGTTCAGAAGCATCTAATTCTATAATAACGTTGTCTAAATCTAGTCCTACTAATGCAGCTAATACGTGCTCTGAAGTTTGTATTGTAACACCATTCTTTTCTAAACAGGTTCCTCTTTGCGTATTTGTTACATAATTTGCATCTGCCTCAATTAAAGGTGTGCCTTCTAAATCAACACGTTTAAAAGAAAAGCCTGAATTTTCAGGTGCTGGTTTAAAAGTTAATGTTACATTTTTTCCTGTATGCAAGCCAACACCAGCTAAAGAAACTTCTTCTTTAATGGTTTTCTGTTTAACTTCAGTATTAATTATTCCCATCTACTTTTTTTTCTAAATCGGTTATATTTTTTACAATTTTTGGCAAGTTTTTAAAATATACATAAGACTTATTCCAGTCTCCATAACTAAAAGCTGGAGAGCCTTGTAATGTTTCATTGTCTTTTATACTTCTTCCTATTCCTGACTGAGCCTGAATTTTAACATTATTTCCTATAATTAAATGTCCTGCAAAACCTACTTGCCCTCCTATTTGACAATTCTCACCAATTTTGGTTGAACCTGCTATTCCTGTTTGAGCAGCAATTACAGTGTTTTTCCCAATTTCAACATTATGTGCAATTTGTATTTGATTGTCCAATTTAACACCTCTTCTAATTATTGTAGAACCTAAAGTTGCTCTATCAATAGTCGTAGCTGCACCAATATCTACACAATCTTCAATTATAACATTTCCTGTCTGTGGAACTTTTTTGTATTCACCATTTTCATTTGGCACAAAACCAAACCCATCTGCACCAACTATAACGCCAGAATTTAGAACACAATTCGAACCAATTACAGTTTCAGAATATATTTTAGCTCCTGCAAAAACAATTGTATCGTTTCCAATTACAACATTATCTCCTATATATGTATTAGGAAATATTTTAACATTATTCCCTATTTTAACATTCTCACCAATATATGTAAAAGCTCCAACATATATTTGAGAACCATAACTTGCAGTATCAGAAATAAACGAAGGGTTCTCTATCCCTTGTTTATTTAGCTTTACCATATTATAATATTCTAACAACTTAGAAAAAGATTTATAGGCATCCTCTACTTTTATTAAAGTTGTTTCGATATCGCTTTCTGGCACAAAGGTTTTATTAACTATTGTAATTGAAGCTTTTGTAGAATAAATATATGGTTGATATTTTGGATTAGCTAGAAACGTTAAGGAACCTTTAGTTCCTTCTTCTATCTTGGAAAGCTTAGAAACTTCGACATCTGGATTACCTACAATGTCTCCTTCTAAAATC
>DFBO01000124.1:0-2901 GCA_002366675.1 Flavobacteriaceae bacterium UBA3078
CCATGCGGATGATACTTACCTAAAACTTCTCCAACTATTCTTGCCGATTTTTTATGTGCTCCTGTTGCTCTAATACCAAGTTCATGCATTCCAAAAAGAACACGTCTATGAACTGGTTTTAAACCGTCTCTTACATCAGGTAATGCACGTGACACAATGACTGACATTGAATAATCAATGTAAGCCGATTTCATTTCATCTTCAATGTTAATTGGAATGAGTTTTTCTCCTTCTGCCATATATATTTTAATTAGTTTTTTTCAAGTTTTTCGAATCGTGCTAATATAACTATTTCAGTAGTTTTAGTAGGTGTTTCTTTATGGTTATTTGAAGTTTTTTATTAACAATTTCAAGCGTTTTTATTTAATAAGTAAGCTGTTAAATATTTTGATTTTATTAAGTTTTTTTTGTCTATTAGCATAAAACCTATATTTTGAGGTATGATTTTTGTTTTTAGTCATATGATTTTATTATTTTTAATAAAGAAAGGAACTAATATATGGATGATAATTTTTCACCAAGAGTAAAAGATGTTATTGCTTATAGCAAAGAAGAGGCATTACGTTTAGGTCATGATTTTATTGGTACTGAACACTTAATGCTTGGCTTGATACGTGATGGTAATGGCAAGGCAATAAACATACTAAATGCTTTAGAAATAGATTTAAATCATTTAAGACGCAAAGTAGAAATATTAAGTCCTGCAAATCCAAATGTATCGGTTGTTTCAAACGAAAAAAAGAACTTACATTTAACTAGACAAGCAGAACGTGCTTTAAAAACCACTTTTTTAGAAGCAAAATTATTTCAAAGTACTTCAATTAACACGGCACATTTACTCTTATGTATTTTAAGAAATGAGAATGATCCAACAACCAAGCTTTTAAATAAATTAAAAGTTGATTATGACAACGCTAAAGAACAATTTAAGCATATGATTACTAATGAAGACGATTATATAGAACCAAAAGCTGAATCTTTTCAAGATGATGATGAGGCAACATCTGGAGATGATGGCTCAAAAGAAAATTTATTTAATTCTCCTACTTCAAAAACTAATAAAAAATCCAAAACACCTGTTTTAGATAATTTTGGTCGAGATTTAACAGCTATGGCTGAAGAAGGCAAATTAGATCAAGTAGTTGGTCGTGAAAAAGAAATTGAAAGAGTTTCTCAAATCTTGAGTAGAAGAAAGAAAAACAATCCACTTTTAATTGGTGAACCAGGAGTTGGTAAATCTGCTATTGCAGAAGGTTTAGCAAATAGAATTGTAAAACGAAAAGTATCTCGTATTCTTTTTAACAAACGCGTTGTAACTCTTGATTTGGCTAGCTTGGTTGCTGGAACAAAATACAGAGGACAGTTTGAAGAACGTATGAAAGCTGTTATGAATGAATTAGAAAAGAATGATGACATTATTCTCTTTATAGACGAAATCCATACTATTGTAGGGGCTGGAGGAGCTACAGGAAGTTTAGATGCTTCAAACATGTTTAAACCTGCTTTAGCTCGAGGAGAGATTCAATGTGTTGGAGCTACTACTCTAGATGAATACAGACAATATATTGAAAAAGATGGTGCATTAGAGCGTCGTTTTCAAAAGGTTATCATTGAGCCAACTAGTGTTGAAGAAACTATTGAAATTCTTAACAACATTAAAGATAAATATGAAACCCATCATAATGTAGAATACACACCTGAAGCTATTGAAGCTTGTGTAAAATTAACCAATAGGTACATGACAGATCGATTCTTACCAGATAAAGCTATAGATGCTTTAGATGAAGCAGGTTCTCGTGTTCATATTAAAAACATCAATGTTCCTAAGAAAGTTTTAGAATTAGAAGAACAGTTAGAAGCTGTTAGAGAAACTAAAACTACAGTAGTTAAGAAACAAAAATATGAAGAAGCAGCTAAACTTAGAGACGACGAAAAACGACTTGAAAAAGAATTAGCTATTGCTCAAGAAAAATGGGATGAAGAAACCAAATTACATCGTGAAATTGTTTCAGAAGACAATGTTGCAGATGTGGTTTCAATGATGACAGGGATTCCAGTTAACAGAATTGCACAAACAGAAAGTAATAAACTAGCTCTTTTACCAGATTTAATAAAAGGAAAAGTTATTGGTCAAGATGAAGCTGTTGCAAAAGTTGTTAAAGCTATTCAGAGAAATAGAGCTGGACTTAAAGATCCAAACAAGCCAATTGGTTCGTTTATATTTTTAGGACAAACTGGTGTAGGTAAAACGCAATTAGCAAAAGTCTTATCAAAGCAATTATTTGATAGTGAAGATTCACTAGTTAGAATTGATATGAGTGAGTACATGGAGAAATTTGCTATTTCTAGATTGGTTGGAGCACCTCCAGGATATGTTGGTTATGAAGAAGGTGGACAATTAACTGAAAAAATTAGACGTAAACCTTATGCAGTTGTTTTACTTGATGAAATTGAAAAAGCACATCCAGATGTTTTTAATATGTTACTTCAAGTACTAGATGATGGTTATTTAACTGATAGTTTAGGTAGAAAAATTGACTTTAGAAATACCATTATTATTATGACTTCGAATATTGGTTCTAGAAAATTGAAAGATTTTGGAACAGGTGTTGGATTTGGCACAGCTTCACAAAAAGCACAAGAAGATGCCAATGCAAGAAGCGTGATAGAAAATGCTCTAAAGAAAGCATTTGCTCCAGAGTTTCTTAACAGAATTGACGATGTTGTTGTGTTTAATGCACTTGAAAGAGAAGATATTGATAAAATAATCGATATAGAATTAGAGCATTTAATTTTAAGAATTAAATCTCTTGGCTATACTTTAAAATTAAGTAAAAAAGCTAAAGATTATATTGCTGATAAAGGTTTTGATAAACAATATGGAGCTAGACCTTTAAAAAG
>DFBO01000124.1:2995-5204 GCA_002366675.1 Flavobacteriaceae bacterium UBA3078
AATTTATTATAATCTAATGTCAAATATTTTATCCTTTCCATTTGGCAAAGTCTCAATCCATGACAATTACTTGGTAGTTGTTATGAATGAAGGTATAACTGTAACTCCAGAATTTAACAGGGTCCTTGAAGATATAGCAAACACATATTTTCAAGATAAAAATTTTGTTTATATCACACATAGAATTAATTCTTACTCTGTAGACCCAAATATTTATTTTAAAACGTCAAAAATAAAAAACCTCATAGGTTTTGCTGTTGTGTTTGGAGATAAGATCTATAGAGATAATATTTCTTTAGAAAAGACATTTTTCTCTAAGCCGTTTAACAGTTTTAATAGTCTTGAACCAGCAATAGAATGGACAATAAAACTATGTGATGAAGTTGGTTAAATCACTTCATTCACATCTATTGTCAAAGAATCAATAAAATTAATAGACGCTTCAATATCTTTATACAATTCTCTATCGAAAGCTACAAAAGTAATTTCAGTTCTATAAACACTTAAAAAAGATTCTATAAAATCTGAAGATTTTAAAGGTTCCCTCAAACTTAATGCTTGAGATGAATTAAACAGTTCGATAGCCAATACACGTTTTACATTTTCTACTAACCTAAATGCTTGTGTAGCAGCATTTGCTCCCATACTTACATGATCTTCCTGTCCATTACTTGAAACAATACTATCTATACTTGCAGGTGTTGCCAATTGCTTATTAGCACTCACAATACTAGCAGCTGTGTATTGTGGAATCATAAACCCAGAATTCAAACCTGGACTATCAACCAAGAAAGCTGGCAAACCTCTTAGACCTGAAACCAATTGAAACACGCGACGTTCAGAAATATTTCCAAATTCTGCCATAGCTATCTTTAAATAATCTAATGCTAATGCCAATGGCTGACCATGAAAATTTCCACCTGAAATAATTTCATCTTCATTAGAGAAGATATTTGGATTGTCTGTCACCGAATTAATTTCAGTAATAAACGTTTTTTCAACAAATGCCAAAGTATCTTTTGATGCTCCATGTACTTGAGGCATACACCTAAAAGAATATGGATCCTGAACATGTACTTTTTCTTGCTTTATTAACTGGCTTCCATCCAGAAACTCTCTAATACGTTCAGCAGTTTTAATTTGCCCATTATGTGGTCTAACTAAATGAACCAATTCATTAAAAGGTTCTATTCTACCATCAAAAGCATCTAATGAAATACTACCTATTAAATCGGCTAAATATGACAATTTATAAGATTCTAACAATAAATAGATTCCATAGGCACTCATAAATTGTGTACCATTTAAAAGCGCTAATCCTTCTTTTGATTGCATAATAATTGGCTCCCAATTAAACTCCCTTAAAATATCTTCACCAGAATAAATTTGTTTATTATAAACAACTTCACCTTTACCAATTAAAGGTAAAGCCAAATGAGCTAATGGAGCCAAATCTCCTGATGCTCCTAAAGAGCCTTGCGTATAAACTATTGGCAATATATTATTGTTATAAAAATCAATTAAACGTTCAACCGTTTGCAATTGCACACCACTATGTCCATAACTTAAAGATTGAATTTTAAGCAACAACATTAATTTTACAACTTTTTCTGGCACCAAATCACCTGAACCACAAGCATGAGACATCATCAAATTTTCTTGTAATTTAGTCAGGTTTTCTTTTGAAATTTTGACATTATATAACGAACCGAAACCTGTATTAATACCATATATAGGTTTGTCTTGATTTTTTAATTTTTCGTTTAAATATGTTCTACAGTTTTGAATTTTAACTATCGCATTTTCAGATAGTTTGATATTTTTTTCTTCAAATATGATGCTGTGAAGCACTTTTAAATCTAATGCTTTAGTAGATATATAATGAATATTGTCCATAGTGTATTTTATTGAATCCAAAATTCAACATTATAAAGTTTTTATGCAAACATTTGTTAATAATTAATGGAATTGATAAAATATCTAAATTATCTCTTATTTTTGATAAAATATTTAAAATCAAACAATGAAAAAAATTCTATTTCTATTCAGCTTGATTGCTGTATTTTCTTGTAAAGAAGAAGAAAAACCTAAAGATTACGTAACGCTTTCTGGTAAGATAACTAATCAAAGTAGTGATACAATAGTTATAAGAACTCGCGATTATTCAAAAACAATTAAAGTGAATTCTGATGGCTCTTTTAGTGATACT
>DFBO01000124.1:5216-6728 GCA_002366675.1 Flavobacteriaceae bacterium UBA3078
TTTTCTTAAAAAGTGGATTTGATATTAACATGACATTAGACACTAAAGAATTTGACGAAACTGTTAAATACACTGGTATTGGTTCAGAACACAGCAATTTCTTAGCTGAAAAATCAATAAAAGAAGAAGCTGTTTTAGATATGGATAAACTATCTGAAATTACAGAAATAGAAGATCTTGAAAAAGCGCTTGAAGGTGTTAAATCTGAATTATCAGAATATTACGATTCAAAAACTGGTATTGATTCTTCTTTAACTAATAGTGCTAAAAAAGATTTAGAGCCAATGATTAAGTTTTATAAAGGCTATATAGCTGATGCCATAAACTTAAAAAAAGAATTACCAGAAGGTGCTCCTTCTCCAACCTTTGTTGATTATGAAAATGTTGATGGAACCACAACTTCTCTTGAAGATTTAAAAGGTAAATACACATACATTGATGTTTGGGCTACTTGGTGTGGACCTTGTAAAGCTGAGATTCCTTCATTAAAAGTCCTTGAAAAAGAATATCATGAAAAAAATATTCAATTTGTAAGTCTTTCTGTGGATGATGATAGGTCTCATGGTGGCTCTTGGGATCAAGCACGTGAAGATTGGAAAACAATGATTGCTGATAAAGAACTTGGAGGCATTCAATTATTTGCTCCAAAAGGTTGGCAGTCTCAATTTGTAAGAGATTATAAAATTAATGGCATTCCAAGATTTATTTTAATCGATCCTAATGGAAATGTCGTATCTCCTGATGCTCCTAGACCATCTAGCGAAAAATTAGTAGAATTATTTAATTCTTTAAGTATATAACAATCTTCTTATAATAGGTTGACTTAAAACAAAATAAAGCCTCCCTTTTTTTAGAGAGGCTTTATAATTATATTGAAATTTATAAGTTAACCTGACGTAGTTCTTCTACAATCATTATTATTAAGTTCGCAAGCAGAACAATAGCTTCCGTCTGGAATACAACCACAGCAATTAGCACACGCACCAGATGTACAAACGGTTTCTCCAATCATCATCTTAACCCCATTTTGAGTGTTATTTTCAATTTTAGAAGTCTTTAATAAAGCTACTGTTGAAACGGATTTATCATCATTATAAAATCTAACATAATTCTTATCGTTTATAGTTAATATTTCTATATCAACTGCCTTTTTTTCTAATTTCACTTTTTCTGAAAACTTATTAAAAGAATTTATTAAATCTTTTTCTGACACTCCTAATTTGACTTCGTCATTTAGTTTATAAGCAACTTCAGAGCCTACGAAATTTTCTTGTAGAAATTTAGCAGACATGTCACTTACAATTTCTTTTGAGTCATTATCACTCGAACAGGAAGCAATAACAAATGTTAGTAATAGCATTAATAGATTTTTCATAATACTAAATTATTAAATGCTCCTAAGGTCTTGAGCAGTTAGTTTTCGACCATTAATTGCTATTATATTATTAGTTAAGAGCAAGTTACGATTTTTTTTTAACCTTCTACTTTCTTGCTCTTAAATTTTTATTTAGT
>DFBO01000124.1:6817-7185 GCA_002366675.1 Flavobacteriaceae bacterium UBA3078
ATTGTCATTCTGAATTAATTTCAGAATCTCATCCTGCTCTTTTCTAAAATTATGGGAAACTGAAACGAGTTCAGTTTGACGAAAAACATCCTTTTTAGACAACGTCTCTTTTATTTCTTCTCATTAGCTTCTGATTCTTGTTTTGGTGGTTCTGGTTGTTGAAATAAATCTAAGTAAGCATCACTTAAACATTCTATTACATGACTTGCTATTAAACTTTGATAACCAGTATTTTCTACTGCAATATCTGCCGATTTACCATGTAAATACACACCAAAAATAGCTGCAACCAATGGATTGTAACCTTGTGCTATTAAACCAGTGATAATTCCAGTTAAAACGTCTCCAGTTCCTGCTGTTGATAATCG
>DFBO01000274.1:0-2514 GCA_002366675.1 Flavobacteriaceae bacterium UBA3078
ACTATCGCAATTGGCTTGCCACATTGCTCCCGAATGAAACCCATTAATCAAAACCATTCTATCTACAAATTCTGGATATTTAATAGCATAAGCTTGAGCAGGAACAGTTCCGTAAGAATGACCAACAAGCGAAATTTTATTGTATCCTAAAACCTGTCTTAATCTTTCAATAAGTACCACATCATTTTCTACCGAATATTCTGAAACATCTTTGGCATCATCACTTTTTCCTCTTCCAAGGAAATCGAAAAAAACGACGGTATTTGATTTGTGATACTGTCCAAAATTTCCTTGCATATAATCGTGTGAATTTCCTGGTCCACCAGGCAAAAAGAAAATAGGATCACCTGTTCCTAATACCTCAACATTAATTTTATAACCATCAATATCATAAAACTTAGATTCGAATTTTTCATAAATATTCGGATCAACTTGTGAAAAACTTAAGATAGGCAACCACAGAAGTAAAAGTAGAATTCTCATATATGTATTTTTATAAAGTAAATATAACTATTTTGAAAGTAAAATGGACACAGCATTTCCGCCAAATCCAACAGCATTCACCAAGATGCTTTTTAATTTTTTAGGTGCTTTTTGTTCTATAAAAGGAACTCTAATAAATTCTTGATTCTGCAACATCAAAATCGCCATTTCAATATTAAGCATTCCACTTGCTCCTAAGCTATGACCTAGTTTCCATTTGTTTGTTGTTAATGCTGGATGATTCTCTCCAAATACGTTTTTAATAGCATTCACTTCTGAAACATCGCCTTTTATAGTTCCTGGTGTATGAGTTACAATGACATCAATTTCGTCTGGATTCAAATCTCCTAAAGCCATTTTCATAGAGCGCTGAAAACAAATAGCATCTGTTGATAAAGAAGCATTGTGTTCCAAAATTTCAGTTGCATAACCAATACCTCTAATTGTGGCTAAAGCATTTGGTTTCTCACCTTGTTCTAAGCAAACCATTGAAGCAGTTTCACCAAGAATCATGGTGTTTTGCTTTTTATTGAGGTCTAAAGATAGACAAGGATAAGATTCTTCGCTTTGCTCTGAATGACAAGGGTGAGATTCAAGATTGTCTGGTCGAGCACAGTCTAGACCTATACCAACCTCTCGACTTCGCTCGAGGGGACTTAGATTGTTTGGTTTTGCATAAATTTTAAGTGCTTGCATTTGCGAAATAGTAAATGCTGTTAAAGGCGCTTCACTGCCTCCAACTAAAAATTTATGACACATCCCTGAATTGATCCAAGCAATCCCATTTAATAAAGCATGCAAAGCAGTAGAACACGTAATGGAGTGTGAAATTTCTGGGCCTTGAGTTTGCAAATCGTGTGCTACCCAAGACGATATATTGCCCAAGGTTGTGGTTGGAGAACTTAAAGGTTTTGTTTTATTTTTTTTAAGAAAAAATTCATAATGATTTTCAAATAGTTCTGTTGCTCCTCTTGAGGAGCCAATATTAATTCCAAAATTATCGGAAGCATTCCATCCAGCTTGTTTTATCGCTTCTCTAGACGTATAAATGGCATATAAAACCGAATTATCCAACCCTTTGTATTTAACATCAGATACTCTTAGATTTTTAATTTCAGCTTTTAATTCTGAAGGTAATTGGGCAACATAGTTATTATCTTTAAATGAAAAATAATGCTGTTTGTTTTTATAAGCTTGCCAAATCTCACCAGTTGTCTTTCCAAGAGGAGAAAGGGTTGATAAGCCTGTAATGGAAATGGGTTGAATCACAAATGCGTTTTTTTAAATTTAAACTATTGACAGAGCTTCTTCAATGGTTTGATATACTTTTTCTAATTGTTCGTCTGAAATAACATAAGGTGCTTGAATGTAAATGGTGTTTCCTAATGGACGAAGAAAAACGCCTTTATCAAGAAAGAATAAAAAGAGTTTGTCTCTTAAATTTCCATATCGTGATATTTCAGTTTTTAAATCTAAAGCGTAAATAACGCCTAATTGCCTAGTAGATTTTACTTTTGGGTGATGTTTGATTCTTAAATTAAATCTTTCATGTGATGCTTTAACATGTTGAATATTATTCTGAATTTCATCCGTTTGCAATAATTCTATTCCAGCTAAAGCAGCTGTACAAGCTAATGGATTTGCTGAATATGTGTGACCATGAAATAAGCCTTTTCCTATGTCGTCGCTATAAAAAGCATCATAAATTTCTTGTGAACAAGATGTTATTGCCATTGGCATTAAACCAGCTGTTAAGGCTTTGCTTAAACACATAATGTCTGGCTTGGTGCCCATATAATCTGAAGCAAAATTCTTTCCAGTTTTCCCAAAACCAGTCATCACTTCGTCTGCAACCGTAACAATATTATTTTTTTTACAAAAACTCAAAATAGACTCTAAGCCTCTAGCATCATGCATCTTCATGGCTGCTGCTCCTTGCACCAAAGGTTCGTAAACAAAACCTGCTACTTGATATGTTTCTACAATATCTTTTAAAGTTTTTAAAATAGCTTCGTGATTGGTTCCATTTGG
>DFBO01000274.1:2527-2871 GCA_002366675.1 Flavobacteriaceae bacterium UBA3078
GATAATCCAGAAACACTCATAGCTCCAAATGTGTCGCCATGAAATCCATCTTCGAAAGCAATCAACGTATTCCGTTTTTCACCTTGATTAAAATGGAATTGCAACGCCATTTTAATGCCTATTTCAACTGACGTAGAGCCATTATCACTAAAAAATAATTTATTCTGATTTTTAGGAAGAATTTGAATTAATGCTTCCGATAATTTGACTGCTGGCTCATGTGTAAAACCAGAAAAAATTACCTGATCGAGTTGTTGCATCTGACTAGAAACTCGACTGGTAATATATTCGTTACAATGACCATACATACAGGTGTACCACGACGCAATGGCATCTATATATTC
>DFBO01000274.1:2932-5281 GCA_002366675.1 Flavobacteriaceae bacterium UBA3078
TTATCTCTTTCTTTTAAACTCATACTAACTTCCTGCGTAGGCAAGAATCTTTTAAATTGTTTTCTTTTTTTGCCACTAATTCACTAATGAAAATATGTTTCTTGTTCGTGGTTTGCTTTCTTTTTGAAACCTAGCTGGTTACTTTTTTTTATCTAGAGATTCCAGCTTTCGCTGGAATTTGTCGGCATATTCTAAAATCACATTTTTGTCGAAATATGGCTCTTCATCAATTCGTCCAATAATTGGAATTTTCGTCATCTTTTTTATAACATCCTCCGTTGTTTTGTGCTCCTTTCCACTAAAAACAATAGACACTTGGAAGCCTTTTTCTTTCAACAGATTAACCGTTAAAAGTGTGTGATTTATGCTCCCCAAATAATGTCTAGAAACCACAATAACATGATATTCTGGCTTTATTATATCTAAAACTGTTTGCTTATTATTTATTGGAACCAATAAACCTCCAGCGCCTTCAATAATCAAATGATTCTTGGTTTTTGGTTCTATAATGCCTTTTAAAGTTATAGCAACCTCATCAATATCAGCAGCTGCATGAGGACTCATTGGAGTATTTAAAGCATAGCTGTTTGGATAGAACTTCGACTTTTTATTCGACACTAACTTTTCAACTTTCTTGGTGTCGCAATTATCCAGTTCTCCTGCTTGAATGGGTTTCCAGTAATCAGCTTGGAGAGCTTCAACCAAAATAGCTGAAGCTATGGTTTTTCCAACATCTGTAGATATTCCTGTTACAAAAAAAGTCTTCATTTTAAATCGAATTCGGTTTGGCAAGCTTCACATCGATACTTGTGTCTGGTATAGAATGGAAGCGATGAAAATAAGACACCAAAAATAAACCATATTAATGATTTGGCATCTTTAATCGTAGAAAAGAGTTCTATTTTTTCGCTATTGCAGTTCGGACAGTTTATGGAATTCCCTTCATCGTCTATAGAATATTTTCTAATGGAATCTAAAATTTCTAAAGCTTTTTCACTCTGTTCTGATAACACTTTTAACTTTACACCTCCAATGGCATTACTTACTAATGGGTCTGTATCGATAGTTAAATTATCGGAAAGAAAAACTTCAATTCCTTCTGCTTCTAAACGTCCTTTGATGATTTGAGCCTCGGAAGAATATTGAAATCTGGCTATGGTTTTAAATGTGTCTGTCATGTTTTATAAGTGTCTCTAACAATTTTAAAACCTCATCTATTTCTCTTTTAGAATTAAAACTGTGTAAACAAAAACGCAAACGCTCCTTTCCTTCAAGAACTGTTGGCGAGAGTATAGGTTTTACATCAAAACCCTTTTTTAAGAGTTGATTTGAAATGGCTTTTACATGGTTGTTGCCTAAAATCAAACAACATTGAATGGCAGAATCACTATCAATAAAATAGTGTTGAATCTTATTTTTAATAACTTCAGATTTAAAATAACTAATGTTTTTTTGCAGTTTCGAATTTTCATGAGTTTTAGGCAATTCCATGTACACTGACTTTAAAGTCATTAACGTGTGTGGTGGAAGAGCTGTTGTGTAAATAAACGAACGTGCAAAATTTATTAAATATTTGGTAAGTTCTTTGCTTCCTAAAATAGCTGCTCCATGACTTCCTAAAGCTTTTCCAAAGGTGATAAGTCTTGCAAAAACTTCGTTTTCTAACTTTAATTCTTGTATTAAACCTTCGCCATTCTCACCAAAAACTCCAGTAGCATGAGCTTCATCTATAACAACAAAAGCATTATACTTTTTACTAATATTCATTAAAGAAACTAAATCTGGAGAATCTCCATCCATTGAAAAAACAGATTCGGTTACAATGTAAATTTCTTGATAAGATTCTGAAACACGTTCAGAATGACGAGAGATTAATTGCTCTAAGTTTTCTAAGTCATTATGCTTAAATTTATAAGATTTTGCATGACTCATTGTTATGCCATCTCTAATAGATGCGTGGATAAATTCATCGTATAAAATAATATCACCACGTTGTGGTACCGAAGAAAAGAAACCCACATTAGCATCGTATCCAGAGTTGAACATTAAAGCAGACTCGCAATTATGAAACTCGCTAAGCATGGCTTCAACTTCATTATAAAATTCATAATTTCCTGACAATAAACGAGATCCAGTGGAACCATTTCTATGCAAATTATGTGATTCTAAATAATGATGAGTCATGTCGAAAATGAGCTTAGACTTAGAAAAACCTAAATAATCGTTTGACGAAAAATCAATCAAATCATGTTTTATACCTAATTGACGCAACATGTTTTGTCCTTTACGTTGGTTAATTTTTTCTTGAAGTTTTTTAGGAAAGGTTTTCATTTATTTTGCTTTTCCATT
>DFBO01000017.1:0-4809 GCA_002366675.1 Flavobacteriaceae bacterium UBA3078
GTTTGAAGGTTTTACTTGCGCTTATGCCTTACCATCTTAAAATATAAGACCCAAGAAAATAGAATAGAGAAAAAAGACTAATATATTCGTGTATTCGTGGCTAAAATGAAAATAATTTATCAAAGCATATTAAATTCAATTTCGGAAGACGAAAAACTTTTGGCAGTTTTAATCGATCCTGATAAAACGAAACCTGAAGGTTTATCTGAATTCATTTTGAAGATAAATAATTCAATAGCTACTCATATATTTGTAGGTGGAAGTACAGTTGAAGAATCTGCAACAGAGAAATTAGTTACAGAAATAAAAAAGCACTCAACATTACCTATTGTTTTATTTCCAGGTGATGTGTCGCAAATAACAAATCAAGCTGATGCTTTGTTATTCTTGTCCTTAATTTCTGGAAGGAATCCAGATTATTTAATAGGAAAACATGTAGCTTCAGTTTCAAAACTACGAAAAATGCATCTTGAGGTGCTTCCAACGGGTTATTTGTTAATTGAGAATGGCAAAGAAACAGCTGTCCAAAAGGTGACTAATACAAAGCCCATGTCTTTAGAACATATTCAGAGTATTGTAGATACAGCAAAAGCTGGGGAATTATTAGGAATGAAATTAATATATATCGAAGCTGGAAGTGGAGCTATGCAACCTATACCTTCAGAAATTATAAAAAGAGTAAAAAACGAATTAGGTATTCCACTAATTGTTGGAGGAGGAATTAGAACGAAAGAGCAATTGCTTTTAGCTTATGATTCTGGAGCAGATTTAGTAGTTATTGGTACAGCTTTTGAGAATGATGAATCCTTTTTTGAAGAGTTAAAAAAGTCTTAATCGTGAACGAGGGTTTAGATTTTTTTATCGATACATATAAAGAAACTTCTACGCATTTAATTGTATTGGAAGCGATCGCGTTTGCTTTTGGAATTGCCAGTGTTTGGTATGCAAAAAGGGAAAACATCTTAGTTTATCCTACAGGAATAATTTGTACTGTTATCACAGTTTATTTGTTATACATTAATGAGTATTTTGGAGATATGATGATGAATTTTTATTACTCAGTTATGAGTATTTATGGTTGGTGGAATTGGTCCAGAAAGAGAGATGATGAATATGTACTGCCTATTTCAAGAACGAATACAAAAGAAAAAATTATTGGAATTGCGCTTTTTATTTCAACAATGATTGTTACTTATTTAGTATATAAGGCAAATAATTATGATATTCAGACTCCAAATTATATTGACATTTTTACTTCTGGCATTTTCTTTACAGCTATGTGGTTTATGGCAAATAAAAAATTAGAGAATTGGACACTTTGGATTATAGCTGATATTATAACCATTCCTTTATATGCTTATAGAGGTCTAGGTATGCTTTCACTTCAATATTTGATTTTCACAATTTTAGCAATTCAAGGATACAATGCATGGAAAACAAGCTTAAACAAGAAGCTAGCAACTGCCTAAAAGTAGTTCTATTTGGGCCAGAATCTACCGGTAAGACAACGCTGTCTCAGCAGTTGGCGAGGTATTACAATGCCATTTGGGTTCCTGAATATGCGCGTAAGTATCTTCAGAAAAAATGGAACAATGAACGTAAAACGTGTGAACCAAAAGACCTGTTGCCTATTGCAATCGGACAAATAAAGAATGAGAATAAATTGGCAAAAAAAACGGATTCTGTTCTTATTTGCGATACAGATTTGTTAGAAACCAAAGTATATTCTGAAGCGTATTATTCTGATTCTTGTGATTCTATTATAGAAAAATATGCATTAGAAAATAAATATGATTTATACTTTTTAACGTATATTGATACACCTTGGGAAGCAGATGATTTAAGAGATAAACCTGATGAGCGATTACGCATGTTTAAAGCATTTGAAAACGCACTAATAAAGTATAAAAGGCCTTATGTTTTATTGAAAGGAAATAAAAAAACACGCTTAAACACTGCTGTTAAGCATATTGATAAATTATTAAAATAGAACTGAATGTTTTCACAAAAGGATATAAAACAAATTAAGAAGAAAGGTTTAACTGCTGAAAAAATAACATCTCAGATTGAGTTATTTAAATCAGGATTGCCATTTATAAACTTGCAATCTGAAGCAACTATAAATAATGGTATTTTAAAGCTTTCTAAAGAAGAAAGAAAGACATCGACAGATTTATTTGATGCTGAAAGAAACAATTTTTCCATTATAAAATTTGTGCCAGCTTCTGGAGCAGCGACTAGAATGTTTAAATCGTTTTTCAGCTTTATTGAAGATTATAATCCTGAAGTAGAAACGGTAAATGCTTATATAAACAGAACTAAAGAGTCTTTGTTGGCTGTCTTTTTTGTGGGCTTAGAAAAATTACCATTTTATAATATTGTTTTAGAAAATATAAAAGAGGTCTATCCAGATTATCATGAATCTTCAACAGACCAACAACGTTTTATGTTTGTAAAAACCATGTTAGATGCAGATAAGCTGAATTATGGATTTTACCCAAAAGGAATATTACCTTTTCATAAATATAAAGAGCATATTGCTACTGCTTTCGAAGAGCATTTGTTTGAAGCTGCTTTATATGCCTCAAGTAATAATATAGCGAAATTACATTATACTATTTCAGAAAAGTATAATGATATTTTTGATGATGAGTTTAAAAAAATTGAAAATATTGTAGAAAGAAAAACGCAAACAAAGTTTGAAATATCTTTTTCTTATCAAAAAGCTGCAACAGACACCATTGCAGTTTCTTTGGAGAATAAACCATTCCGTTTAGAAGATGGCAGCTTGTTATTTAGACCTTCAGGTCATGGAGCTTTGCTATGTAATCTAAACAACTTAGATGCAGATATCATCTTTATTAAAAACATAGACAATGTGGTTGTTTTTAAATACGAAAATGATGTTAGTGAATACAAAAAAATGTTGGCAGGAATATTAATCAACATCCAAACAATAGCATTCAACTACCTTGAAAAATTAGAAAGCAGACAAATTTCTGAAAATGAAATTATAGAAATTGCTACTTTTCTTTTTAGGAAAATGAATGTGATAATTTCATCTGAATTTGAAAAATATGCAACAGAATACCAAATAGCGTATTTAAAGGATAAATTAAACAGACCTATTCGTGTCTGCGGCATGGTAAAAAATGAAGGTGAACCAGGAGGAGGTCCATTTTGGGTGAAGGACGAAAGTGGGCAAGTCTCTCTTCAAATTGTTGAGTCAGCTCAAATTAATAAAAAGGATAAGCATCAAAAGGGAATATTAAAAAATGCCACTCATTTCAACCCTGTAGACTTGGTTTGTGGTATTAAAGATTATAAAGGGAATAAATTTAATTTAGAACAATTTGTTGACCCAAAAACAGCCTTTATTACAATGAAAACTAAAACAGGGAAAGACCTGAAAGCATTAGAGTTACCAGGTCTTTGGAATGGAAGCATGGCAAACTGGAACACCATTTTTGTTGAAGTGCCATTAATCACTTTTAATCCTGTTAAAACGGTTACAGACTTATTAAAACAAACCCATCAAGTAAATTAAGATGTTTGATGAAGCGCTACTTATTTCTGAATTAACTTTTAAGGCTATTAGAAGTTCTGGTGCAGGTGGACAACATGTAAACAAGGTGTCTTCAAAAGTGGTTTTAAATTTCGACCTAACAAACTCTCAAGTATTTGATGAAGTACAAGTAGATTTATTATTAAAAAACCTATCAACTAGATTAACTTCAGAAGGAACTCTAATTCTTTACTCAGATGAGAGTAGAAGTCAACATAAAAATAAAGAACTAGTTGTAAAACGTTTTTTAGAACTTATTCAACTAGGTCTTAAAGTACCAAAAAAAAGAAAACCAACTAAAGTTCCAAGAGCTGTTAAATTAAAACGATTATCAAAAAAGAAGCAACAAGCTGATAAAAAAGCAAATAGGAAACCACCCGAGATTTAGTGTTCAGCCTCAGAAAAGGTTTTCAGCTTCTTTTTTCAGTGTGATTCAAAAAAAAATTGCGAACCTGTTTTTTAAATCGAAAATCTAGTCTACATTTGCATCGTTCTCAAAAAGGGGTGCCTATAATCGGCTGAGATCATACCCAATGAACCTAGAACAGGTAATGCTGTTTAGGGATTTAAAATTAAATAATGGTGTCATTGTGAAGAGTTTTTGAACGACGTAGCAATCTCATTATTAAATAAACAATCAATTATTAACCAGAATAATAACCTCTTTTTATTCGTGTAAATTTATTTTATCGGATGAAATTTTTATTCAACAACCTGTCATTTTGTCGAAGGCAGAATTTTCAAACATTTTTGTTTTTATTATTATTAAGCTATTCTTCTTATTCACAAGAAAAAGCACAAGACTCCACAAAACGTGAAACTTTAGATGAAGTTCTTGTTAAAGCTGTTCGTGTAAATGCAACATCACCAATTACACATTCAAACATTACAAAAGAGCAATTGCAAAAACGAAATTTAGGTCAAGATGTGCCTATTTTATTAAATTATTTACCTTCAGTTGTCACGACTTCAGATGCTGGAGCAGGAGTTGGTTATACAGGTATTCGAGTTCGTGGTGTGAATGCGCAATCTACTAACATTACCATTAATGGAATCCCTTATAATGATGCCGAATCTTTAGGAACTTATTGGGTGAATTTAGGCGATTTTGCTTCTTCTGTAGAAAGTTTGCAGTTGCAACGTGGCGTTGGAACATCAACTAATGGATCAGGTGCTTTTGGAGCAAGTATTAATGTGCTAACAGATGCTGTTTCTGAGAAGGCTTTTGGTGAAATATCTAATAG
>DFBO01000017.1:4885-5124 GCA_002366675.1 Flavobacteriaceae bacterium UBA3078
AAATCTGATGGCTATATCGATAGAGCTACAACAAATCTAAAATCATATTTTCTTCAGGCAACTTATGTGGATGATAATACCTTGGTTAAGGCCATAACTTTTAGTGGTAAAGAAAAGACTTATCAATCGTGGAATGGTATTGAAGATCTTTATATTTTAGAAAACGATAGAACCTTTAACTCTGCAGGCATGTATACTGATGAAAATGGAAACATTCAGTTTTACGATAATGAAATAGA
>DFBO01000127.1 GCA_002366675.1 Flavobacteriaceae bacterium UBA3078
GCATCTAAAAATAACTTTGCGGTATTGTCAATTTCAACCGAAATCCCTTTAGACTTTTACTTTTCTAAATCATCTATGAATTCTACTCATAATTTAATTCAAGAGGTGTTTAATAAACATAATTTACCTAATGAAAACATTTTCTTTTTAGGAACAAGTTTAGTTGGACATAGAGCGATGAAATATATTGAATTTATCAAAAAGGGAGATTATGATTTTCAGGTTAATATAAAAGGAGTTGTTATTTGTGATTTGACATTGGATTGGACAAGAAAATGGCAACAACACAAACGAGATATAAAAATCAATCGAATTGACCTTTGGGAGCCAATATTTATGAATTTTATGTTGGAAACCTATTTGAAAGGCACGCCCAAAACTGCCCAAGATAATTACCACAATTTCTCGACTTATAGCTACTCTGATGAAAATAATGAAAATGTTAAGTTTTACAAAAATTATGCTGTTAGAGCTTATATTGAGCCCAAAATAAAATATAGACTAAAAAAGCACTACAGAACATTATATGAAAACAATTCGACTGACATAGTTGGGTTTTTAGCTGAATTAGAACTTGCAGGAAATAAAAATACGGAATTAATTGTTTTACAACCAGAATATAAACAATTCGAAAATCGGAATACACAGACAACTTGGAATGAAATAAATAAAGGTGAATTAATGGATTGGATAAATAAGCAAACTGAAAAATAACTACGCACAACTCGCAAAGTATAAAAAGAACAGAAGTCAAGCTAATAACATTAATTAAACACTATCCCGTTAAACTTAACTATCTAATAATTCTTCAATAACTTTATAAGAACATATGTAATGTAATTTTACTTTAAATTTTATAATTAAAGTGAAAGAACTAAAAGTGTTATCTGTTTTACCATTATTACTTATAAGTCTAATTGTAATGGAGAAAAAAAGCAATGGAAACTCACTACAAGTGGGAGATATCTCTTTTATTTCCATGAAATCTTCAAATAATGATAGTTTTTCAATCATTACTTCTGTGAATCTTCAACCAGGCACGAAAATTCATTTTACTGATTCAGAATGGAATGGAAATCATTTTGGCTTTGATGAAAGTAATATTTTATGGAAAACAGGAAATCATATCATAAAGGCTAATTCTATAATTAAGTTTACCAACTTAAACTCAACACCTTTTGTTTCTATTGGAAGTCTTTATGGTTATATGAGAATATCGAAGAAAAAAGATGCAATATTCGCTTATATTGGAAATGAAAGAATGCCTATTAAAATTTTAGCTGCTTGCGCAAATGATGAATTAGGTTTTGGAACTTTAGTAAATACAGGTTTAATAAAAGATATTACAGCTATAATGTTTCATTGAAGCTTTCTATAAAACTTTTCTTTATATAATCTTAAAAAATACATTCACAAACACCCTGTATAATTAATTGTTTTGATCGTTGCTTACCCAAATGAGATTTGAAATTGATTACGTGAGCGAAGGTGAATCTGGGATAATGAAATCGTATAAACAAGGTGAGCATAATCTTTATATACGATTTGACCGAAATAAAGAAAGCGAACAATTTATTCGCAATGTCGGATTAGACCATTTAGCATTTTAATTAAAAAACGAAACAGAAGTTAATGAAATTTATGAACTGATTAAAAAACTGAACGTAAAAATAACTCGTGAACCTAGAAAATATCCTGAATATACGGAATCCTATTATGTGTTTTATTTTCGAGACCCAAACGGGATTCCATTAGAAGTTTATTTGCAATAATTGATTTGACAAGAATTATCGGAATAAAATACTGTGTACAAAAAGATAATATAACCTAAATCCCTAATTTAAAGAATCTTGCATCCAAAAGATATTAATCTCAAATAAAAACGTACCTTTGCATCTTGAAAACTCCTCAGAGTGAGGATGTGTTACTAGAAGTTTAGGTTTAAGTATGTCGATTCGCTTCTTTTGTAACACTACAAAACATAATCGAATACTTATACAAGAATGAGCACATTCCAAGATTTAGGTCTTAATGACGACCTATTACACGCAATTACAGATTTAGGCTTTGAAACTCCAAGTGATGTCCAAACCAAGGCAATCCCAATTTTATTAGAAAAAGATACAGATTTAGTAGCATTAGCTCAAACAGGAACAGGTAAAACTGCTGCCTTTGGTTTTCCTATGCTACAAAAAATAAATATAGATAGCAGAACAACTCAAGGGTTAATCCTGTCTCCTACTCGTGAACTTTGTTTGCAAATTACAAACGAAATGAAGCAATATGGTAAATATTGCAAAGGTCTTAACGTGGTTGCTATTTATGGTGGCGCAAGTATTACAGACCAAGCCAGAGAAGTAAAAAGAGGTGCACAAATTATTGTGGCAACTCCTGGTAGGATGAAAGATATGATTAGTAGAAGATTGGTGGATATTTCTAAAATTGAATTTTCTGTTTTAGATGAAGCTGATGAAATGCTAAACATGGGTTTTAAAGAAGATATTACAGATATCTTATCTCATACACCTGAAGAAAAAAATACATGGTTGTTTTCTGCAACAATGCCTAGAGAGGTATCTAATATTGCGAAAAAATTCATGAATAGTCCTATAGAAATAACAGTAGGTAATAAAAACGAAAGTACCAATCAGGTATCTCACGAATACTATTTAGTAAATGCAAGAGATCGTTACCAAGCTTTAAAACGCTTATCTGATGCAAATCCAGATATCTTTTCTGTTATTTTTTGTAGAACCAAACGCGATACTCAAAAAGTTGCTGAAAACTTAATTGAAGATGGTTATAGTGCTGGTGCTTTACATGGTGATTTAAGTCAGAACCAAAGAGATTTGGTTATGAAATCTTTTAGAAACAAACAAATACAAATGCTTGTAGCTACAGATGTTGCTGCTCGTGGTATTGATGTCGATAATATTACTCACGTAATAAATTATCAATTACCTGATGAACCTGAAACTTACACACACAGATCTGGTAGAACAGGACGAGCTGGTAAAACTGGTATCTCTATGGTTATTGTTTCAAAAAGCGAAGTGCGTAAAATTAAAAGTATTGAACGCATTATAAATCAGAAATTTGAGCATAAAGAAATTCCTGATGGGATGGAAATTTGCGAAGTGCAGTTAATGTCTCTAGCTAATAAAATTCATAATACAGAAGTTAATCATGAAATCGATAAATACTTAACTAGTATAAACGAATTATTTGAAGATACTTCTAAAGACGAATTAATCAAGAAATTTTTCTCAGTAGAGTTTACCAGATTCTTTAATTACTACCAAAAAACTAAGAACCTAAACGTTTCAGATTCTCGAGATTACGATCGTGGTGGAGAAAGGTCTGAAGGTGGTCGTGGTTATAGAGGAAGCTCTAACGATTCTAGATACTTTATAAATGTTGGTAGAAAAGATGGATACGACTGGATGAAATTGAAAGATTTCTTAAAAGAAGTATTAGACCTTGGAAGAGACGATGTCTTTAAAGTAGATGTAAAAGAAAGTTTCTCATTCTTTAATACAGAAAAAACACTTCAAGAAAAAGTATTAGCATTCTTTACAGATTTTAAACACGATGGA
Source organism: Flavobacteriaceae bacterium UBA3078 (assembly GCA_002366675.1). Classification (GTDB taxonomy): domain Bacteria; phylum Bacteroidota; class Bacteroidia; order Flavobacteriales; family Flavobacteriaceae; genus Xanthomarina. The sequence continues at coordinate 3,597 of DFBO01000127.1, forward strand.
CGCTTTGTAAATGTAGAAATTAGCGAAGACAAAGGTCGTGGAACAAGTAGAAACAAAAGACGTCGCGATGGTGGAGGCGATAGACGTAGAGACTCTAAACCAAGAGGAGACAGGCGTTCAGGCTCAAGAAGTGATGGAAACAGAAGCGATAGACGTAGTTCTTCGAGTAATGAGTCTCGTTCAAGGCGTTCGGAATCTGGATCAAATTCATCCAGACCAAGACGTTCTAGACGTTAAACTTATTTGTTAATTTTAAGTCAAAATATAAGATACTTAAATGTATTATCGTTTAGTTTAGTACTTTTATGCTTAATATTGCTTTAATGAATAAACAGCTAATCTTTTTTGCGCTTTTAGTATTTACCTCTTTTATGTATGGTCAAGAAGCTACAACCGTTAAAGGAGTTGTTATTAATGCCTCTGAAGGAGTTGCACTAGAAAGTGTAAATATTGTTAATTTAAATCAAGTTAAAGGTACTACAACCAATGCTAGAGGAGAGTTTGAAATTAAAGCAAATCCAACAGACACTTTACATTTTTCTTATCTAGGTTTTAAATCGATTAAAGTTCGTGTTACTAATGACTGGATAAAATTTGGAAGTTCTACTATTCAATTAACAGAATTGGCATTTGCTTTAGAAGAAGTTGTAGTTAACGATTTTAAACTTACAGGTTATCTAGAAGTAGACATTAAACAAGTGCCAATTAACACAAACTATAGATATAACATTTCAGGACTACAAACAGGTTACGAAGCTGGCGGATCATCTACAAATGCTGTAACTAGAGTTCTTGGAGCTGTTTTTAATCCTGCAGATTTTCTATATAGCATGTTTGGTAAACAGCCAAACGAAATGCGTAAACTAAAAAAAATGAAGCAAGATGATGAGATTAGAACCCTTCTTGCTAATAGATTTGATAGAGAAATGCTAACTGCCTTATTACAAGTAGATCGTGCAGATTTAGACGAAATTATCAGGCAATGTAATTATTCCAAAAGCTTTATTCAAACGGCTAACGATCTTCAAATATTAGATGCCATTAGTGAATGTTATGAAGAATATAAAGTATTGACTAGAAGCAAAAATAAAGGAAGACTTTAAAACTATAATATTGTGTCATTCAGAGTGAAACGAAGAATCTAGAAAATAATAGACTCTTCATTCTGAATGACATTTTTTTATGCCTTTGAGTGTAGCGCAATTCTGTTTCCTTCAGTGTCTATAAAAACTGCCATATATCCATGTTCTGGAGATATTTATGTTTTAATATGCTCGTTCTGTTCTACATGAAGAATTTCTTGTTCTCTAGTTCCAACAGATTCTTGTTTCATATTAGGACCCTTCTTTATTCATGGTGACCAATAATCTTGATTATTAGCTAGTTAGTTTCAATAAATTTACAAAAATTAATGGTTGTAAAAATGGGAAACAATCTCATCGTAGCTTTTAATGGTCTTCTTTATCCAATCCAATCGCTTTTCTTGTTGTTCTTCTAGTGTTAATTGCCAAGAAACATCCGATTGTCTTAATTTGGTAGTAACATGTTGTAGAATGATGGCTGCAGAAACAGAAATATTTAAGCTCTCAGTAAAACCAGACATAGGAATTTTTAAATAACAATCTGCTTCATCTAAAACGTCTTGAGACAAACCTTGAGTTTCTCTTCCAAAGAAAAAACAAGACTTCTTTGTTACATCAAACTCATGCAACAAACAATCTGTTGTATGAGGTGTGGTTGCTACAATTTGATAGCCTTTTTGTTTTAAATCTTTGATGCTGTCTTTTACAGAATGGTATCTATTTAAATCGACCCATTTTTGGGCTCCCATTGCAATTTCTCTATCAATTTGTTTGGTATTTGTTTCTTCAATTATATTGACCTCTTGAATACCAAACACATCGCAACTTCTTATTACAGCGCTTGTATTATGCAACTGATAGACATCTTCTGTAGCCACTGTAAAATGCTTTGTTCGTTGACTTAAAACAGTATCGAAACGCAGTCTTCTATTTTCAGTTAAATACGTTTCTAAGTAAGCTAAAAGTTTTAAATCTACCATCTAATAAAAATAAAAAAAACCTGACGAATCACCAGGTTTTTATTCAATAAATTATTTATAAATTAATCGTTAGAGCCTATATTTCCTTGAGCTACAATAGTAGTTAATTGCGTACTACTTAAATGCACTTTAATATGACCATTGACATCTGAGACATCTTCAAAACCAAAAACAGTGTCATCATCTAGAGCAGCTAAATTAGTTTGGCTTACTCCTGTATTCCCATCAATTGGATTAAAAGTAAAAATAACACTTCCTCCTGTATCAACATCATTTGCATAAATATAAGCAGGATGTACACCATCAACTGGAGTGTTTTCTAAAACAATAACAGCTAAAGCTTCACCATTAGTTCTTTGAAAGAAAGTAGCAGTTCCGCTTATTCCAATCACGTCTACTTCACTTAAATTATAATTAATAGATTCACCTGTTAATTCATTTTGTCCAATATCTCCTTGGGCTATAATAGTTCCAGGGTTCATATCGCTTTCATGTACGTTTATATAACCATCAAAATTAATGGCATCTATGTATAAAAAAGAAGTGGCATCATCTAATTCAGACACATTGGTATAACTCTTCCCAGTGTCTCCATTTACTGGATTTAAAGTAAAGGCAACTCCTCCTCCTTCAACAGCTGTGTTGGTATGTATATGTGCTGGATGCATATCTCCAGAAACAGTGTTTGACAATTGAATAACAGCCAAAGCTTCGCCATTTTCTCGTTCAGAAAAAGTAGCAGTTCCAGAAATACCAGGTACATCTTTTTCGCTTAAAGAATACGTTTTAGATACGCCTGTTAATTCATTCTGACCAATATCTCCTTGTGCTACAATTATATCTAATTGCGAATCACTTTCATGAACATTTATATAGCCATCGAAACTCAATAACTCTTCATAAGTTACAGGAGTTCCATCGTCTAAAGCCGAAAAAGTAATGGTACTAAAACCAGTAGTTCCACTTACTATTCCCAAAGTAATTGCAATGCCTCCACCTTCAGCTGCAGTATTGTAATGAATATGTGCTGGATGCATACCACCTGTTGGTATAGCAGTAAAATCTAACTCAACAGTAACGGATTCATCTTCATTTTTAATAAATTTAGCCGTTCCGTTTACATTATTATCGTCTATAGAACCTAATGCAAAGGTTTTAGAAGTTTGACTCGATGGAATTGGTGTAATATGATCATCACTACTACAACCCATTAAAATAACTAAGGGTAAGACTAAAATTAGTGACTTAAATAGTTTCTTCATAATCTGAAATTAATTATCTGTAATATTACACATAATATATAAATTTTTAAAGTGAAGCTCTATTCCTTTTTAATTTTCTTTTAAGAATGAAATTTTATAGTTTCACAAAATGAAACATGTAGTTGTACTTACAGGAGCTGGAATAAGTGCCGAAAGTGGCATAAAAACCTTTAGAGATGCTGATGGGCTTTGGGAAGGACATGATGTGATGGAAGTAGCTTCTCCACAAGGGTTTGCTAAAAACCCAGAATTGATTTTAAACTTTTATAACGAAAGACGAAAACAATTATTAACAGTTAAATCAAATGATGCTCATAAAGCTTTAGCAACATTAGAATCGGAATATAAAGTGACAATTGTCACTCAAAATGTAGACGATTTACATGAACGTGCTGGTAGTACTAACATTATTCATTTACATGGCGAGCTATTAAAAGTTAGAAGCAATTTTAATGAACATGATATTTGGTCTTGTAAAAGTGATATTGTTCTGGGAGATTTATGTGAGAATGGCTATCAAATCAGACCACATATTGTTTGGTTTGGTGAGGCAGTTCCAATGATGGAAGAAGCCATACAAATATGTAAAACTGCAGATATTCTTGTTATTATTGGCACATCAATGCAAGTATATCCTGCAGCAAGCCTTATGAATTTTGTGCCAAAACAAACTCCCATTTATTATATAGACCCAAAGCCTGCAAATGTAAATAGTGAACGCGTTACAGTTATTAACAAAACTGCAACCCAAGGGATGAAACAACTTTTAATACTTTTAAAACAAAAGGATTAGAAATTTATGCTTTCTTATTCTCCTTTTTTGGTGGCATAGTTCCAAACACTTTATCCCAAAATGTATTAGAAACACCAAATGCTTTATTAGGATATTTATAATGATGTAAGCTGTGATGATGCCATAAATCTCTAAAACGCTTTGGAGGACGCATAACATGTGTTGCCCTATGTACAAATGAATACATTAAATAGCCTATAAAAAACCCAGGAAAAAAACCGTAAACCAATTGTGTATAACCTGCTATCCAGAATACGATGAAAAATATTCCGAATAAAAAAGACGCTAAAATTATTCCAGGAACTGGAGGCATTAATAAACGATCTTTATCTGTTGGAAAATTATGATGTGCACCATGCATGATAAAATGAAATCTTTGAGACCATTTAGCTTCAGTAACCCAATGGAACACATAACGATGCAACATATATTCAGCAAAGGTCCAAAAGAATAAACCAAAGATAAACAAACCAATAAATTGCAAAACAGTTAATCCTTTAACTGCAATGGCTATATAAACTAAAAAAGAACTTACTAAACCGTAAACTATAATATTAGAAATAGGATCCGTTTTAGTTAAACGCTCCAAAATAGGATTCTTAAAAATTTCTGCTTTACCAGTTTGAAAATCTGTTGTTACTTCAGGTTTCATAAAATGTACTATTTAAAGGTACAAAATTATAAAAAAATAAAAACTATCTAGAATAATTAGGTGATTCTTTAGTTATTGTAACATCATGAGGATGACTTTCATTAATACCAGAAGCCGTAATTTTAATAAATTGACCTGTTGATTGTAAAGTAGCAATATCTTTTGATCCACAATAACCCATTCCTGCTTTTAAACCACCTACAAACTGATGAATGCTTTCGTATAATTCTCCTTTATAAGGTACTCGACCAACAATGCCTTCTGGTACTAACTTTTTAATATCGTCTTCAACATCCTGAAAATATCTATCTTTACTTCCTTGTTTCATGGCTTCAACAGAACCCATACCTCTATAAGACTTAAACTTTCTTCCTTCGTAAATTATAGTTTCACCAGGACTTTCTTTTGTTCCAGCCAATAAGGAACCTAACATAACACAGTCTGCTCCAGCTGCAACAGCCTTTGGAATATCTCCAGTATATCTAATTCCTCCATCTGCAATTACAGGAACTCCAGAACCTTTAATAGCTGCTGCAACCTCTAATACTGCCGAAAATTGTGGATATCCAACACCAGCTACCACACGTGTGGTACAAATAGAACCAGGACCAATTCCAACTTTAACAGCATCTGCTCCTGCATCAACTAAATATTTTGCAGCAGCTCCAGTTGCTATATTTCCAACAATGACATCTAATGTTGGGAATTTAGTTTTTACTGCTTTTAAAACAGCTACTACACCTTTTGTATGACCATGAGCTGTATCAATTATTACTGCATCTACACCAGATTTCACTAAAGCTTCAGTGCGTTCAACAGCATCTGCTGTTACTCCAAGAGCAGCAGCAACACGTAAACGACCATAGACATCTTTATTTGAAATTGGCTTTTGAGTCAGTTTTGTAATATCTCTAAATGTAATTAATCCTGCTAGTTTATTATTGTCGTCAACAATCAGCAATTTTTCTATTTTGTGTTCTTGCAAAATCACTTCAGCTTGCTCTAATGACGTTCCAACAGGTGCAGTAACTAACCTATCGCTAGTCATAACCTCAACGATTGGTCTTTCTCCATCTTTTTCAAACCGTAAATCTCTATTGGTTACAATACCTTTTAAAAATCCTTGCTCATCAATAATTGGAATACCACCAATACCATGTTCAGCCATATTTTGTTTTGCATCAAGAACTGTTGCTTCTAAAGTTAGAGTAACAGGATCTGTAATCATTCCACTTTCAGCACGCTTTACTTTACGAACTTCGTTTGCTTGTTCAGCAATAGTCATATTTTTATGAAGTACTCCAATACCACCTTCGCGAGCCATAGCAATAGCCATAGCACTTTCTGTAACAGTATCCATAGCTGCTGAAACTATTGGAATGTTAATAGTAATGTTTTTAGTGAATTTTGTTTGAATATTAACCTCTCTTGGTAAGACTTCAGAGTAAGCAGGAATTAAAAGGACGTCGTCGTAGGTTAAGCCTTCTCCTACAATTTTGTTTGAATGTGATGTCATGTTGCAATTACATTTATAATTGCGTGCAAATATACAATATTTAAAGGGATTAAAGTTTTAAGTTATTATTAAATTATTCGCATTCAGTTTTACAATAAGGTCTTAACTTATTTATAGCATAATCATACCTATCCTCTTTATTTGATAAATCTCCGAAAAATACGATTTCTCTTAGCACCATAAATTTATAAATGCATTTACCTTTAGCCATTTTATCGATTGTCTTTAGTGTTTTTTGATTTATTTCACTATAAATTTCTTGCAACCAAACATATTGTTCTTCGTAAATAATGGTTTCATCCCAAGCTAAAGCTTCTTCATATTTCAATATTGATTCAGAAAAATAAAGCGCTTTTATCTTTTCAAAAGCTTTTAAAAAAACAGTTTCACTTCCTCTGGCAGCATAACGTTTCACTTCTCTTTTAGTGAATATATTAAATGGGAAGGACTTTACATTATCTAACTTATTTGAAATAAAATGCGCCATTTTTGGCCAAAGTACTTCTGAACCTTTATCATCTAGAGACTTAAAAAGCTATGAATAAAAATCGGTTCGCTCTTTTAAGGATTGATATTCTAAGGGAAGATTATTTTGTAAATTATATAGATTGGCTTGTTGCCAAACTGCTGTATTATTTTTTCTATCTGAAAACAACCAGTCTGAAGATTCTAATTGTAGTTTATCTGTAAGTTTTTGATACGCATTTATGTTTTTATATTCTTTTGAAAAACTAACAGTAGTAAAACAGAAAAAAAACACGTATAAAAATACTTTCATATAGATTAAATGAAATATCAATTTACAAGAACAAACTAATTATTTACTTTTTTGAAATTAAAAACTTGATATAGAATGATTAAAACTGAAAGCGTAAAAGTA
>DFBO01000045.1 GCA_002366675.1 Flavobacteriaceae bacterium UBA3078
TTGAAATGCTCGTTGCTTAATTGAATTACTTCTTCAATCATAATATCTTTTTGATTGATGACTTCTTCAAAAGCACCATTTCCATAAAGTTGGCCTGCTAATGTAGCTTTTATATACAGTTTTACTTCTTGGTTATAGGCTACAAAAGTAATGTTGGCTTTCGTTCTTTCATTTAAATAATTCTGAAAATATAAAACCATATCGTTATTAAACTGAAAGTCGTTAATAAACTCATTTCTTGAAATATCATCATAGGCATGACGATCTTTTTCAAGCATTTCGAAAACAAAATTGCTAATAAATCCTCTTCTCTCTAAAAACGTAAGTGTTTCGTTTTGCATACTCATATCTATAGGCACAAACACATCAGGAATTATGCCTCCTCCTCCATAAACAACTTTGCCTTTTGGAGTTTTAAATTTTAGCGAATCTGCCACTTCTATTTTCTCTGGATCTAATAATTCTCCGCTTTCTAATCGATCAAAATACTCATCGTAATAATCTCTATTCCCATTTTTATAAGATCTTTGAATAGAACGTCCTGTTGGTGTATAATATCTAGAAACTGTTAATCTAACGATACTTCCATCTCCTAATTCCATATCACGTTGCACCAAACCTTTTCCATAAGAACGACGACCTACTATAACTCCTTTATCATTATCTTGTAAAGCTCCTGCTACAATTTCGCTAGCTGAAGCAGAGTTTTCATCAATTAAAACATAAACTTCACCTTTTTCAAACGAGCCTTTTTTAGTAGCGTAACTTTTCTCAATATCGCCTCTTTTATTTTTAGTAAATAAAATAAGTTTATCGTCTTCAAGAAACTCGTCAACAATCTGTTCTGCAATACCTAAGAAGCCTCCAGGATTATTTCTTAAATCGATAACGACTTCCTTAATACCTGATTTTTGTAATTTAGTAAGTTCCTTCTTAAATTCTTTATAGGTCGATTCAGCAAACCTATTTATTTTTATATAACCCAATTTATCTGTAAGCTTATATGCAGCATCAACAGATTTAATTGGAATGTGATTTCTTTTAACAGTGAAGTCTAGAAGCTCTGTTTCACCTCTTCTGTAGACTTTTAAATCTACAAGTGTATTAATTGGTCCTTTTAACTTTTTAATAATATCTTTATTACTAAAATCTTTTCCTAAGATAGAATCGCCATTTGCCATAATAATTCTATCTCCTCCAATAATTCCAGCTTTTTCACTTGGACCACCTTCAATAGTTCTAATAACTGTAATGGTGTCTTTATAAGTGTAAAAATTAATACCAATTCCTACAAAATCACCTTTTAAATTATCCGACATACGTTCCATATCTTCTTTTGGAATGTATACAGAATGTGGATCTAAATTATTTAAAATACCATTAACAGTTACATCTACAATGCTATCTGTATTAACATCGTCTATGTATTCGTAATCTATATAATCTATTAGTCTGTTAAGTTTATCTTTTTTAGAGTTTGAAGTAAACAATCTATCCGAAGAATCAGAAAAATTTAATTTCCCACCAATGTAAATACCTGCTGCAATTGCAACACCAATAATTAGTGGAATAAATTTTTTCTTCAGTTTCATTATGCTTTTAAATCTTCAATTAGTACCAAATCGATTCCTGCCTTTTTTAAAAATTGCAATCCAGAATCATCTTTATAAGCTTCTTTATAAACAACTCTAATAATACCTGCTTGATGAATTAATTTACTACATTCTTTACAAGGCGATAATGTAATATATAATGTAGCTCCTTTACAAGTCTGGGTTGACGACGCTACTTTTAAAATAGCATTAGCTTCTGCATGTAATACATACCATTTGGTGTAACCTTCATCATCTTCACAAAAATTCTCGAATCCAGTTGGTGTGCCATTAAATCCATCAGAGATTATCATTCTATCTTTAACAATAATTGCGCCAACTTGTTTACGCTCACAATAAGACAGTCTTCCCCATTCTTTAGCAATTCTTAAATAAGCTTTATCGTATTTAAGTTGTTTGTGTTCCTTCATATATATTTTACAAGTTGAAGCATTTAATAATATACAACGAATATAGGCTGTTCGTATTTTAATTACAACCAGAGAATTAAAGTTTTATGAAAACTTTAGGTAATAAGAAGTTATACCTTAAGCAATTAAATCGCTATTCAAAATCATAGGAATAACCAATCCTACAACTATAGCCGAAATAATCATAATCCAATCACGTTTAGAAAATCTAAATACCGTTTGCATAATATAACCTAGGAACAAGACGATAAAAACAATAATTAACTGTGCAATTTCAATTCCTAAAGCAAACTCTAAAAGTGTTACTAATTTGTTATCAGACTGTCCAACCAACATTCTAAATTCTCTTGCAAAGCCCAATCCATGGACTAGACCAAAAAACAAAGTTGAGAAAAACAACACGCCAACCTTTTCTTTTTGAGCGCCTTTTCCAGCTGTTAACACATTAAATAATGCAACTATTAAAATGGTAACAGGAATTAAAAACTCTACTAATAGACCATTAACACTTACTACTCCATAAGCAGCTAAAACTAATGACAAAGTGTGTCCAAGTGTAAAAAGAGAAACAAGAAGTAAAACACGTTTCCAGTTATTAAATAAATATGGAACTGTAAGAACTATTAAAAATAAAACGTGATCGTAGGCATTTAAATCCAATACGTGATTGATGCCATATTCTACGTGAAACCAGAAATTATCAAACATTGTTTATAGTCATTTATTTGGGTGTTTTCAAAGATACAATAAAAAAGAAAATTTGCTGTTTTTGTAAGCATTCAATATATTGCTTATAAATAATTAAATCATTGTGTAATTATGAAATTCATCAAAAATATATTGAATACTATATTCTTTTTTATGACTTTTTTAAGTTATAGTCAAGAGCACAAAGTAAACGAACATGAAGAAATAAACCACCATTCCATTTCTTTTTTAATAAGTCACACTATAATAACTGAAGGTATAGAAAACAATGAAAAAACATTAGTTTCTGTTCCTTCATGGGCTATAAATTACAACTATTCATTTAATGAAAAATGGGCTATAGGTTTACATAATGATATTATTATAGAAGATTTTGTAATTGAGAAAAACAAAGACGAGGAAATTATTGAGCGTAGCACTCCTATTGCTTCGATTATAGTTGGAACCTACAAAATAATAGAAGGGTTCGGAATTGAACTTGGTGTCGGCATGGAATTCGAAAAAAGTGAAAATTTTGGGGTTGCCCGAATTGGTGCAGAATATGGGATTGAAATTCCAAATAAGAAATTAGAAGTTTTGTTTGCTATTGATTATGATATTCTCTTTGACGCATATAATAGTTTTAATTTGGGTATTGGAATTGCAAAATTATTTTAGGCTACTTCCAAACTTATTAAAAAACCAAACTAAAAACCGACCCTTCTCCTTCTTTACTGTTAACTAAAATTTGCCCTTTATGTAGCAGCATAAGTTTGCGCAAACATAAACCAAGCTCACTTCCAGTTGCTTTACTAGTGTAAAATGGTGTAAAATACTCTCGATTATTTCTTGTGGTATTCCAATGCCGTTATCAAAAAAATTAATGACTACATAACGACTTAGTGTTTTTTCGACTACTATCTTTATTTGTGAATTATCTTGATTCTTGCAAGCGTCAATAGCATTCAAT
>DFBO01000175.1 GCA_002366675.1 Flavobacteriaceae bacterium UBA3078
TTATTAAAATAATCTTATGAAAATAGCTTCCAAACTAGCAAATTTAAAAGCTTTATTAATCTTCTTATTTTTATTTTTTCTTACTTTTTTTAATGTTCATGCTCAAGAATTAAATACTCAAATTAAAGATAGTACTGTAATAGAGGATATTTCAATAAATATAAATGACATTCCTAGTGAAACTGAAAGGTTAAGCCAACGAATTACTAAGTTAAAAGAAATATTAAAACCTAGTGCAAAAATATCTGACGTAGACTCATTATTAGTGATTACTTCTTTAGAGGTTAATGCTAAAAGTGACTCATTATATAAAAAGCTGAATGAATTTTCAAGAAGAGAATTAAAAGGAAAAAAGACAATTTGGAATAATTATCACTATTTGCTTAAAGAATACCAAGATATTCTTAAAAACCGAACTGATGATTTAAGTGAAATTAATGATGAAATTGTACATGAAATAGCTAAGTTTAATAAAACAAAAGAGAAACTTATAAGCTCAGGGAGTTCAAATGATGTATATAAAGGCTTAGATCAAATTATTCTCTCATTGCAAGATGTATTAGAAGTCATCCATTCAAGGCTAGATGCTATTTTTACTGTTCAAAACAGATTAACTGAAGTTGTATTAATGATTGATGAGGTTATTTCTGAAATAAATATTGTAGAATCGCAAATACAAAAGAATTATTTTGTTATAGATAATCCTTCTATTTGGCATTCTGAAATTAAAGGAACTTTTAAAAAGGATTCAACCAAAATAACTAATACGATTAATGTTAGGGAATCAGTTTCAAAAAATTTACGGAAAAGTAAAGAACAAATAATAGAGTTTATAATATTAAACAAAATAACTTTCATACTTCAAATCGTATTTATTCTTTCCCTTTTTATTATAATGCTACTTGTTAATAAGATTTGGAAGAATGAATTAGTTGAAATTTCTAACCCTATAGAGATACAATCAAAAACAGTTCTTTCTCACCCAATAGCTTCATCAATTATTGCTGGAGTTTTAATATCTACTTTTTTCTATGATTCAATTATACCTCCATTAGTTGAAATATATATTCTACTAATTTTAATTGGCACTTTCTTTTTATTACCAAAATTAACAAATAGGAGATTTAATGTTTTTCTTGCTTTAATATTCTTAACCTATTTCATTCAAATTTTTCAAGCATATATTGGCGTTGTAGGTAAAGCAATAAGATGGTTAATGATTTTTAATGCTATTATATTAATTATAGCGTTTATCTATGGTAAAAAAACAATAAAAAAATCACCAAATCATTTTAGACATATTTACCGAGTTTTTAATCTTACTGCTCCTATATATATGTTTTTTTTAATTATTTCTATTATAGCTAATGTTATAGGAATGACAGCTTTATCAAGGTTATTAGCCATTGGTGTACTTTCTTCTACACTAATTGGTATAGTAGTATATCTTACAGTAAAAGTTATAACGAGTCTTATCGTAATTTTATTTAAACTTAGGATATCTTCTAATATAGAAACAATTACAACTATAGTAAATGCAACTCATAAAAGAATTCAACCAATTTTATTATGGATTGGTTTTTTTGTTTGGTTAAACTTTACAATTAAAGGTTTTGATTTGTACAATTTATTAAGTTCAAAATTAAATGAACTTATGGCTTTGAAGTGGGAAATTGGAGAGAGTGTCATTTCATTGGGAGGGATATTAGCTTTCTTAGGAATTTTTGTAATTACAATTTTAATTGCAAAATTAATTGCCAATATTTTACAAGATGATTGGATGATTAATATGCTGCCACGAGGATTGGCTTCTGCCATCTCATTGCTTTTAAGAATTATAATAGTAAGTATTGGGTTTTATATAGCAATTACTGCAGCAGGAATAGATTTAAGTAAATTAGGGTTTATTATAGGTGCTTTAGGTGTTGGAATCGGTTTTGGATTACAAAATGTTGTATTGAATTTTATATCAGGTCTTATACTTGCTTTTGAAAGACCCATCAATATTGGGGATAGTATTAAAGTTGACCAAGAGTTTGGTGTTGTAACAAACATTGGTGTTAGATCAAGTACAATAAAATCTTACTCTGGCTATGAGTCAATAATACCTAATGCAGATTTAATATCTAAAAAGGTAAATAATTACACTCTTTCTAATAGAGACAGAAGAAGTAAAATTTATATGAAAACAGCTCCAAATGTAGAGCCTAATGAAATAATTGAGCTCTTTAATCAAATAGCATCAAATCATCCAAATGTATTTGAAGACCCCTTGCCAAAAACTTATTTTTATGGATATGACCCAGACGGAAATTTAAGTTTTGCTCTTATGTATTGGTCTACATTTTCAGATACACTAAAGACAGATAGTGCACTTGCATTAGAAATATTTGCAACATTAAAAGAAAAAGGAATACAAGCACCAACTCCAATAAGACGCATTATTAATGAAAGTTAACTAATTATATTAATTTACTTTTTAGCGCATCAAAGAAGAATTAATTGCTCATCAATACTCATGTTTTATAAGTAAAAAAATCTAATTTATTTCCAATTACTTCTCCTAATGCTTGATTTATTGCCATTCACGGAAAGTCATTCCAACGGAAATTATATCTTCAATACTAACAAAATCTGTTGACAATAAAACCACTGATAAAAAATTGGATAATAGTTTTAATGAGTATTTCTTATCTTTAAAAGAAAAATGAAAAAACTAGCTCCAATATTTTTTCTACTTGTCTTGATTTCTTGTGGTGTAACAGTTAACTACGATTACGAGAAAAACACCGATTTTTCTAAATATAAGTCCTACAGCTATTTTTCAAACATGAATACAGGTTTGAGCGAATTAGATTCTAATCGTTTTTTTAATGCTTTAGATGATGCCATGGCGTTAAAAGGATTCACGCTTTCTGAAGATTCCGATTTTATTATCAATATTGAAAGTTCCACATATCAAGAAGCACAAAGTAGTTCTTCTGTAGGAGTTGGTGTTGGAAGTGGAGGTGGAGGCATTTCAGTTGGAATTCCAATAGGTCAAGAAAGTTTAATGAGACAAATTGTATTCGATTTTGTTGATGCAACAACCAATCAATTGTTTTGGCAAGCTATTAGTAGTGAAGCAGATGTGCCTAGAGATAATCCTGAAGAACGTGAAGAGAAATTTCGACAAGTAGTTACTAAAGTTCTGGAAGGATTTCCACCTAAGAAAAAGTAACCTTTCTCTTACAAGCACCTGGATTAGACCT
>DFBO01000129.1 GCA_002366675.1 Flavobacteriaceae bacterium UBA3078
TATTATCAAACAACAAAAAGGGGGGATGCATATTTTTAAAAACGTAAATTTGGCTAACATGATTATTGTGATAAAGAAAATATGGTTTTTGCTCCAGGTATAACTATTACGAATTTTAATTTTATTTTAAAGGAGATTTTTGCTATGAAAAAATATAGTATTACTTTATTAACGATTGTGTTGTTCATTGTATCAGGTTTTGTGGTTTTTGCTGCAGATGCACCTATAAAGATTGGTGCATCATTTTCTGAATTTGATATTGAAAGATGGCCAAGAGAAGCAGCTCTTATGACAGATTTGGGAAATAAAATTGGCGCTCAAGTTATCATTCAAGTAGCTAATCATGATGTGAAGTTGCAGAATGATCAGATTGAGAATATGGTTCTTCAAGGAGTGGATGTTATTATTATTCTTGCAGAGGATGGAGCAGCTGCAGCAACAGCGGTAGATCAAGCTGCAGAAGCAGGGATTCCATGTATAGCATATGATAGATTAATTAAATCGCCCAATCTGGCATGTTATATTTCGTTTGACAATGTTGAGGTAGGCAGAACTCAAGCAAGAGGCATATTAAAAGTAAAGGATAGCGGAAGATTTGTTCTTCTTGGTGGAAGCCCAACAGATAATAATGCTACACTCTTCAGGCAAGGACAGATGGAAATTCTTCAGCCCTTAATTGATAGTGGTCAGATTGAGGTAGTTGCTGATCAGTGGGTACCTAATTGGAGTAATTCAGAAGCACTCAAGATTATGGAGAACATTCTTACTGCCATAAATAACCAGGTTGATGCGGTGGTAGCTTCAAATGATGGAACGGCACTTGGCGCAATCCAGGCTATGAAAGCTCAAGGTCTTACTGGGAAAGTCCCAATTTCAGGACAAGATGCCACATTAGCTGGTTGTAAATCCATAGTTGAGGGAGAGCAAACTATGAGCGTATTCAAAGATATAAGACTTCTCACTCCAATGGCAATAGATATGGCTGTAAAATTCGCTAAAGGTGAAACTCCGGAAGAACTAAAAGACTTTACTCTTGCCGAACTTACTTTAGATGATAAATTAAAAGGAACTGTTCCTTGTAAGTTTCTGAAAGTTGTAGGGGTAGACAAGGAAAGTATGTACGATGTAGTTATTAAGAGTGGTTTCCAGGAATACGATGAAGTGTATAAAGATATTCCTGAAAAAGATAGACCACCAAAAGATTAATTACTAAAATATAAAGGAATGCACCACAGATTATAATTAATATCTATGATCTGTGGTGTATTCTATTTTTATAAGTGAAAACTGTAAAAAGTCAAATCTTTATGGGAGTAATAATATTTTGAAAGATGAATATATTTTAAGAATAGAAAATGTAACAAAAGACTTCCCAGGCATTAGAGCACTATCAAATGTTTCCTTTAAAATAAAAAAAGGAGACATTCATGGTTTGTGCGGAGAAAATGGTGCCGGGAAATCTACTTTAGTGAAGATTCTGGCAGGTGTTTATCCTCATAATACTTACGAAGGAAAAATTTACTTTAATGATGAAGAAATAAAGTTTACCCGTTTTTCGGTTAGGCAGGCAATTGAAAAAGGAATTGCTATTGTTTATCAGGAGCTTGCTCTTATTCCAGAAATGACAGTAGGAGAAAATATTTTTCTGGGGAGAGAACCAGAACATAAAGGAACTATTAGTTGGGATAGATTGTTTTCAGATGCTAAAGAAATTCTTAAGAAATATAAATTAAACATCCCTTTTGCCGCAAAAGTATCCGCACTGAGTGTTGGCAAACAACAGATGGTTGAAATTGCTAAAGCCCTCTCACAGGAGGTTAAAGTTTTAATATTGGATGAGCCAACATCTGCCCTTACTGATGCTGAGATTAAGTCTCTAATGGAAATCCTCAAATACTTAAAACATAATGGAGTGACCTGTATATACATTTCCCATAAGCTGGAGGAATTTTTCAGAATTACAGATAATATTACTGTTCTTAGGGACGGTTTGGTAGTTAATACAGTAAAGACAGCGGATACCACCGAAGAGAAGGTCATTGCTATGATGGTAGGACGAGAAATGAAGGAGAGGTTCCCTGTTAGAAATCGTAAGATTGGGGAAAAGATTTTAGAAGTTAAGGAATTGTCGACACAAGATATCTTATCTCAGGGTAAAATAGCGATCAAGAATATTACATTTGATTTAAAAAAAGGTGAAGTATTGGGAATAGCCGGTCTTATGGGTTCCGGAAGAAGCGAGCTTGTTACCACTATATTTGGAGAGTACGGAAAACATGTTACCGGAGAAATATTTTTAGAAGGGAGACCAATAAAAATTAGTTCAGCAAGAGAGGCTGTGAATTATGGAATTGGCCTCGTACCGGAAGATAGAAAAAAGATGGGGCTTGTGTTAATGCAGGCAATCTATAAAAATATCTCATTACCTAATATCAGAAAATTTTCTAATGCATTGAGTATTGATAAACATAAAGAATTAAACGAATGTAGGAAATATGCTGACAGTCTTAATATAAAAACACCATCTCTTTTTGCAATTACAGAATCTTTAAGTGGAGGCAACCAACAGAAGGTAGTAATAGCAAAGTGGTTAATGTCAACCCCAAAGATTCTCATTCTTGATGATCCGACCAGAGGGATTGATGTGGGGACTAAATATGAGATATACAAACTCATAAATCAACTTGCAGAAGATGGTATAGCAATAATTATGATTTCTTCTGAGTTAGAGGAAATACTTGGAATGAGTGATCGAATTTTGGTTATGCACGAAGGAAAATGTACAGGGATTTTAGAACAAAAAGAGGCAACGCAAGAGAAGGTAATGGCCTTGGCTACAGGTACTAAAAATTACAGTGAGGTATAACTAATGAAAACATTAGATTTTACTCGCAAAATAAAAATTGATATTAAAACTTATACATTAATAATTGCTCTTCTTTTTATCTGGTTACTTTTTGGTTATTTAACCGGGGGGATATTCTTTTCCTCAAGAAATCTTTCGAATCTTTTAAGGCAAATGACTATTATGTCTTTTCTTAGTATAGGGATGACTCTGGTAATTATTACTGGTAATATTGATCTTTCTGTAGGATCGCTGACTGGTTTTATAGGTATAATAGCTGCCTATCTTCAGGCGGTTATGCTCCCTGAAATTCTCCAGGGACTTTTCCCAAACCTGTCTACCGGGGGATTAGGCATATTGAGTACAATTATAACTATCATTATTTGTCTGTTAGTAGCCTTATTAGCTGGTATCTGTCAAGGTTATATTATTGCTTATTTGAAGGTGCCGGCATTTATTGCGACTCTTGGAGGAATGCTTATTTTTCGGGGAGCAATTCTTGGTGTTAGTGGGGGAAGAACGATAGTTCCTGTCGAAAATTCTCTCAGATGGGTAGCTCAAGGATATCTGCCTAAAAATTTAGGTATACTTGTAGCAGCTATTGCTATAATAGTTATTTTTTTGATGAGCTTGCGAAGTAGAAGTAAAAAGAAACAATATGGTTTTGAAATTAAACCTTTTACCTATGATTTTTTAGTAGCATCGGCTTATTCAGTTCTTGTTTTAGGTTTCGTTTTGATTATAAACAATTATAGAGGGATACCGAATCCAGTAATAATTATGGTGGTAATAGCGATTTTGGTTACCTATTTAGCTAATAACACTAAATTTGGTCGGTATGTGTATGCTCTCGGAGGGAATATAGAGGCAACCAAATTTTCAGGCATAAATGTTCAATTTGTTATTTTCAAAGTTTTTATCTTAATAGGTCTTCTAAGTGGAGTTGCCGGAATTGTTCTTACCGGTTATGTTGCTGCAGGTACCATTGGTGGTGGTATGAATTATGAACTTACAGCTATAGCTGGCTGTGTTATTGGTGGTACAAGTTTAATGGGGGGTAAAGGAACAATTCTTGGAGCTCTAATAGGTACTTTAATTATGGCAAGCCTTGAGAATGGGATGAGCATTATGAATATGAGTGTGTTCTGGCAGTATATAGTTAAAGGCCTGGTCCTGATTCTGGCAGTTTATGTAGATGTTACATCTAAGAAGAGTAGCTCCTGATACGAGAAGGACATTGGAAATAAATATTTTGATGAAATTATATATTATTTATTTGAAATATAAATCTCTAATCACAGGCAATATCTTTTTTATGCAAAAAAATATTAATACAGAGGTAAAAAAATGATTAAAGGAAAAGAAATAAACACTATAAGTGAAGTTTTACGTTATGGTATGGTTGGCGGTGGAACTGGTTCTTTTATTGGTGATGTTCATCGTAAGGCTGCTAATTTTGATGGAAAAATAAAGTTAGTCGCGGGTTCTTTTTCCAGGAATTATGATAATACCTTATCTACAGGAAAAAAATTAGGTTTAGAAACCGAAAGGCTTTATAAAAACTTTGAAGAAATGGCAGAAAAAGAAGCAGCAAGGAAAGATAAAATTGATTTTGTTTCAATTGTAACTCCGAATTATGCACACTATAATATTGCAAAAACCTTTTTAGAAAATGGTATTAATGTTGTTTGTGATAAACCTTTATGTTTTAAAGTTGAGGAAGCAGAAGAATTGGCTGATTTAGCAAAAGAAAAAGAACTTCTCTTTTGTGTTACCTATGTTTATACTGGTTATCCAATGGTTAAACAAGCCCGTGAAATGATTCGTCAAGGAGATATAGGAGAGATCCTGATGGTTATGGCTGAATATCCTCAGGAATGGCTTGCTACTACCGTAGAAAATGAAGGAAACAATCAGGCAGCATGGAGAACTAATCCCAAAATGGCAGGGAGTTCTAACTGTGTGGGAGATATTGGAAGCCATGTTGAAAATACTGTATCTTATATTACCGGATTAAAGATTAAATCCCTTTGTGCTAAATTAGATATAATAGGAGAAAACAGGATTTTAGATACGAACGCTGGTATTATGATTAAATATGATAATGGCGCAAGTGGTTTTTATTGGTGTTCGCAGATTGCGATTGGTCATGATAATGATCTGAAGATAAGAATTTATGCTACAAAAGGTAGTATCGAATGGCAACAGGAAGATCCTAATTATTTGAAAGTTACATATCTTGGTAAACCAAAAGAGCAGTTATCAAGAGGACGTGATGAAATTTATCCATTGGCAGCTAATAATGTACGAATTCCAGGTGGTCATGTTGAAGGTTATTATGAGGCATTTGCCAATATTTATAAAAATTTTGCAGATGCATTGCTATCTAAAAAATCAGATTGTAACTTCAAAAAAGAGAATTATGATTATCCAACGGTTTATGATGGTATAAATGGCGTTAAATTTATCAATTCGGCAGTTGAAAGTTCAAAAAATGGTTCAATATGGGTAGATTTGTAAAGCAAAATTTTTATACTACTGTGTTCTGGCATTATATAGTTGAAGGCCTAGTCCTGATTCTGGCAGTTTATGTAGATGTTACATCTAAGAAGAGTAGCTCCTGATACGAGAAAGACATTGGAAGCAAATATTTAAATAATAATTTTATGTTATTTATTAATGTTATTATATATATAAATGAATTAGAAAGGAAAGAAAGATTTATATTATGAAAAAAAGCAAACTTATGTTAGGAAACTCAATTGTAGTTAGAAAATGGAATTTAAGTAGTATTTTTAAAGCA
>DFBO01000180.1:0-2079 GCA_002366675.1 Flavobacteriaceae bacterium UBA3078
AAATTAAATTTACCTGTTAATAAATCAATCATTCTATTTTTTGGATTTATCAGGCCTTACAAGGGATTAAGCGTGCTTATTGATGCATTAGAAATTATCATTTCGAAAGACCAGGAAGTACATTTGGTGATTGCTGGTGAATTCTGGGAGGATCGAGAAAAATATGATGCGCAAATTAATGCTGCTGGATTAGAAAAACATGTGCATATTTTCGATTATTTCATCCCAGATGATGAGGCTGCGGCTTTTTTCGAGGCTGCCGATCTTTTCGTAGCACCTTACACTGGCGGCACACAGAGTGGCGCGCTTAAGGCAGCATTNNGGGTTGCCAATTGTAATGACAGATATCATCTCAGATTCTTTAGTTCGTGAAATCCCTGACCTTTACCAATTGGCAACAGTTAATGATCCAAACTCTTTGGCAGTTGGCATATTAAAAGCAATTAATCAACAAAAAATGGATCATCATAGAATCGAATTGCTTTTTAGAAAATCTTGGCAGGATCTGGTTGAAGAAATTACCCAAACAGAAATTTTATAAAGAAATGAATTTTAACGATTTTGGAATTGTATGTCCCATTTGTAAAGGTGAAATCAAGACCTTCGATAGCACAATTTCATGCCGGACCTGTAATCACATATTTCCCATTATTCTTGGGATCCCCGATCTCCGTTATCCTCCTGTTGATCTTGATAAAATCGATAAAACAATGTTAGATCAATACGAAAAAAAATCATATGCGGACTTATTCAATATCTTAGTAAGTAAAACAAGACTACCCGACAAAATAATAGAAGACTCACATAATTATTATCAAAACCAGGGTGAGCGCACAACAAATATGACAGAGATGTTCCTTGACAAGCTAAGAACCAATTTTGGAGAACCAACTTTGTTTCGTGCACTTGACCTTGGTTGTGGTTCTGGCGCAGGTGTCGTAGCCTTATCAAGATACTTCGAACAGGTTATTGGTATTGATTCTTCTTTAGCTCAACTTCTGATTGCAAAAAAATATTTAAGTGACTTTAGAATCGGAAACTTCATCTTAATTTGTGCCAATGCAGAAAATCTACCTGTTAACAATCAAACCATCAGTTATATTCAAGCGACTAATGTGATTGAACATATTGTCAATGTAAAAAAAGTTTTAAGAGAGATTTCGAGAATTTTAAATGGTAATGGATATTTCTCAGCAGATTCCCGAAATCGATATGATATCTTTTTTCCTGAGCCCCATACTGGAATTCGGTTTTTAGGGTTCTTGCCTAGAAAATTCATTCCAAAATATGTCAATTATCGATGTAAGAGCGATTATGAAAAAACTCAGTTATTATCATTCAAAAAAACAAAAGAAATTATGAATAATAACTTTTTGGGCGATTTCAAGATCATTTTTCCATCCGTTAAATCATATGGAAAACCAGCTTGGTTAGATCGCTGGATTACATGCATCGAAAAACTCCCAATTATTCGAAATTTGGTTATTCGTGTGTTTACAACGCATATCATCATCGGTCAAAAACAGCCAAAAATGGAAATGTAAAGTCAATGAAATTAAAATTAAAGCAAACAATAAAAAAGTCCCATTTATCTTTTGATGCTATGTTAGGAAAATTACTTTATCCAGGATCTTCCTTGGAAAGGTTATCTCAGAAGCCCCATCAGAAAATCAAACCTAATGATTTTTATGAATTCCGATATTCAAGGAGCAACCATTTTTCATTATTTAGAACGCTTCCAGCATATAAAATGCAATCCATAAAAACCTGTGATCTAAAAGTTTATCAAGACGCTTTGGTTTACTCCTTCATCCTCGATAACATACCACGTGGTGCCCGTTTGCTTGAAATCGGTGGAGGAGAATCAAGAATAATCTCAGCAGTAAACAATAATTATGAGATATGGAATTTAGATAAATTAGAAGGATCTGGATTCGGACCAAAACGATTAAACCAGACAACCGGTTTTCATCTCGTTCAAAGCTATATCGGCGAATTTCCGCCCGAATTACCTTCTTCATATTTTGATCTCGTATTTAGTATTTCAACCATTGAACATATGCCAAAATCCTCAAAATT
>DFBO01000180.1:2151-3797 GCA_002366675.1 Flavobacteriaceae bacterium UBA3078
ATCAAGGTTTATTATCAAGCAATATGGTGACATTTGATGAAATTAACTCAGATGAAAATTTTTGGACTTTACCACCATATGCTTTTTATACTCGTTGGTTTCACTTAGTCAAAAAACCATTAAAATCTTTTGGACACCCATTCTCAATAAATATCCTATGGCAAAAATAAATAAGGTTGTTACCAGTGCCTAAGAATAACATAAGAAATTTAATCTCAACTATTAGGAAAAAGGGGCATAGGACAACCATCTCAGCAATATCTTATGGCACCGCTTCAGTAATAACCCAATCATTAATGATGGTTTATCTATTAGTTGTTGCGAAATTTCTTGGGGCTGAAGAATATGGGTATATTGCTGCTGCATATGCTGCTGTTTCTCTTAGTGGTTTTTTATTTAATTGGGGCTTTAATGAATGGATGATGAAAGTAGGTTCATCGATTTCAAAAATTCGAAATCTTGGGGGTAAGGTTATCCTGGTCAAGGGGGTGTTAGGAGGCATTTGGGGAGTACTGCTTATTATTGTATTGAGGTTGGTTCGACCAGAGGTTTATCTTCTATATATTTTATTGTTTACAATAACTGAATTTTGGCTTGATTCAATTTTCGGCACCCTGGTAGCGATGCTGATATTGGAAGATCGAGCCTTGATTGCATCTGTTTTATTAGTTTTGTCACGATTTTTGCGCTTGGCTACACTGCTTGTTTTGTTGGAAGTCAATGAAAGAACGATAATAAATGTATTAGCAATTCGATTACTTACAACAGCTGTGATATTTTCTATCACATGGTTAATAACACACCCCAGCTTCAAAGGGTTAAATCAGACAAACGTTCTAAATATCTTCAAACAATCTATTTCTTTCAATACATCTGAATTGTTAAATCTCATTTTTATTAATATCGATGTCAACATCTTAGTATGGCTAGGTGTAAAAACTGAACTAATTGCCAATTACGCCATCATCATCAGTTTGATAAATGCAATCATGACCTTACCATCAGGGATCGCAAATATTCTCCTCCCATCCTTAATTCGCTCATATCTCAAGATTAAAGCCCAATTTTATCAACAATCAAGGAATCTTTTTTTTGCTTTCATCGTTTTAGGAGGACTTCTTTGGGCCATTTTTGCAATCCTTAGTAAACCATTATTTACTTCATTTCTCCAAAATAATTACACAGAGAGCATATCGATTCTAATATTCCTATCACCACTATTTGGATTGCGGACATTAAATTATGCCAATATTGCCTATCTTGTATCAGTTGGGTGGCAATCAAAACGTTTATTCCCGCAATTAATCGCGCTATTCGCAAAAATTGGCCTAGGTATAATTTCAGTTTCTAGATTTCAGGAACAGGGCATGCTTTGGACTGCCATTTTTGCTGAAACATTATTAATGGCCGGATATATTATTCAAATCATTCGTCACTACTTAAGTGATAATAAGGCTCTTGCATTATGAGAATCCTAATGATTTCATATAATCAGGTGGGACATGGCACTTATCTCCGCACCAATGAATTTGCTAGAGAACTTGCGAAACTAAAACATAAAGTCACAATCCTAGCAGATTCAAAAAATAGTAAGTCCAAAGTAAAGACTTGGCAAAACCATGGCGTAAAAATTGTTGAATTTCCAA
>DFBO01000029.1:0-3231 GCA_002366675.1 Flavobacteriaceae bacterium UBA3078
TAAAAAACGCCTAATCATTAACTTATAAAAAAGCAATACCCTTTAAACAAAAATTTTGGTATAAAGGGTTAAATATTAATATAACAGTCTTTTTATTATATCTCTGAGAATTACTGTTGATTTTCAAGTTCTGACGAGTTGTCGTTGCTTACTTCACTAATAACAAACAAGCAAACACTTCAAATATAATAACAATTGCTCCAAGTAGATTTTTTTTTAATTTTAATAAGATTTGGTGTTTGGCTTTGTAAACACATACAAAAATGTTGACAAAAAGCAACATTTATTCAACGAAATACAGGTGTGTTTGTTTTTTACCTATAAAGCTGTCCCATTTATCATCTTAAATTTTAAGATGGCACTGCTATCTGATAATAACGACACATAATAACAGACGCCTAATAACTTAGAGTAAGTAGAATTAGTTTCGTCTATATTTAATTCTGGAATACTCTTTAAAATAAGTCTATCGTAATTAGATGCTGTTGAATTAGAATTATTAATTATGGCTGACGTATATTTTTCTAATAAAGTGCTAATAACCTGAAAACCAACTATTTCTTTGTCAATCACTTCTTTTGATTGATACAAATTATTAATACTTAATTTAATAATATCATTTATTTGAGCTTCGTATTTGCTTTTATCTAATAAACCAATATTAAAAGTATCATTTAAAATCATCTCTTCATGATTCAGAAAAACTTCAACAGCTTCATTAATTAATGTATTAATTGCTAAAGCTCTTAAATAACTAACTCTGTCTTTTGTTGTTGAAAGTTGATTGTATTTATTAGAATTTATAGAATCCCTTACTAAATTAATTAAGTATTCCAAGGCATATTCTTCTTGAATGAGTCCAAGATTTATTCCATCTTCAAAATCAATTATGGTATAACAAATATCATCTGCAGCCTCTACAAGAAATGCTAATGGATGTCTAGAAAAACTAATATCATTTTTAAGACCTCTTGTTATTAGCCCTAATTCGTTAGCTATATCAACAAACAACTCTTTTTCGCTCTGAAAAAATCCATATTTCTTATCTGCAATATGATTACTTGGCTTTTTTGGCAATGATTCTTTTGGGTATTTCATAAAGGCTCCAAGTGTTGCATAACTTAAACGTAAGCCACCTTCTCTACCAACTCTACTTTCTGTTGCTATTTTAAATCCATTAGCATTTCCTTCAAAATCACATAAATCTTGATATTCTTTATCTGTTAATTGACTTTTAAATTTTTCTCCATTTCCAGATTTAAAAAATTCCCCAATCGCTTTTTCTCCTGAATGCCCAAAAGGTGGGTTTCCAATATCATGAGCCAAGGCAGCAGCAGCTACTATTGCTCCAAAGTCGTTTGCCTGATATCCATGGATGGTTTGTAAATGAGGATATTTTTCTAAAAGTTTTGCTCCTACTTTTCTTCCAAGTGTTCTTCCTACTACACTTACTTCTAAACTATGAGTAAGTCTAGTATGTACAAAATCTGTTTGAGATAATGGAATGACTTGGGTTTTATCTTGAAGGCTTCTAAATTCTGACGAAAAGATTATTCTATCATAATCAACTTCAAATCCTAATCTTGTTTCGTCTTGTTCTTTTCTTAAACGTTTGTTAGTGTCTCCAAAACGTTTTAAAGAGAGTAATTGTTCCCAATTCATAGCACCTATTTTGCTGTTGCAAGATACACGTTTCATCTTTTATAAATTATTTTTTCAACAGTAGATATAAACAAATTAATCCTATTTAGTGTTAAGAAATCATTTCTAAAAACGAAACCTCATGTTAACTGCTTAACATTTAAATAACAGTTTTATTACAAAGGTTTAATCTAGCATTAACAGACGCTTTACATAGTTGCAGTTTCTTTGCCTAGTCTAAATGATACAAGAATTAATAATGAAAAAAATTACACTCTTTTTTATACTTATAGCATCTATAACAGCTTACGCTCAAAATACAGGCTCTTTAGTTGGTAAACTGATAGATTTTGATGCAAATAATGAGCCTTTAATTTTTGCTAATATTTTAATAAAAGGAACCATTAAAGGAACCACTTCAGATTTTGATGGCTTATATACCATTAACGATATTGAGCCTGGCACTTATACTATAATCTATAGTTTTGTTGGTTACGAAACTCAGGAAATTGAAGTTGAAATTTTAGAAAATGAAGATACTGAAGTAAATGTTTCTATGAAAGCAAGTGCTGCTTCATTAGATGAAATTATAATTTCAACCACAACAAAGAGAGAAAGTGAAACAGCATTACTTTTAGAACAAAAGAAAGCTGTCGAGATAAGACAAAGTATTGGAGCTGAAGAATTATCAAGAAAAGGAGTAAGTGATGCTGCTGGAGCTGTTGCAAAAATTTCTGGAGTTTCGAAACAAGAAGGTTCTAGCAATGTTTATGTTCGTGGATTGGGAGATAGATATTTAAATACCACAATGAATGGTCTCTCGCTACCTTCAAACGATGTCAATAAAAAGAACATCGATTTAAACTTATTCTCTTCAGATATTATAGAAAATGTATCTATAAGTAAAGCGTATTCTACAAAATACTATGGCGATTTTTCGGCTGGAAATGTAGATATTAATTCTAAAGACTTTTCAGGAGATTGGTTTTTTTACGCCTTTACCTCAACAGGGTTTAATACAAATGCTATTGATAAGAATTTTGTTAGAAGTGAAGGAACAGGATATTTTGGATATTATGGCAGATACGATCATAATCCATTTGCAGTTATTCTATCTCATGGAGTAGATCCTGTAGATGCTGGTTCCCCAATCAATTTTGGATATGGAGCTTCTACTGGAAAATCTTTTACCTTCAATAATGGTTCAAAATTAAGTGTCTTTGCAACAGCATCTTTTGAAAATGATTTTGAATACAGAAAAGGTTCTGCTATAGATTATACTTTAACTGAAAAAAAGGCTTTTGAAAACAATGCTGAAGAATACGAATACAACACCACTACTACAGCCATGGCTAATGTTAATTATCGCGTAGATAATGACAATTCAATCAAATACAATTTCTTATTTATAAACAACTCGTCTGATGTTGTTGGTTATTTTGGTATTGATGGCAAAGGAAGAAACAGAGATGCTATTAAAAATACAGATGAAGGGTTTTACCAAATGAATGTGCAATTTGATCAAACACAGATGTATGTCAACCAATTATTAGGTAAACACACATCTGGAAAGTTTGATGTTGATTGGGG
>DFBO01000029.1:3274-10835 GCA_002366675.1 Flavobacteriaceae bacterium UBA3078
CAGTATTTTATAGCAATGTGGTATTCGATAACCAACGTTATTTTCAGGATATTGAAGATGATGAATACAATGGAAGATTAAATCTTGCTTACAATGCTAACGAAAATTTAAAACTTAATATTGGTTTTAATGGAAGAAGCAAGCAGAGAAATTTTGAAAATATTCGTTATGGTTACGACATCGTAGATTCTGGTTACCAAATAACTAATGTAAACAACTTTAATTCTGTTTTCACAATAGATAATTTAAACCTAAATAATGAAGATGAAGGTGTTTACGAGATAAAAGTAATAAATGCCCTACCAACACAACCTAATACAAATAGACCAGGTTTACCAGAAAACACCTATGAAGGTAAACTAGATATTTTTGCTGGATATATAGATGCTGAGATGAAAGTTGGAAAAAAATGGTTATTTGTTCCAGGAATAAGATTAGAGTCCTTTCAACAAGACATTGCATTCAAAGTAATTAACTTAGGAAATCAAGGTGAAAATGCTATAAGTTCTTATAAGAACTTCTTTCTACCAAGTTTAAATATTAAATATACATTAAACGACGACCAAAACATTCGTTTCTCTGCAAGTCAAACCGTTTCCATTCCAGAATTTAAAGAAGTCGCGCCTTTTGTTTATGAAGATATCTCAACTAGGATTGGTGGAAATCCAGACTTACTTGACAAAGGTTATTCTAAAATTTTAAACATTGATTTAAAATACGAATGGTTCTATTCTAAAAGCGAAATTATCTCTATGTCCATATTCACAAAAGAAATTAATGACCCTGTAAACTTAGTTGTTGGAGCTGATGCAACAGGAACACAACGTTATTTTAGAACTGGAGATAAAGCAAATGTTTATGGTGTTGAAGTAGAATTAAGAAAAAACATACTTACTAACACAAATGATGAATCTAAACTTTCTTTAGGATTCAATGCTACTTACATGAAAACAAAACAAGATTTATATAGTTCCATTGATGGTGAATATTACGATGTGAGTTTCGAAAAATCTGAAGATGAACTACAAGGCGCATCTCCATTAATACTGAATGCAGATATTAATTACTCACCAACATTTGGAAATTATAAGCCTATTGCCAATTTAGTATTCTCTTATTTTTCTGATAGAATAGACGCATTAGGCTCAGGACAATTAGGCAATGTTATAGAAAAAGGTGTACCAACCTTAGACTTTATTTGGAAGAATAGTTTTGGTGAAAATCTAGAAATAAACTTGAGCGTTAAAAATCTACTTAACCCAACCATAGAATATTTTAGAGAAACCACATTAGGAGACATTTCAGTAAACTCTGCAAATGGAAAAGGAGTTACAGATTATAAAAGAGGAATGGATTTAGGATTACAACTTAAATATAAATTTTAAACACAATTAATAAACTAATAAAAATCAAATTAGAAAATGAAAAACAACTTAATTTTAGGAATAGCAATAATAAGCATGCTTTTCTCTTGTTCATCAGACGACACATCAGACATTTACATTACAGATAATAGTGTAAATAATAATGGTGGAGGCACTACAGATCCAGAAACTATTTTCCTTTCTGGTACTTACACTCAAGATTTAATTCTTGATGCTAACAATACTTATAAAGTAAATGGCTCTTTAATTATGTCAAGTGGAACCACTTTAGAAATTCCTGCAGGAATGACTATTACAGCCTTAGCTTCTGGAGCCAATGTTTATGTAGCCATTGCTCAAGGCGCAAAAATTATTGCAAATGGAACAGCTGATAATCCAATTGTATTTACATCAGACGCTTCTGCTCCTTCAGCTGGAGATTGGGGAGGATTAATTCTTTTAGGCAAAGCGCCAATTAATTCTGTTACAGGAAACTCTACTTCAACTTCAGAAATAGCAAGTTTACCTTTTGGTGGCACAGACGAAGCAGATAACTCAGGAATTATCCGTTATGTGCGTGTAGAATATTCTGGTGGTGCTGCCGATGGACAATCAGAAAATAATGGTTTTTCATTTTATGGTGTTGGAAACACAACAGTAGTAGAATACATTCAAGCTTTTGAAGGCAAAGATGATGGTATTGAGTTTTTTGGTGGTACTGTAAATGCAAGTTATGTTTCTGTTGTTAACGCTCAAGACGATTCAATAGATTGGACGGAAGGATATAGAGGAACTATTACTAATGCTTATGTTAAACATGGAGCAGATCATGATAAAGGTATTGAAGCAGATGGCTATAATACTGACTTTAGTAATTCAGCTGGGTTTTTCTCAAAACCAACAGTTACAAACTTAACAATTATAGGCTTAGGTTCTTCTACTGGAAACGAAGCCATTAGATTAAGAGCTGGGACTCAAGGAGTTTTTAATAATGTTATGATTCAAGGTTTCGAAGAAGGGTTCGATTTAGATGGTGATGCTGGAGACAACCCAACAGGAGCTGGCGTATTAAGTGGTGATTTAAGTGTTACAGATGTCACTTTTACAGATGTTATTTTAAATATGAAAAACGATACAGGTGAAACTTTCACTGAAGCAGATTTTATTTCAGGAGAAGGAAATGGAACTGGAACAGATTATGCTACTTGGGGAGCATCATGGACAGTTGAATAAATAGAATTAGTCTAAAAATAAAAAAGCATCCTATTTTAGGATGCTTTTTTTATTAAGTATAAAATGTATTAATCACGTAGTGCCATTTTAGATGGATCAGTCCATTCGTTCACACTAGCAATTGCATTGTTTTCATAATCTACTTCTTTTAGAGTTTTATCATTCCAATAAAACCATTTGCCGACTTTCTTCCCATTATCATAAATCGCAGAAATCATTTTTCCACCTTCTGTGTTAAAGCTTAACCACTCACCTTGAAGCTTGCCATCTAGAGTGTAAGTCCCTGTTTGACTTACTACACCATTGTCATGATAATAAACCACTTCAATTAAGTTTGTGTTTTTGTTAAGTTTTAATTCTCTCTCTTGTGCAAAAGAGCCCACAGTAATTAAAAAGGCAAAAAACATTACAATTTTCTTCATAATTATTTGCGTTTATATTTATTATAAATCAAATATAACCATTAGATAACATTTAAGCAACATTTCCTTAACATTAATTTTACATTGTTCTTTTATTTATTTGATTATTAATCAATTACATACATAAAAACATTTAATAAAATTAATAATTACTTAATATTTAGATTACAATAGCATCATGAATAGTAAGGATATTTGTATTGTCTTAAGACAACAATTAGTGATTTCATATAATTTATTAGTTTTTGTCGACTATATTATCATGAATTCTATGGCTGCTTTTGGCCAAAGCAGCCTTTTTTTTATGCAAAATTTAAACTTTAGGAAACATTAAATTAACATAAGAGTTGGTTATTTGTAGCGACAAAAACTAATAACTCGATTATGAAATTTAAAGTAATTCTTATTTTACTTTTTTTAAGTGCAATAAGTACTTCAATTGCCCAAGAAACAAATTCACCTGCCTTTGGTAAAGGTATTTTTAATTTAGTTGGAAAAGATAGTTCATGGACTATGAAAGTTGGTGCTAGAATGCAATTTCTAGCTTTAGCTAGTTGGAAAAACAATGATGGTGATTTAATAAATGGAGAATCAGCTTTTTTAGTTAGAAGAGCAAGATTAAAATTTGACGGTTATGCACTAACTCCTAAGCTTAAATATAAATTAGAACTTGGTTTATCTAATAGAGATATTTCAGGTGGTTCCGTTTATACAAGTAATGCGCCAAGATATATTTTAGATGCGGTAATAAAATGGAATTTTCATGAAAATTTTGAGTTATGGTTCGGACAAACAAAACTTCCTGGAAACCGTGAACGTGTTATTTCTTCTGGGAACCTTCAATTTGTAGATCGATCTATTTTAAATGCAGGATTCAATATAGATAGAGATTTAGGGATACAAGTTAGACATCACTTTAACTTAACAGACACTTTCGTTATTAGAGAAATAGTTGCTATTTCTCAAGGTGAAGGTAGAAATGTTACTAATGGAAATATTGGTGGGTTTGAATATACTGGTCGTCTTGAGTTTTTACCATTTGGATTATTTCCAAAGAAAGGAGATTACTTGGGAAGTTCTTTAAATAGACCAGAAACACCTAAACTGGCTTTAGGTGTCACTTATGATTTTAATAATAATGCTGTTAAAACTAGAAGCAACCAAGGCGCTTATATGGTAACAGAAAATGGATTCCACGAAACAAATATTACAACTTTATTTGTGGATGCAATATTTAAACTTAAAGGGTTTTCTTTTATGGGTGAATATGCAAATAGAGATGCAGACAACCCAATAGCTAGAGAAGAAGATGGCACACCAACTGGAAGAATAGTTCAAGTTGGTAATGCCATAAACTTACAAGCTGGTTATTTGTTTAAAAAAAATTGGGAATTAGCTGGTCGTTATTCTAATGTCGACTACAATAAAAATATAACTGGGAAAGATCTGGTTAACGAATACACTCTAGGTGTATCAAAATATATTGTAGGTCATAAATTAAAAGTACAATCAGATTTCACTTATATTGATACTGAAAATGTTAATGCTCGATTAGCTTATAGACTACAATTCGATATACATTTTTAAATAATAACATTTAGATAACATTTCTGTTAAAAACACTATAGATATTTGCAAACTTATTTAAATTAAAATATGGATAATATATACTTATATATGATAATTGCCCTTGCTATTTTAGCTGTTGCTGATTTAGTAGTTGGTGTTAGTAATGATGCTGTAAATTTTCTTAATTCAGCTATTGGCTCTAAAGCCATTTCGTTTAAAACAATTATGATAGTTGCCAGTTTAGGGGTTGCAGTTGGTGCTGTTTTTTCAAGTGGCATGATGGAAGTTGCACGTAAAGGTATTTTCAACCCTAGTGAGTTTATGTTTAATGAAATCATGATTATTTTCATGGCAGTCATGATAACAGATATCTTACTACTTGATTTTTTTAATACTGTTGGAATGCCAACATCGACTACTGTTTCTATTGTATTTGAATTACTTGGAGCAGCAGTAGCCATAGCATTAATTAAAATTGGACATGATGGTGGGAGTTTTTCTGATGTAGTAAACTACATAAACACATCTAAAGCTTCACAAATTATATTTGGCATACTGCTCTCTGTCGTCGTCGCATTCTCCATTGGTGCATTAGTCCAATGGGTCTCTAGATTGCTTTTATCTTATAATTTTGAAAAGAAAGCAAATTGGGTTGGTGCATTATTTGGCGGATTTGCTTTAACTGCCATTACATATTTCATTTTCATGAAAGGTCTTAAAGGAACATCTTATGCAAAAGAATCTTTTGACATTCTTGGAGGAGGAACAATGAAAGATTTTCTTGAAAATGAAGTAATATCAATTGTTTTAGTAAGCTCAGTCATTTGGTCTTTATTGTCATATATTTTAATTGCTTTCGCGAAAACAAATATTTACAAACTAATTATTATTGTAGGAACTTTTGCTCTTGCTTTAGCTTTTGCAGGAAATGATTTAGTAAACTTTATAGGTGTACCAGTAGCTGCATACAATGCTTTTACAGAATGGTCTGCATCTGGTCTTGCTGCAGATAGCTTTAGTATGGGAGTTTTAGCTAAAAAAGTACCAACAAATAATTGGTTATTATTGGCTGCTGGAATGGTTATGGTATTAACCTTATGGTTTTCAACAAAAGCTAAAGGTGTTGTAAAAACATCTTTAGATTTATCAAGTCAAGGAGAAACACAAGAACGTTTTCAACCTAACTGGTTATCTCGTGGATTTGTAAGATCTGCCATGTTAATGTCTCAAATGACCTCATACATGCTTCCAGAATCATGGCAAAATAAAGTTGATAAACAATTTAAAACTCCTGTGATTCCTTTATCAAAAGATAGGGTACATGAATTACCAGCATTTGATATGGTTAGAGCAGCTGTGAACTTAATGGTTGCTGCTGTTTTAATCTCAATTGCAACATCTTATAAATTACCACTATCTACTACTTATGTCACATTTATGGTAGCCATGGGAACATCTTTAGCAGATAGAGCTTGGGGAGCAGAAAGTGCTGTTTATAGGGTTGCTGGTGTGCTTAATGTTATTGGTGGTTGGTTTTTTACTGCATTTAGCGCGTTTAGTGCTGCTGCGTTAGTTGCTTATTTATTAAACTTGAATTTGAATGTTATGTTCCCAATTTTATTGGTAACTGCCTTTGGGTTATTAATTAGAAGCTCTATAGCGCATAATAAAAAATCTAAAAAGGTTAAGGCTGAAGATAGTTTAACTAGAGCTGAAAGTAGTTCAGTTCAGGGAGTAATTCATGAAAGCGCAAATAATATTGCCAATGTAGTAAAACGAACTAATAGAATTTATTCAAATGCTATTGTTGGTTTAGCAAGACAAGATTTAGCTTTACTAAAAAAGAGTAAAAAACAGGTTGTAAAACTAACCACAGAAGTTGATGACTTACGTGATAATGTCTTTTATTTTATTAAAAACTTAGATGAATCTAGTATTGGTGCTAGTGATTTTTATATAAACATCTTAGGTTATCTTCAGGATATGACACAATCTTTAGAATATATTTCTAAAGTGAGCCATAAACACATTAACAATAATCATAAAAAACTTAAGTTCAGTCAAATTAAAGAACTTAAAGAAATTGATGATAAGTTAGAAGTATTATTTGAAGATACTAAAGTTGCATTTAATTCTGAATCTTTTGAACAAATTGGAGCTATTTTAGACGAAAGAACTGAGGTTTATAATTTAGTAAAAGATAAAATTAAAAAACAAGTTGCTAGAACAAGAACCGAAGAATCAAGTCCTAAAAATACGACGTTATATTTTAGTATATTACTAGAGACTAAAGATTTAATTAAAGCAACTATGAGTTTACTAGAAGAATACCACAACTCTTTTGACAGTTCTGTTGAACCAGCAACGATTAATGTGATAGATGATGTTGTAGTAGATGGGAGTAATTCTGAAGAAAAAAATGACTAAGTAACAACCTATTATTTAAAAAAAACCACCTCAAATGAGGTGGTTTTTTTATTTAGTATCTCCATTTTCTAATAATGTGTCTTTATTGCCGTACAATAATTCTGCTACAGTTATTAGCTTTTTAATCATATCGTTTACATTATCGTGATCGTTTACAAGTGACGATGCCATGTCTACTGAAATTTTATCCATTCTAATTAATGAATCAATATCTAAATTTTCTGAATGAATATTATTACGTGCATCATCTTTAAGTTTTAATAGTGTTTTATAATAGGTATTTTTTTCTTTTTCAGTTCTAAACAAGTAAATTGTTCTTAATACTTTAGCAACTCTCTTTCTTAATTTATTATATTCCTTTTGTATATACTTATTATCGGAATTAAGATATAAAGTAATATTTCGGCTTAACTCACTTACATCACGAATTATTTCAACCATTTTTCTATTAGCAACCTTTATCTGACTAATTTCTTTATTTTGATTTTCAGTTAAATCAAGCTGACTTTGCGCTTTAGTAGCATAATTTATAATTTGTCCGTAAAT
>DFBO01000029.1:10917-15961 GCA_002366675.1 Flavobacteriaceae bacterium UBA3078
TTTTTATACAAATACTTTGATTCACTAATTAATGCTGCTATTGCTATTTCTGGGTATTTTAACACTGCTTTTTTAAGAAATTTTGGCTCATTAACTGGCTTTATTGGTTCAGTTATTTCTGGCACTATTTTCTCAACGATTCTAGCTATTGGATTAATAAACCAAATAAGTAAAAATGTATTTATAATATTAAATGCTGTATGAAATAAAGAAACTGCAACAGGAATTGCAGCTGCAATGAGATACGGAGAATCTGACCCAAATTTTTGACTCAACCAATCAATAAAATTTAAAAAAGGATAAAATAAAATAAGCATCCATAGTACTCCTATCAAATTAAAAACTAAATGTGCTCTTGCTGTTCGTTTAGCTTTATATCCTGCTACAAGTGCAGCTAAATTTGCTGTAATTGTTGTTCCTACATTTTCACCAAGAACCATAGCTGCTGCAAGCTCAAATGGTATCCAACCCTCAGCAGTCATAATAAGTGTCAATGCCATTGTAGCGCTTGAAGATTGTATAACAACTGTTAAAATAGTTCCAATTAAAAGAAAAAGCAATATAGAAAGATATCCAAGGTCAGTATAGTGAGATAAAAAAGCAAATATTTCTGGGTTGCTTTTAATATCAGGCATCGCATCTTTTAAAAACTGGAGCCCAATAAAAAGTAACGCAAAACCAATTATAAAATTTCCCCAATGAATGGCATTTTTCTTTTTTAAGAAAGTAAATACAAACCCAAAACCAACTAGTGGCAAGGCAATGGTACTCATACTAACTTTAAAACCAAGAATGGTAATTAACCATGCTGTGATTGTAGTACCAATATTGGCTCCCATAATCACACTTATTGATTCAGTTAATGTTAATAATCCTGCATTAGAAAAGCTAACCACCATTAAAGTTGTAGCAGAAGATGATTGAATAACTGATGTAATTAAAAATCCTGTAAGAACTCCAAACACACGATTTGAAGTCATGGAAGCTAATATAGATCGTAGTTTATTTCCAGCTAATTTTAATAGCGCATCACTCATTACCTTCATGCCAAAAAGAAATAAACCTAAAGCTCCTAGTAACTGAAGAATATCATAAACTCCGTATGTCATAATTTAGTTTGTGGACTATATTTATGTTAATTTAAGACTATTAAAGTAACGCTAACTTTTTTAAAAACAAAAAAGCATCTCTTTCGAGATACTTTTTTTAACACTTAAATTATTTTGATTAATTTGTGAGATTACCATTTTCATGGCAATTTATTAAGAACCACACATCAAGCAATCGTCGCCCTCAGCTTCCTTAGCTTGTGCAATTAACGCTTTCATTTCTTCAGCAGACATTGGTTCAACTTCTTCTTTTATTTGTTGGCTAAACTTAGCTGCTGTTTTAGCTGCTTTTTGCTGTTGTTGAGCCACAATAGTTTCATCTACTTCAACAATTTCTGCTACTGGCTCTTCTTTCTTTTTAGTATCAAGAGTAAACTTAATAGCATCTACTGCACTTTTAGTTCTTAAATAGTACATACCTGTTTTTAAGCCACTCTTCCATGCATAGAAATGCATAGACGTTAGTTTAGCCATTGTTGCACCTTCCATAAACAAATTAAGCGACTGAGATTGATCTATAAAATACCCTCTGTGACGAGACATATCTATAATATCTTTCATGCTTAATTCCCAAACGGTTTTATAAAGCTCTTTAATATCTTGTGGAATTCCTTCTATAGCTTGAATAGAACCATTGGCTCTCATGATGTCTTGTTTTAACCCATCGTTCCAAAGACCTAAATCAACTAAATCTTCTAATAGATGTTTGTTTACAACAATAAACTCTCCAGACAATACGCGACGAGTGTAGATATTTGATGTATAAGGTTCAAAACATTCGTTGTTTCCTAAAATTTGAGATGTACTTGCTGTTGGCATTGGAGCTACTAGTAAAGAGTTTCTAACTCCATGTTTTTTAACTTCTTTACGAAGCTTAGCCCAATCCCATCGTCCACTTAATTCTTCATCTTTAATATTCCAAAGATTGTGTTGGAATTCGCCATTACTTATTGGAGACCCTTTATACGTTTTATAAGGACCATCTATTTCAGCCTCTTCCATACTTGCGGTTACAGCTGCAAAATAAAGTGTTTCGAAAATCTCTTGGTTTAACTTTTTAGCTTCATCGCTAGTAAATGGCATTCGCAATTTAATAAACGTATCTGCTAAACCTTGAACACCTAACCCAATTGGCCTGTGACGGAAATTAGAATTTTCAGCTTCTTTTACTGGGTAGTAATTTCTGTCAATTACTTTGTTTAAGTTTTTGGTAACGCGTTTCGTAATTTTATATAACTCTTTATGGTCAAACTCGTCATTTTTAATAAACATTGGTAAAGCAATAGATGCTAAATTACAAACAGCTACCTCGTCTGGAGATGTGTACTCCATGATTTCGGTACATAAATTTGAAGAACGAATAGTCCCTAAATTTTTCTGATTAGACTTTCTGTTTGCTGCATCTTTATACAACATATAAGGTGTCCCTGTTTCAATTTGAGATTCTAATATTTTCTCCCAAAGTTCACGTGCTTTTATTGTTTTTCTTCCTTTTCCTTCAGCTTCATATTTCAAGTATAATGCTTCAAATGCTTCACTATGTGTTTCATCCATTCCTGGACATTCATTAGGACACATAAGAGTCCAAATGCCATCTTCTTGCACACGTTTCATAAATAAATCTGAAATCCACATCGCATAGAATAAATCTCTAGCACGCATTTCTTCTTTACCATGATTTTTCTTTAGGTCTAAGAATTCAAAAATATCAGCATGCCATGTTTCAATATAAATAGCGAAACTTCCCTTTCTTTTTCCTCCTCCTTGATCTACATACCTTGCAGTATCATTAAACACTTGTAGCATTGGAACAATTCCGTTTGAAGTTCCATTTGTACCAGCAATATAACTACCTGTTGCACGAACATTATGTATTGCTAAACCAATTCCTCCAGCAGATTGCGAAATTTTAGCTGTTTGTTTTAACGTATCGTAAATCCCATCAATACTATCTTCTTTCATAGTTAATAAGAAACAAGAAGACATTTGTGGTTTTGGTGTACCTGAATTAAAAAGTGTTGGTGTAGCGTGTGTAAAATATTTTTTAGACATTAATTCGTAAGTCTCAATAGCAGCATCTAAATCGTTTAAATGAATACCTATAGATACACGCATTAACATGTGTTGTGGACGTTCAGCAATTTCTCCATTTAATTTCAATAGATATGAACGCTCTAGAGTTTTAAACCCAAAATAATCGTAACCAAAATCGCGATTATAAATAATAGTCGAGTCTAATTTCTCTTTATTATCCATGATTACTTTGTAAACTTCATCAGATAATAATGGTGCGTCTTTACCTGTTCTTGGGTTTACATACGTATACAAATCGTGCATAACCTCGCTAAAGGTTTTCTTTGTGTTTTTGTGTAAGTTGGATACGGAAATTCTTGCAGCTAATTTGGCATAATCTGGATGAGCTGTAGTTAATGTTGCAGCAATTTCGGCAGCAAGATTATCAAGTTCACTTGTGGTTACACCATCGTATAATCCTTCAATAACTCGCATGGCTACTTTTACAGGATCTACCAATTCGTTTAAACCATAGCACAATTTTCTAACTCTTGCTGTGATTTTATCGAACATCATTAGCTCTTTTTTTCCGTCTCTTTTTACTACATACATAGATTTACACGTTTTTATTTTTTCTGATACACCTTCAGAAAATGGGTTATTTAGTTGGTTTAAGTATTCAACTACAATTGAAAATACTTTTGATTAAAAATTATAATGATAATAAGCTAAATGACTATTTACTTGAAATTATTGAATAAGAAAGCTGCTATTAACTTATTTTATGTCCTATTGTTTACTACTAAAAATCTGCGTCGAAATTAAATTTATCTTCTTCCTCTTCTTTATTTAAAACACCAGCTTTTTGGTATTCTGAAACACGTTTCTCAAAGAAGTTTGTTTTCCCTTGCAAAGAAATCATGTCCATAAAGTCGAATGGATTTGACGTATTATATTCTTTTTCACAATCTAATTCGCTTAAAAGTCTATCTGTTACAAACTCTAAATATTGTGACATTAATTTAGCGTTCATACCAATTAAACTAGCTGGTAAAGATTCTGTAATGAATTCTCTTTCTATATCTAACGCATCGATAAGGATTTCTCTAATACGCTCTTTAGGTACTTTGTTTATTAAATGTTTATTGTGTAAGTGTACAGCAAAGTCGCAATGCACACCTTCGTCTCTAGAAATCAACTCGTTAGAGAATGTTAATCCAGGCATTAAACCACGTTTTTTAAGCCAGAAAATAGAACAAAATGCTCCAGAGAAAAAGATACCTTCAACTGCAGCAAAAGCAATTAAACGTTCTCCAAAACTTGGCGATTCTATCCATTTAAGAGCCCAATCTGCTTTTTTCTTAATAGCAGGGAAATTATCTAAGGCATTAAAAAGTTGGTCTTTTTCTTTTTCGTCTTTTACATAAGTATCAATTAATAAGGAATAAGTTTCGCTATGAATATTTTCCATCATGATTTGAAAACCATAGAAAAATTTAGCTTCACTATATTGCACTTCATTAATGAAATTTTCTGCCAGATTTTCATTTACTATCCCATCACTTGCAGCAAAAAATGCAAGAATATGTTTAATAAAATAACGCTCATCATCATTTAATTTATTCTTCCAATCGGTTAAATCTTGATGTAAATCTATTTCTTCTGCAGTCCAAAAACTTGCTTCAGATTTTTTGTACCATTCCCAAATATCATGATGTTGAATTGGAAAAATCACAAATCTATCCTTATTTTCTTGCAATATTGGTTCTGTAATTTGAGACATTATTAATTGTGTTATTTTAATAAATATTAAACGAAAAATTTGGTGTGATTTGGGACTAACAAAGATTCAAAAATGAGTTCGAAAATGAAAGGTTAAGTTATAAACAATGTTAACAAGTTTTTAACAAAGTTATATTAAC
>DFBO01000029.1:15987-20210 GCA_002366675.1 Flavobacteriaceae bacterium UBA3078
GTTTTATGGTGTAAGAAATCTAAAAAAACAAGTGCTTACATGAGAATTTCAGTACATTCTTTGAAGAAAATAATTTGAATTTTTAGAACAAAAAAAAGCCAGTTAAAAACTGGCTTCCTCAGATCGATTAATAGCAACCATAATAAAATGAAATGCTTATCCCTTAATTAATAGCACGACAAATATCATTAATTTATTCCTTAAAAATTGAACTTTTGTATAGTTGGTGAGAAAAACTGTATAGTTGGTAGTCTAATTTTTGCATTTTTTAGATTATACCCATAGAAAGACCCTTTATACAAAATATACTTCCAATTATACATTATCTAAGATAACTAAAACAATATATTATTATATTTGAGTCTATGATTAAAGCAGTAATCGTTGACGACGAACCAAAAGCCATCCAAAGTTTAACTTGGGAACTTGCAAATTTTAGCAAAGAAATTCAAGTTATTGAAACCTTTACTATGCCAGAATTAGCTATTGAATATCTAAAAAAGAACACGCCAGATTGTTTGTTTTTAGACATTAATATGCCAACAATGGATGGATTTCAGTTTTTAGATTGCTTAACTCATATAGATTTTGCAATTATTATAACCACTGCATATAATGAGTATGCTTTAAAGGCTTTAAAAAATGAAGCTATAGATTACTTATTAAAACCTATAGATTCAGACGACTTAAATGAAACTATTAAAAAGATTAAAAAATATCATTCTAGCAATATATCATTAGCTAAAGTTGAAGAAGTGTTGTTAAACTTTAATTCAAATTTAAAACACAATAAAATTATTTTAAATACAGATGGCAAGCTTGTATTTTTAAACATTGACGATATTTTATTTATTGAATCCGATGGTAATTATAGTACGCTTATATTGACCAACAATCAAAAGATGGTTGTAACTAAAAAGATAAAAGAAGTTAATGCTTTATTGCCAGAAAACATTTTTTTTAGAATCCATAATTCTTATATAATAAATTTAAATAAAATTAAAGAATTTGTAAAAAATGACGGTTATGTTGTTATGGAATCTAATGATAAAATACCAGTTGCCAGACAAAGAAAAACTGACTTTTTAAATAAATTATAATGTAATGAAACCTTCTTTTTGTCAACATCATGTTATTTTAAAAAAAATCTTAGTTCTATTTGTTGTTATTATGTTATCTCCTGTCATTTGTTTTTCTCAAAACGAAACAGACGCGACATTTAAATCTACTGTAACCAATTTTTTACTTAATAAAACCAAATCTTATCAAAATTTAGATTCTACTTTTAGTGAAGCTAAAAACGACACTCTAAAAATGATGTTTCTATTATCTAAAAGCAAAGAAGCAAACTATTTAGAAGGAGAAAGTTATTCGCTAAATATGGTAGGTGAAACTTATAGAAATCTATCTGTATATAATAAAGCTATAGAGCTTCATGAAACAGCTTTAGCTAAAGCTATCGAGGCAGAAAATATAGATCTACAAGTTATAAGTTTAAACATGCTTGGTGTTGTTTATAGAAGGCTAGATGTTATTAGAACTGCATTAGATTACCATAAAGAGGCTTTAGATTTAGCTGAGAGTGTAAAACCAACTACAGATGAACTAAACCATAGTATCGCTATTTCTCAAAACAGTATGGGAAATATTTATTTGGCGCTAAAGCAATACGATTTAGCTTTAGGGTTATTTACAAAATCGCTGAAAATAGAAAAAGAGCTAGACAACAAATTAGGACTAGCAATAAATTATCATAACATAGGTTATTCGCAAGAAGCAAAAGGACTTTTGGACGAAGCTTTAGTTAATTATGAAACTTCTTTAGAATACAATAATGAAATAGATTCTAATCTTGGTCGTGTTATATGCTATAATAGTATTGGAAAAATAAATATTTCTAAAGGCAATTATAAAGATGCGCTTGAAATTATTGGCTATGCTTTAGATATTGCAAAGATTTTAAACGACAAATACTATTTAGCTCTTACTTATACTAATTTAGGTTTCGTTAATCTAAAAATAAAGAAATATAATGCTTCTGAGAGGAGTTTGAATGAAGGATTAAAAATTGCAAAAGAATACAATTTAAAGTCAGAAGAATCTGAAGCATATAATTACCTTTCTCAATTAAATGAAGAATTAGGTGATTATAGAACTGGTCTTTTATATTATCGAAAATATGTTGATTTAGACAAATCCATATCAAACGAAAAAAACTTTCAGTATGTTAACGATTTGATAATAAAATATGAAAGCGAACAAAAAAACAATCAAATTAAAGAGCTAGCAAGCGAAAACGAAATTGTAAAATTAAAATTAATACAAAACAGAAAAATCCTCTTATTAAGTTTACTTGGAGGTATTTTAGTAGTTGGATTTTTTGTTGTTCTACAAAGACAACGAAGGTTAAAAAATGAAAAAAAGATTGTCACCCTTGAACAGGAAATGTTAAGAAATCAGATGAATCCTCATTTTATTTTTAATTCTTTAAACTCTATAAAGCTTTACATTATTAATAACGAAAAAGAAAATGCTGTTTATTACCTCAATAAATTTTCAAAGCTTATTAGAAAAATTCTTATTGCTTCCACCGAAAAAGAAATTTCTTTACAAGACGAATTAGATACGATGGATTTGTATATGAATATTGAAAATATGAGGTTTTCTAATGAGATTAATTATATTAAAACAATAGACAACCAAGTAAATCCTTCAGTAATAAAAGTGCCATCATTAATATTACAGCCTTTTCTAGAAAATGCCCTTTGGCATGGTTTATCTTCTAAAACAGGTGAAAAGAACATAGAATTAGTTGTAACACAAGAAAATACAGAATTCATAACGATAACCATTACAGATGATGGCGTTGGAAGAGCTGTTTCAGAAAAAATTAAAGCTCAGAAAAAACTAAAAAGAAAATCCGTTGGAATAGATATTACAAAAGCGCGATTAGAAAATTTCTCTAAAGGATTTATAAACGATTACAAAATTGAAATAGTAGATTTATTTGAAAACGGGAACCCTTCAGGTACAAAAGTGATTGTAAATATTCCAATAAAATCTTCAATATTAAAAACAGCTTAAAGAAATATCTTATTTCTTAAAACCTTCAGCTACTTTCTCTAATTCGGCATACCAATCTTCACCAAACTTTCTAATTAGTGCTTCTTTTACAAATTTATAAATTGGCACTTGAAGCTCTTTTCCTAACACACAAGCATCGTCGCAAATCTCCCACTTATCATAATTAACAGCAGAAAACTCGCTATAATCCTTTACCCTTATTGGATATAAATGACAAGAGACAGGCTTTTTCCATTGTACTTCTCCTTGATTATAAGCTTCTTCAATAGCACAAAGAGCGATTCCTTTTTTATCGAAAATAACATAAGCACAATCTGCATCGTTGATTAAAGGGGTTTCAAAATCCCCAAATTCGGTTATAATAAAAACACCTTGCTCTTCAATTGCTTTGATGCCTTCTTTTCTTAAAAAAGGCTTTACTTTCGGGTAGATATCTTTAAGAATCTTTGTTTCCTCTTCCTCTAAAGGAGCTCCAGCATCGCCATCAATACAACATGCGCCTTTACAAGCAGACAGATTACAGAGAAAGTCTTTCTCGATAATATCTTCTGAAACGATGGTTTTTCCTAATTGAAACATCTGGCAAATATACATGATTAAAGAAAAATTTAACCGTTAAAACAAGGAATAATCATTTCAAATTATCGAAATTTGCAGAACCTTTAAGTCATAACCTTTATACTTTTAAAAGATGAAAATTTTTAAAATTTTATTATCAATAATTGCCATTGCCTTAATAATTTACAACTTTACAAAAGTTGATTTTAATGCACCTTTTGAAGACAATAGCCTAACGGCTTTTATTACCATTCTAGCGTCCATGTGTGCTTTAATTTTGTTACAAATTTTAAGGCTCTCAAAAAAAATTGAAAAACACGTAAAACAAAATAGATAGTGTTTGATGTTTTAATAATTGGTGCTGGTGCTTCTGGTATGTCTTGTGCATTAGTTTTAGGTTCGGCAAAGAACAAAGAATTTGCTTTAGACAAAAAAATTGGTATTATAACGCATCAAAAAACATCTCATTTACAAAATGCCTTATTTAATAATGTTTTAGGCTTAAAGCCTGGAACAACTGGAGCTTCAATTTTAGAAGAAGGAAAACAACAACTAACTAATTTATATCCTCATGTTCAACA
>DFBO01000029.1:20279-20522 GCA_002366675.1 Flavobacteriaceae bacterium UBA3078
GTTGTTATTGCTGTTGGTTACACTAATTTATTAACCTTAAAAGGGTTAGAAAAGCATGTAGAACCTCATCCAAGAGCCATAAAAGATAAACATAGAATCTGGTTAAAAAACACAGATCACAAAATTGAAGATGACCTTTATGTTGCTGGAACTTTAGCTGGTTGGCGAAGTCAATTTGCTATTGCAAGTGGTAGTGGTGCTCAGGTTGCAACAGATATTCTAACACTTTGGAATGATGGTAAA
>DFBO01000167.1 GCA_002366675.1 Flavobacteriaceae bacterium UBA3078
CCGTGTTGTGGACATCTTGATTTTGCGAAGATAGTCCAAACTTTAAAAGGGATAGGTTATC
Organism: Flavobacteriaceae bacterium UBA3078; assembly: GCA_002366675.1. Classification (GTDB taxonomy): domain Bacteria; phylum Bacteroidota; class Bacteroidia; order Flavobacteriales; family Flavobacteriaceae; genus Xanthomarina. The sequence continues at coordinate 62 of DFBO01000167.1, forward strand.
AGGGCTATGTCTCTGCAGAGATTCTCCCTCTACCTGACCCGGATAGTTGTGTCCGCCTTACCGCTGAAACATTAAATAAAATTGTGTATTAGTTCATCATAACTATAATTTAATTACATATTTTTGATATTATAAAAAGTTATTAACATTATTTTTTCCAAGAGCCTCATAGAAATTTGTACCTGGCTTCGTTTTAATACACCGAGCTTTATGATTAGAAAAACACTTTTCATAGTTGAGAAATTTAATTTCCCAAGATTAAAGATATAGATGTATTTTAGTTTAAGATTGCAGTAGCGGCAAGAATATAGAAACATTAAGTATTTATCTTGTTTTAACTTTAGAATTCCCTATGGCTTGCCACAGGGTAGATTCTGAAGTATTATGATTATATGGGTAAATGAGAAGTTCAAAAAGGATATCATTGTGCTTGGTAGATACCTTTCCGGACATACTTATACTGATACCATTATCCTTTAATATTTTTATATAACCCCTGATGCCTCACATAAAAATATAAAGGAAATGCAATTCGAATGGTTGACATTTTTGTAATAACAGTTATAATAGTTATTACAATGAAAAATGATCTATTACTAAGTAATGATAAAGCTTATAAAAGACTCCAGCAAGCAATTCTTGAGAATGAATTACCCAAGGGTAAGTTTCTTTCTCAGCGAATGCTGGCTAAAATGGCAGACACTTCGGTTGTTTCTGTCCGAGAGGCACTAAAAAAATTAGAGTATGAAGGACTTATCGAATCAATCCCTCGATGGGGTGTTAGAATTCCGATCGTAACAAAAAAAAGCCTTAAAGAATCTTATATCATGCGTGAGGCTATCGAAGTGATGGCAGCATATCTCATATCAAAGAGTATTACAAGTATTACAAAAGAAAAGGCTGCCATAATAAGAGATTTAGCTAAGCAGTGTGACTCTATACCTTCTGTTGATAAAAAATATGCTTCGCAATTCTATGAGAAGCATATGGAGTTACATCGTTTTCTAATAGAGTGCACAAATAATTCAATATTGTTAAAAGAATTCGATCGATTAAACGTAAGGCAAATTTTATTTCAAAGTGCAAAAGTGACTTGGGCGAAGAGAATCGAGAACTGGGAACATTGGCATAGAGATCTAGTGGAAGAAATACTTTCAGGTGATCCTCAGAGAGCTCAGGAAGCAATGCATCGACATATACAACATGGACTTAGATATGATCTTGAGAATTTCGAGTAAATTGTAAACCGATTAAAATCACGTTTAGAATAAAAGGATTAGAAAATGGATTCTTTTAAACGAGTTTTAAAAGCCATTAATTTTAAAGAACCCGACCGTGTTCCGTTAGATATTTGCGGAACTACCGTTTCAGGCATAGCAATAACTACATTAAAAAAACTTCTAAAAAAATATAATTATGAAAGTAAAATTGATATTCCTGACCATATCCAACAGATAGGTATTCCCTCCCCGTCTTTCCTTGCTTTTTTAAATGTTGATACAAAAAGAGTAGGACCGCATAGAATCCCTGATTTTGAAAGAAAAGTAAAAAAAAATCATAGAAAAAGAATAATAGATTTCTGGAATATTGAATATACAATGAAGGATAATGAGTATTATTTTAACCAAACTTCGTTTCCCCTAGCAAAAGAAAATAATTTAAAAAATGCTATATTATCTTATAATTTTCCAAAACCTGACAAGAATTATCTGAAGAAAGTTATTAAGAAGAATATTAAAAAAAATTCTACTTTTTATCCTATTTTAGATCGTGATTGTGCTGGACTTTTAGAAATGTCTACCCGGCTTAGAGGAGTAGAAAAATTTTTTACGGATCTTTATTTAGAAAAAAAATTTGCAGAAGCTTTAATTGAAAAAATTCTTGAATACAAATTCGCTTATTGGGATATTGTCCTTGATGCTTTTGGGGAAAGAGAAGTTATTATTTCTGAGGCGGATGATTATGGAACAGAATCTTCTTTACTAATTTCTCCAAAAATGTTAAAAGATATTTTTTTCCCGAGACTTAAAAAATTATTTGAGTTTATTAAAGAAAAAAATCCCAAAGCGAGGATATTTTTTCATTCCTGCGGTGCTATAAGGGAAATAATTCCTGATATTATAGATATTGGGGTTGATATATTAAACCCAATACAATATAAAGCAGTTGGGATGGATCTTAAAAATCTGAAGAAAGATTTTGGAAAAGAATTAGTTTTTTGGGGAGGAGGAATTGATACACAAAAAATACTTCCCTTTGGAACTTCAAAAGCCGTGGAAGATGAAGTAAAAAAAGTTATCGATATTATGGCACCTGGTGGAGGATTTGTATTTGCAACTGTACATAATATTCAATCAGATGTTCCAATAAAAAATATCATTTCCATACTTGAAACTCTAAAGTCTTATAGGAGATATTAATTTATATTATGAAATATGCTATTTGTAACGAACTCTTTGATAAATTAGATTTTGAGAAATCTTGTTTGATAGCAGCTAAATTTGGTTTTCAAGGTATTGAAATAGCCCCCTTTACTCTTTTTGATGATCCTAAAAATGTTGATATCAAAAAGATTCATAAGATCAAGCAAATTTTAAAACAAGCTGGGCTTAAATTTGTAGGTTTTCATTGGCTTTTTCTAAGCCCTAAAGGACTTCATATAACCACCCCTGATCTAACCATCAGAAAGAAGTCATGGTATCATTTACAAAGATTAGTTGATATTGCAGGGGAATTAGGAGGTGGTGTTTTAGTATTGGGCTCACCAAAACAGAGGAATGCTATAGGGATTTCTCCTGAAGAAGCATTAAAATATTTTAAAGAGGGTCTATCAAAAATATCTATATATGCTGCAGAAAGGAACTCTACAATCTTAATAGAGGCTTTACCTAAAAAATATACTAATGTAATTAATACATTAGAGGAGTCCAAACAGTTAATTCGAAGTGTCAATAAAATTGGTATCAACGGAATGTTTGATTTTCATAATTGTGTAGATGAAAATATTCCGTGGTCTGAACTCATAGAAAATAATTTTGATATCTTTCAGCATGTTCACCTAAATGGAGTAAATGGAAGTTATCCTAGCACCAAAAATATCAATTTTATACCTGCTTTCCAGAAATTGGCTGACAAAAAGTATAAGGGATGGATTTCTTTAGAGATATTTCATAAACCAGATAATCCTGAATTAATACTTTCAAAAACAAGAAACTTTCTTATCGAAATGGAGCGTAAAATAAAATTAGATAAGGAGGTGAAGTGACTATGTAATAATTATTTTAAAAGTGATTTTGTTTGCCTTTTGAAAAAATATTAATTAAATAGGAGGAAAATTATGAAAAAGATTTTAATTAGTTTATTAATTTTCGTTTTGTTCTTTTGTATTACCGGAATAGTTTTTTCCAGCGAAGTATGGCAACCCAAAAGAATAATTACTCTAATTGTACCTTGGGGAGCAGGGGGTGCAAGTGATCTGACAGCGAGAATACTTGCAGCAGAAATGGAACCAATACTTGGTACCAAAATAGCTATAGTGAATCAACCAGGTGCATCAGGTTCTATTGGAGCAAAATCAGTTTTTGATGCAAAACATGATGGGCATACCTGGCTTGGTAGTTCAAATTCGCCCACAGCTACTTATCAAGTGCAGGGATTGACGCCAGACATTTCTCATACTGTATGGCAAGCATATTTTGCAATCTATACACCATGTATAATTTGTGTGAATCCTGATTCAGTAATAACAGATTGGGAAAGCCTTGTGAAAGCTTTTAAAACTAGAGAGGTTGCTGTAGCATCTGCTGGGATTGGTGCTGGTGGACATACCGCTGCGGAAACCTTTGCTGCAAAAATGGATGTCAAATACAAACATGTTCCTTACAAAGGAGGGAATCCTGCTATTGTATCAACAGTTGCAGGTGAAACTGAAGTAGTAATGCAACTTTCTATGGAAGTAGCCGATATGCTCCGAGCAAAGAAACTTAGAGCTATTGCTGTTATGGCGGATGAACCTCTTTTAATTAGCGGTGTAGACAAAATACCCTCGGTTACAGATTTTGTTAAAGATTTTCCCTCAGTTGGGTTTTACTTTGGACTCTTAATGCCTAAAGATATTCCAGAAGATGCAAAGGAAACAATTAGTAAAGCTTTTAAGATCGCAGCTAATAGTGAGGCTATAAAGAAAATGGCTGAAGCTAAAAGCAGTGTTGCTGTTTCTATTTATGGAGAAGAAGGAATTAAAGAAATGGGAAAAGCAGCTTCTCAGTTCGGTTGGCTTCTTTATGATGTTGGAGTTATAGAAACTTCACCAGAAGAGTATGATATTCCAAGACTTTAGAAGCAAGTAAAACGAGAAGAACAGGTTTTTTATAATCTGTTCTTCTCGTTTTACTAAATTAGAAAAATATAGAGGTAAGGGATTAATGAATAATAAAAAAATGGCTAAAGCAGATTTTATATGTTCAATCATTATTATAGTTTTCAGCCTTTTTATGATTTATAATTGCATTATTATGCCAAAATATGAAGAATGGGGTTTGTATGCTACACCTGGTATGCCTCCTTTTATTTTTTTTTCTATTTTATTGATTATGGGAATAATTCTTTTAAGAAGAAGCGTTTTTTTACGGGGATATAAAATACAGATTAAAAAAGATCATTTACTTCGTCTATATCATTCTGTTGCTGTAAGAAGATTTGCTGTTGCCTTAAGTCTCGTAATTTTTTATTCTTTTTTGTTGGGAAAGATTCATTTTGTTATTATTAGTGCTGTTTATATATTTACAAATATTTATATATTTAAAGGGACTATTTGGTGGATTAATTTTATAATATCTATTGCAACATCTTTTGCAATTTGGTTATTATTTAAAGTTATTTTTTTAGTACCACTTCCATAAAAAAGAATATTTTTTTAAGAAAGGATTATATATATGGGAATTATAAATTTATTCACTGAAATAGTAAAATTATTTAATCCTTTAAACTTAATAACTGTACTTTTAGCAGTTCAGCTTGGTATTATTTTTGGAATGCTTCCTGGTCTTACTGCTACAATGGGGATTGCCTTACTTACTAGTTTAACTTTTAGATGGGAGACAGGGAATGCTATAATTATTTTAATAGCAATTTATGTGGGTGCTATCTACGGAGGAAGCCGCTCAGCTATTTTAATTAATATTCCTGGTACTCCAGCTAATGCAGCTACTTGTCTTGATGGTTTTCCTTTGGCTAAAAGCGGGAAAGGAGCTCAAGCCATTGGATTAGCGACTATGTCGTCTTTTTTAGGTTCTTCTATTGGATTACTTGCTCTTGTACTCTTTGCACCTATTTTAGGAAGAATGGCTCTTGATTTTAAATCTTTTGAACTTTTTTGGTTAACACTATTTGGTGTTGCTATATGTGGTAATCTTACTGCTCCAACAGATCCAATTAAAGGATGGATAGCAGGTATTGCGGGTATATTATTGTCTTTTGTAGGAATGGAAGCAATTCAAGGATATCCTCGTTTTACATTTGGAATTTTAGAACTTAACGCTGGTTTTAGTATTATTCCGGTTTTAGTTGGAACATATGGTTTGGTGGAAATTTTAGATAACCTTACAAAAGGTGATATTAAAACAGTTATAATGAGTGTGGGAAGAGTAATACCTTATTTCAAAGATATTATTAAGAATGGTGTTAATATAGTTCGATCAGGTGTTATTGGAGTTTTTATAGGGATTATACCTGGGGTAGGTGAGATTATTGCTTCATATGTAGCTTATGATTTTGCTAAACGATCAAGTAAACATCCGGAAAAATTTGGAAAAGGCTCTGTTGAGGGTCTTATTGCTTCAGAAACTGGTAATAATGCCTGTGTAGGCGGAGCTTTAGTTCCTGTACTTTCTCTTGCAATTCCTGGAAGCCCTCCTGCAGCAGTTCTCTTAGCAGCTTTATGGCTACATGGTCTAAGGCCAGGTCCTTTGCTACAAATAGAAAATCCAAACTATATTTTCGAATTTTCGGCAATGTTTTTTTATGCATCATTGGCTATGCTTATCATAGGACTTTTAATTGTAAAGCCTTTGTTAAAGATTCTTCTTATTAAGAATTCAATTTTAATGCCTACAATCTTTTTATTATGTACAATAGGGACTTTTGCAATTAATGGAAGGCTTTTCGATATATGGGTAATGATTATTTTTGGAATCATTGGTTACCCTATGAGAAAATTTGGTTATCCTTCAGCACCATTAGTATTGGGTTTAATCTTAGGACCAATGATAGATGAAAATTTGCGAAGAGGTTTAATCCTTACTAATGGTAATTTTTTACCATTTTTTAAAAGTACAATATCGATTATTCTTGTAGTAGCTGTCTTCTTAACTTTATTTGGTAAGACTAGGGTAGTGAAGTCAGCCTTTAGATTATTATTTCAACCAATAAGATATGTGGCAAAATTAATAAAAAATTGATAGAAAATAATAATTGTAAAGTCAAAATTATTTTCAATTTTATTTATTTTTGATTTTACAAAGGAGGGATAATAATGACATATGGTTTTGGAATTGTAGGATTGGGATTAATTGCAGAATTTCATGCTAAAGCCATAAGAGCCATGAAAAAGGGGAAATTGATTGCATGTTATTCACGAAGTCAAACTAGGGCAGATGATTTTGGTAAGAAATATAATTGTTCAGGTTATTCATCAATGAATGCATTTTGTTCTCACCCCGGTCTTGATATTGTGACAATATGTACTCCCTCTGGTGCACATCTCGAACCATCACTTAAGATTGCTGAAGCAGGTAAACACCTTATCTTGGAGAAACCACTCGAAATTAGTCTTGAAAGATGCGATAAAATAATAGAGGTTTGTGAGAAAAATAAAGTAAAGTTGGCAGGGATATTTCCTTCAAGATTTTATGATATTACTAAAGTTATTAAGAGTGCAATTGATGAAGGAAGATTTGGAAAACTTGTTTTGGGTGATGCTTATGTTAAGTGGTATAGATCTCAGGAATATTATAACAAAGGAGGATGGCATGGTACATGGGAACTTGATGGAGGAGGAGCACTTATGAATCAATCAATTCATGCTATTGACCTTCTTCAATATTTTATGGGTCCTGTTGAAGAGGTACAATCTTTTACCGAAACTATCGGTCATAAAAGAATAAAAGTTGAAGATAATGCCGTAGCCATTATCCGATTCAAAAACGGAGCTTTAGGAGTTATTGAAGGATCTACTTCTATTTATCCTGGTTTCTTGAAGAGAATTGAGATTTCTGGGTCAAAGGGAAGTGCAATTATGGAAGAAGAGAATTTAAAAACTTGGAGTTTTGTTGATGAGAAATCAGAAGACAAAATTATTAGAAACCGTTTTGCAGAAAAAACAGAAACAGGGGGAGGAGCCGCGGATCCGGCAGCGATTGGATTTCATGGACATCAAAGACAATTTAAAGATATGGTAAAAGCGATAGAAACAGACAGAAAACCACTCGTTGATGGATATGAAGCAAGAAAAGCAGTTGAAATAATCCTTGCGATTTATAAAAGTGCAAGAGAAGAGAAAAAAGTAAAATTACCCCTATAAATGTTTTATATTAATTTTATATGAAGTAATTTCTAATTAGTGTGTGGCTATAAATATTAAAAAATTAAAGGAGTTTAAGTCAATGTATCTTACAGGTTTTGCAGATGAAGCAGCTACAGATATAGATGGACAGATACGGGTAACACAAAAGTTGGGCTGGAAATATATAGAAGCCCGGAATGTAGATGGTAAAAATATTTATGATCTTACAGAGGATGAGTTTAAATTGGTTTGCACTAAACTTGAGAAATCAAACATTAAAATAAATTGTGTTGCATCTGCTATTGCTAATTGGGAAAAAGAGGTTACGGATCCTTTTGAAATTACTATTAAGGAAGTTCAACGTGCTATTCCACGAATGCAAAGATTAGGCACAAAATTAGTACGTATTATGAGTTATGCTATATTAAGGGACAATAAAGGTATGGTATTGAAAAAACAGATGGAAAAAGAACGATTTAGCCGACTTAATGAAATTTGTAGAATGTTTATAGAAGCAGGAATCACTCCGGTTCACGAGAATTGCATGAATTATGGAGGTATGGGTTGGACTTATACCCTTAAGTTATTAGAGAATGTTCCTGGACTACGTCTTGTATTCGATATCGGGAATCCACCTTTAACTGATGATTTTACAAAGGATTATCCTTATCCGAAGCAATCATCTTGGGAATTTTATTCACATATAAAAGAGCATATTATTTATGTGCATATTAAAGATTCTTATTTTGATAAAATGACAAATAAGGAAAAATATACTTTTCCTGAAAAAGGGCAGGCTAATTTAAAAAAAATATTAAAAGACTTATTTAAAAGTGGATATAATAGTGGTTTTTCTATTGAGCCTCACATGGCAGTAGTTTTTCATGATGAGAGTGTTCATTCGGGAAGTAAATATAGATTTAATAATTATTTAGAATATGGACGACGTGTTACAAAACTATTGAAAGGTATTGGTTATTCATTAAAATAGTAAAAGGAATTTTTATTATACTTTAATAATTAATATTCTAATTTATTTGTATTACTTTACTCGGTATTTTAAGTGCGAGGTTATTCCCCCAAGCTTTAAAGATTCCTAAACCAATCCTTTCCCCTGTTACATTTACCTTATGTCTTTTAGGTGTCTTTTCACTCAATAATAGCTGGTGGCCAAGAGAAGCCGACCTGATAGGCTTAAAATTAGAATTAGAAAAGGTAGTCTCTCTTGATTTTGATAAATGCCGTAACGATAAGTACGATTATATTTATTTTCTCCCTGTCCTATCCGGACCTCATTAGGATAGGCCTTGGGTAAAATCATTAAAGAGATTGGTAAGTATAAATTAATTATCTGATATTTTAAGGAAAAGTAAGACCCAAGAAGGGTAATATGTTTATTTTAGAAAATAGTTTAGTAGAATTATTATT
>DFBO01000221.1:0-3146 GCA_002366675.1 Flavobacteriaceae bacterium UBA3078
CTTTTATTCGGTCTTCGATTTCTTCAATTTGTGTTTCAAGTGCTTCCAACTCTGGAGATTTTTGTTCGCCACCGCCACCGCCACCACCACCACCGCCACCACCACCACTTAATTCTGGTAAATCAAAATCTAATTCCATTAATGCTTCTATTACTTTGCCAACTTCTTCTAAAGCCTCTGCCTCTGCCCCAGCAGCTATTGCCGACTTAATTGCACTTTGCGCCAATAAATAATTTTTATCAGCAAGATAATCTGTTGCTGTTTGAAGTGCTAACTTAACAGTTTTATTTTGGGCATTAGCTTTCAAATCTATTAAACTAGCATTTGCATCTGCAATTAAAGCGTTTGCTGCGTTTCGCAAAGACTCTTCTGTAAATCTAACACCATCTTCAACATATTCAAAACTATTTGCTAAATTTCCATTAATTCTAACTAAAGCGTTGGCTGTAGATATACTTACTTTTCCATTTTTTGCTTGTTCTTTTATAGCAGAAGAAAGAGTGTTTATTTCTCCAGATAAGTCTCTTTTTGAATCTGCTAATTGACTGTTTAGTCCAATAAGTTTTATTATATTTTTTATTTCTTTTAGTTGTTCTGGTATTAAATTTTGTGTTGCAATTTTTTCTTCAATATATTTATCAACCAACTGGTCAATGGATGTAATTATTTTTCCCGTTGAAGAATTTAAAAGTTGTTGTTTTCCATTTACATCTACAATTTCAACTCCGAGTTCATCTAATAACACTCTAATTTCATCCGTACCACTTATCCAATCATTCATATTTATTGAATCTAAAACATTTTGCATATCTTCAAGTGAGTTTTCAAAATTATCTATTTCTGTTGCGAATTCTTCTGTATTTAACTCAACCGGTTCTATTTTTAACTTTTCTGGATGTCCAAAATCTTCTATCATATCCTCAATATTTGGTATTTTTGGTTCTCCAAATAAATCTTCTATTAATTTTTCGAGATTTGCTTTTGTTAATCCATCGACAAGACCATCAACATATTTTTTTGCGCCATCTTCTCCTAAAGAAATTAGTGCACTTTCAAGAATTGCTTTTTTTGGAAGAAAATCAGCTTCAGCAATATCTAATTCTTTGTATAATTCTGTTGGGGTAATTCCTTTATTTTTTGTTTCTTTTATTTCTTTATTAATATTTTTTATAGTCTGTAATAAATTATTATAATAATCTATTTCGGAACCTAAAACAACTTTTGCGTTTGCTTTATTTTGTTCTCTACGAGCCTTAATGTTTCTTTCTATTATTCTATTTAATTTTTCTAGGTTAACGCCTTCACTTAAAATAAGTCTTCCATTTTCATCATACTCTGTTCTTAAGATAGGAAATAATTCAGAAATTTGAAGTTGAATATCATAATATTTTTCTAATTCGCTTGTATCTAATCTTTCCAAATTTATTCCAAAATTAGATTTTTTTTGTAATTTTTCAAATTCTTCCCATAAATCCTTAACTGTATTTTTTTGTTTTTCTAAATCATTTATTTCTTTAGCAAAATTAGTAACACTTTGTTCTGTTTCTTCTAGTTTTTTTCTGGCTTCATCTGATTTCTTTTTTAATACGTTGACAACAGTTGTTAGAACTCCAATTGCCAATGCTATCAAACCTATTGGACCGAGAGTGGCATATAAAGAAGTAGCTAAAAAGCCTACCGCCTCTGATGCCGTAGCTGCACCACCGGCTACAGCTTGAAAAGCAAATCCTAATGTAGAATTAACTATTGCTGTTTCAATTGCTTTTGCTTTTAAAACCATCCATGTTTCAATTGTTTTTACTTTTAAAACTATCAATAATGTTGTTATAATAGTAATAATAGATTTTAATCCACCTAATTTATCAATTAAATTCGTAAGTCCAATTGCTAAATCAAGAACAATTTTAACTGCATCTTCTATTCCGCCACTCATATATAGTTCTTCAATTGAAGCTTTTAGTTGATTTTGCTTTGCCTCAATGCTTTCAAGATAAATTTGATATCTATCCCATGCTAAACCGGCGGAATCTGTTTGTTCTGTTTGATATTCTAATGCTGTATTCATATTTTGCATTAGAACCATAAACAAGTTTCTTTGTCTGGTTCCGGCAATTGCCTTAGCTATATTTTTACTTTCAATCTCATTAAGACTATCCCATTTTCCAGCAACATCTTCTAATACATTACTCAGGTTTCGCCAATTACCCTGAGTATCTCTTAGTTGTATATCGACTCGTCGTAAGGCTGTTTCAACATCGTTGATTCCCATTCCCTCAGAATCAATTGCGCCTTTTTTAATATCTTCCATTCTTGTAAAAATGGTTTTTAAGCTTTGACCGATTGATTCTGCATTTAAACGAGTAGTAGACGACATTACTGCAATATAAGAAATAAGTTCGTCAATTGAAATTCCCGCCTCAGCTGCCGTTGCGGCAACATATCTCATAGAAGTTGCCATTTCGCTTGCGCTAGTAGCAGCAATATTGTCTACAGCAATTAACTTATCTACAACACCTATAGCTTCATTTGTTCCCATTTCATATGAGTTAAGAGTTGAAGTTAAAGCTTCTGTAGATTGTGCTAATTCCATGTTACCCAATTTACCAAGCATTGTTGAAGAACGCATCAATTCTGTGGTTTCTTTAATGGTTTTACCCTGTCTTAACCATTCAACACTTCCTTCTGCAACTTCTTGGGTTGTCGCTCCTAATTCTTGAGCAAGTTCGTTATATGACATAGCAAGATCACGAACTTCTTCTGGTGTTCGTGCGCCTTTAACTTGAAGAACTTGGATATTTGTTAGTTCTTTATTTAATTTTATATTATATTCAACCGCATCGTTTACTAACTGTATTGCTTTTCTATAAATACCATATGTTGTAGCATAAACAAGAGTTTGCTTTATAGCTCTACCAATTGAGGCTGTCCAATTTTGTAAACCAACAGCACCACGTTTTGTAGCAGCTCCTGCTTGTTCCATTTTGTTTTTTAGTTCATCTATTTTGTCTTCTAATTTTTCAATTTCTGCGGGACTTTTATTGCCCATGGTTTTATATTGTTCAATTAGTTTTTGTAATTCTACGGCGGTTTGCCTTATTGTTTCAGCTTCTTTGCCAGACATAGATTTGGCACGTTCTTCCCATTTT
>DFBO01000221.1:3232-4579 GCA_002366675.1 Flavobacteriaceae bacterium UBA3078
GCAGTCTGAATTCCCTTTGTCTTAACCTTAATTGTCCCTAAAGTTTGATCCAAGCCATTATATTCTTTTTTAATTGAAGCTATGGTATCTTTTACGGCTGCGGTGTCTACATCTCTTAATTGCATATCTATGCTGACTTTTGGTATAAGTTTCAGAGAAGAACTCATTTTACTTATTACCGACTGCATTGCATCTGAGTTGAATCTGGGGGTAATGCCTACACCCATATTAAAGACAACATCTTGGTTAAGTCCCATGGATAACCTCCTTTATATTTTCTTTATTTTATTTTATTTTTTAGAAAATACATTTCTCCAACAGAAAAGGCATCTGATTCATCAAAATTATTAAATTTAATTTTCGGATACTTTTCTAATATTTTATTTTGTACTTGTAATTTATTCGAATTTCCTTTTCCAGTAATAAGTTTTTTAACACTCGAAGAAGGATAATAGATTTGTTCATAATCACAAAATAAATAATTTATAATTCCGTGTACTCTAAAAATTGCTTGCGTGCTTTTATTAAAACGACTAAATCCCTTTTCAATAATAATCTTGGAAGGGGGATATTTTGTTATAAGTTTGTTCATTGTTTCACCAATTTGTTTTAATTTAAACTTGGTTTCTTTCTTTCTATGTGTGTCTATGGTTAAAGCTTTTACAAACTTACCATCATTGGTGAATAAACATATTCCCGTTGAATTTAAAGATAAATCCAACGCATATATATAGGTTTTCATAATATCCTTTCGCATAAAAAAAAGAGAGGGATTTCTCCCTCTCTTTATTATATTATTTGTTTTTGTCTATTTTTCTAAGCTCTAACATTGTTTCTCTTATGCCAAGTACAATGTTTTTAGAGATACTTTCCCCAACCTCATCGGCAGCAAAAAGACCAACAACAACAAATGCCAAACCAATAAAACTCTCCCAAATTTCTGATGGTACATTTGTATATCTCATTACAACTACACCGGCGAAAGAAATAAGTGCTGTCCAAAACGCCTTGCTTTTCAAAATTATATTCATTTTATTTTCTCCTTTATAATTAACCTTCTGCTTTTATTGTTTCTTTGTTTGTATTTAAGCTAGACGAATCCTCAATAATTTCTTGTTTTTCTAAAGGTTCATCATTTTCTTCTATCATTTTTGCTAACTTTTCAACATCGCTGTGCATGAGTTGAACTTTTGATTCTATTATTATATCTACTTCATCTTCTGGTAAATCTATTTTATATTCTTTTGCTTTTCTTTCTGCAAAATTTTTTACTTTTTCAAATTTTTTTATACCAGACAAAGAACCATATAATGGCGATTGTTCTACACCACGGACATAAGTTTCCAC
>DFBO01000239.1 GCA_002366675.1 Flavobacteriaceae bacterium UBA3078
AATTTCAATACCATTTCCCATTCGGGAAGGTTTGTACATAAAAATATTTTCAGAAACTAATTGTGCAAAATCTTTGTCAGGAGTTACCATATATGTTTTAAACCCTTCTTTTTCAGCTTGTTTTGACAGCGTTCCAATTAAATCATCAGCTTCAAATCCTTCTTTTTCAATAATTGGAATGTGCATAGCTTCCAATATTTTATGAATATAAGGAACAGCAATTTTAATGGCTTCTGGTGTTTCAGAACGATTTTGTTTGTACTCAGGAAAAGCTTCAGACCTACTATGTGAACCTCCTTTGTCAAAAGCAACTGCTAAATGATCGGGGTTTTCACGTTTTATAACATCCAATAAAGAGTTTGTAAATCCTAAAATAGCTGATGTATCCATCCCTTTTGAGTTTATTCTTGGATTTTTAATAAGGGCATAATAACCACGAAAAATTAATGCATANNATCTAAAAGAAATAGGCGTTTTTGAGACATTTTTTATTGTAATGTATTGTTTTTTATTTGTTTAAAAATAAACCATTTATTAACAATATGACGAATATCATACTATAAAATACACCATTTATGTAAATTTGTATCATTAACTAGTTAAATTTCAAGTCATGAAACAAAAATATTTTATTCTTTTATGTTTCAATTTCATATTTATAACTGCTACTTTTTCACAAATAGTTAATGAAGGCACTTTACAAATAGAACCATCTACAACAGTTTATTTTGGTGAGGAATATACAAATAAAATTGCGGCAATACATAATAATAATGGAGATTTATATTTAAACAGTAATTTTATAAATAACGGTACAACAACTACAATTTCTGGTACAACTTTTTTTGAAAGTACTGTAAACGCTGTTCAAATTATTTCTGGGACTACTAATGAAATTAATTTATTTAATTTAGATATTAATAACACGCTATTAGGTGTTTCAGTTGAAGATAATTTTGAATTACAAGTTATAAATTCTGTAACATTAACAAATGGTGATTTACGTTTAGTGGGAGAAGCACAGTTGATGCAAGTAAATAATGTGGCTAATTCAGGATCAGGAAAATTGCTAAGAGATCAACAAGGAGTTTCAACAACAACAGCTTATAACTATTGGTCTTCACCAGTAAATAATGGCGGAACTTTCTCATTAAATGGAGGTTTGTTTGATGGCACAGATTCAAATATTAACCCTTTCACTCCACAGCAAGTTTTAATTAATTCAGGTTCACCATATAATGGAATACCATCCATAGTTGATGAAAGTTCCAATGTTACAACTCCTTTAACAATAAACACAACTTGGTTATATACTTATTCTCCAAATACTTCTGGATATGCAGGTTGGGATAAAATAGATCAAAATACAGGTTTATCTCCAGGACAGGGTTACACAATGAAAGGCACTGGTGTTGCATTTCAAAATTATGTTTTTAAAGGTATTCCCAATAATGGAGACTATTCTTTTACCGTATCAGTTGGGGAAAACATATTATTAGGAAATCCGTATCCCTCAGCTTTAGATTCTTGGCAATTTATTACCGATAACTTATCAGTATTTGAAAGTATTGAATTTTGGATAGATGGAGGTTCATCTTCTCATAATTTAGCTGATTATTTAGGAGGATATGCAATTAGAAATTTAACAGGTGGTGTTGCACCATCTGTAATTTTATCTATTGATGGTTTAGGCAGTTCCTTAGGGATAATACCCGAAAGGTATATAGCTGTAGGTCAAGGTTTTTTTGTGGAAGCTACAGGAACAGATATTTCAATAGATTTTAACAATGCGCAGCGAGCTTTTATAACTGAAACTTCAAGCTCATCTGTTTTTTATAAAACTGCCAGTTCAAAAACAACAGAAGAAACAAAAAGTTTTATAAGAATTGGATATGAAGACCCAGAAGGTTTTCACAGGCAGTTACTACTAGGATTTTTACCTAACACACCAGCTGATAATTACTACAATAGAGGCTATGATGCTATAATGTCTGGGTCAAGAGAAGATGAGCTTTTTTATATAATTGAAGATGATCTTGAAAAAAAATATGTAATACAAGGTGTTGGATCTTTTAATGATACCGATGAATTTCCATTAGGTTTAATAATTGAACAAGAGGGTGTGCATACTATTATGTTAGATGCCGTTGAGAATTTTAATGAAGTAGTATATATAAAAGATGTTGTTTTAGATACAATTTACAATTTAAGTATTACTAATTTCATTCCAAGTTTACCAGTAGGAGAATATTTAAATAGGTTTAAACTAGTTTTTAAACCTAAAGAGGTAACTGTTCTCGATGAAGAAGAAATTTACGCAAATATTAATGTTTATTATAATAAAAACAACAGTATTGTAATCAATAAGCCCGATGAATTAAAATTGAATAATGTGCTCGTATTTAATATGCTAGGGCAGCAATTGGCTAGGGTAAACACAAATTTATTAAGCGATAGACAAATTTTAGTTCCTTTTCAATTTAAAAAAGGAATGTATTTAGTATTAGTTGAGTCTGAAGAAGGAAAAAAGACTTATAAGATTATAAATTAAAAATATAGAATAATGAAAAATATTAATAACAAACACATTTTTTTTATAATGTTAATAGTTGTTTTTTTTGTAACGGTTAATGCTATGGCGCAAGTTGGTATTGGAACTACAAATCCAGAAGAATCTTCTATGTTAGATATTCAATCTACAACTAAAGGAGTGTTAATTCCTAGAATGACAACCGCTCAGAGAACTGCTATTAGTAGCCCTGTTATTGGATTGTTGGTGTTTGATTCTACAACCCAAAGTTTTTGGTTTTATACAAGTTCTTGGCAAGAATTAGCAAGGGGAGGAAGTATAAGTGATGAAATTGTGGATGCAGATTCTGACACAAAAGTTGAAGTTGATAAAAATGCCGATGAAGATATAATTAGACTAACTACAGCTGGTAGCGAAAGAATGAAAATAGATGAATTTGGAAACACAAGAATTGGAGATGGAACAAACAATACATATATAGCAAATGATGGTTCATTAAGTTATGAAGGAACTGCTACCAGGTATGATGATTTAAGAGTTCCAGTTACTTCATTAAAAGAGAAAGGACTAAAAATGCCAGAATGGGGTGTATTTACAAATAATGGTGCAGGAAGTGAAGGTGTTTATACATTCTGGTTTGATAAAAATACCGAGGAGGAACTTTTTTTTACCGTTCAAATGCCCCATGCTTGGAAAGAAGGATCTGATCTTCACCCACATGTTCATTGGGTTTCAAAAATAAGTGGTGCAGGAACTGTTGGTTGGGGATTAGAGTATACTTGGATAAATGTATTAGATGTATTTGGAAATTCTACAATTATTTATGGTGATACTATGATTGGAGGCGATACAAGTGTAGTAGGATTTAAACATTACATTACCCCTTTAGGAACTATAAATGGAGGAGGGAAAACACTTTCTAGTATGCTAGTGTGTAGAATATTTAGAGATGCTACTAGTTCAAATTCAACAGATAGTTTTGGAGTTGATGTTGGGATGTTGCAATTTGACTTTCATTTTGAAATAGATAGTGATGGTAGTAATGCAGAATATACAAAATGGTAATAAAACATGTTAAATCCATCTTAATCTTTTTTGGCAAATAGTCTAAAATCATAAAATAAAATTAGATTTGTTTTATGGTTAGATGGATGATTTTTGTTGCAGTTATTTTATTTATAGATTTTTATGCTTTTCAAAGTGTAAAAACTATTACTAAAAACAAACTTATTTCTATTGGTTATTGGTTAATTTCAATAATTGTTTTACTAAATTTTAGCTATAAAATAGCAACGTTTAATAGGTTAGAAGGGTTAAATCAGCAAGTTATGCTTGCTTTTGGAATTTTA
>DFBO01000279.1 GCA_002366675.1 Flavobacteriaceae bacterium UBA3078
ATTTATTTGTTAGTGATGATAGCTATATTTTTGTAGATGGCAATGGTTTTACATCTGGCCCAACAGTTGCTCCACTTTTTGTTACTAACGATGTAAATTTACAGGGAGATTTAAATACAAATGGAAATTCTGGACATCTCTATTTACGTAATGAAGCTCAATTATTACAAAGTAATGGTACAATTACTAGTACGAACACAGGAGATGGTAAATTAAGTGTCTTCCAAACAGGAACCTCTAATACCTATATGTATAATTATTGGTGTTCACCAGTTGGTATCCATAGTGGTGGCTCAGGAAACACAGTATTTACCCCAAATGCTAATTTTTATCGTGAAACAACAGCTCCTATAAACAGTACTCTTTTTAGTTATAATGGTACTTATGATGGTACAACAACTGAAATTGCGAATTATTGGTTATTCACTTTTACAGGATTAACTGCACATCCATATCCAAATGATTTCCAGGATTGGCAAGGTTTAGGTGCTGGACCTGGAACTATAAACTCAGGCGGAATAGTTAATGGCACATTAGCATCTGGATATGGCTTTACTATGAAAGGAAACCCAAGTGGAGCTCAAAAATATGATTTTAGAGGAAGGCCAAATAATGGGACAATCACAACTACATTAAATGCCGAAAGAGAAACCTTAGTGGGTAACCCATATCCTTCTGCTTTAGATGCTAGAGCATATATTCATGATACTAACAATGCAGCAATAATTGATTCTGCGACACTTTCATTTTGGGAGCAAGATCCTACTGGATCAACTTCACATGTGTTAGCTAATTATGTTGGAGGTTATGCAACTTATACCATTAATGCTGCTGGAACTGTTGAAACTTTTATGCCTTCAACTTTTGACACATATAACATAGATGGAACTATAAACACTGCAGGAGGCTCAAGTACTAGTGGTAAACATGTGTATCGTTATATCCCAGTTGGTCAAGGATTTTTAGTTAAAGGAAATGTTTCTGGTGGAACTTTAAGAACAACTAATAGTATGCGTGTTTTTCAAAAAGAGGCAGCATCATTAAGTGAGTTTTTTAGAGTTTCTGAAAATAATGAAGAAGATATTGTTAATTATACTGAAGATGGCCTTTTTATAATGCCTGAGGAATTTAAACGTTTTAGATTAAATGTCGATTTCAATGACACTTACACTAGACAATTACTTCAAAATTTTCACCCATCTGCAACTCCAGGAGAAGATTATGGCTTAGAAACTACAAGTCCAGCTGCCTTAAACTCTGATGTGTATTGGCCACAAGACAATATAGCCTATAATGCCCAAGCATTTGCTTTTGATACAGAATTACATATTCCTTTGGTTATAAATATTAATCAAGAACAATTAATCCGTTTTAGAATATTTGACATTCAAAATTTTGATGATAGTCAGCCAATTTATATTCATGATTTAGAAACAGATTTATATGTTGATCTAAGAGAGCAAAATCATGAAATAAACCTTCCAGCAGGAAACTATAGCGATCGCTTTGAAATCACTTTTACTTCAGAAAGACTAAATACTGAAGAAATTGTTTCGGCTGAAGATTTACACATATTCCAAAATAATAATTTGGCTCAATTAACAATATCTAACCCTAAATTATTAGATATTAAAAATGTGACGCTTTACGATGTAAATGGAAAACAAATCTTTAGAGAATTAGATATGTTAACAAAAGACACCCTTGAATTTTCAACAAAAAATCTAAGCCAAGGAATGTATGTTGTTAATGTTACTTTTGCTGATAATCAAGTTATAAATAAAAAAGTTGTTGTTTCAAACAAATAATTATCTTTAAATTTACACCTTAATTTATCGTAAAATAGATTTATGTCTTCATTAGAAGATTTTATGTTACCATGCCTAAACAAACAAATCTTAGGGTTTGACTGTTTAGGCTGTGGTTTTCAAAGAGCTTTTTTTTTAGTTGTTCATGGAGATTTTATAGCTGCATTTAAAATGTATCCAGCTATTTATAGTTTAATACTATTATCCCTCTTTATTGGCTTAAATATTTTCTTTAAATTTAAACATTCAAACAAAATTATTAAAGTGCTGGCAATTGTAAGTATTTGTATTATAATTGTAAGCTATATTTTTAAATTCATCAATTAACTATTACTTATGGAAAAACAATCGCTTAACCCAACTTTAGTCTATGTCTTAGCAATTTTAGGATTACTTTGTTGTTGCTTTGGAGGTTTAGGATTCATCTTAGCAGGAATTGCCTTCTTTATTGCACACAATAAATTGAAACAAGTTGAAGATAATCCTGAAGATTATGAACACAGTAGTGTAAAGGCTATGAATACAGCAAAAATTGTTGCCATGTCTATCTTAATTATTAATTTACTGTATTTTGGAATGACAATTTATAGAATTACTACAGTAGGTTGGGACGAAATCATACTTCAATCTGAAACCTTGATGGAAGAATGGGAAAATCAATAAACCTTGTTTAATAAAATAAAAAAAAGCGACCAAATGGTCGCTTTTTTTTATTACATATTACTAAAGGAGTTTAGTCTTCAAATTGTTTTAATGTTTTAACAATAATTGAAACACAATCCAATAATTGGTCTTCTGTCATTACTAATGGTGGAGCAAAACGAATAATATTACCATGAGTTGGTTTTGCTAACAAACCATTATCACGTAAAGCCAAACAAATGTTCCAGGCTGTATCACTATCCTCATCATCATTAATAACAATAGCATTTAATAAGCCTTTTCCTCTTACTAGATTAACTAAATCTGTAGTTTCAATATACTTGTCTAATTCATTTCTAAATAAATGTCCAAGTGCTTCAGCATTTTCAGTTAACCTTTCATCTTTTATTACTTGTAGAGCTGCAATGGCAACAGCTGCAGCAACAGGATTACCTCCAAACGTACTACCATGGTTTCCAGGTCTAATAACATTCATTATTTCGTTATTTGCTAACACAGCAGAAACTGGATAAACACCACCACTTAAAGCTTTTCCTAATACCAGAATATCTGGTTTTACATTTTCATGATCTACAGCAAGCATACGTCCTGTTCTAGCTATTCCGGTCTGAACCTCATCAGCAATAAATAATACATTATACTTTTCGCATAATGCTTTTGCTTCACTTAAATAACCTTCACTAGGAACATAAACACCTGCTTCTCCTTGAATTGGTTCAACTAAAAACCCAGCAATCTCTGATGAACTTTCTAAAGCTTCTTCTAAGGCTTTTAAGTTATCGTATTCAATTTTAATAAATCCATCTGTAAATGGACCAAAGTTTTTACGTGCAACCGGATCGTTTGAAAACGAAATAATTGTTGTAGTTCTTCCATGAAAATTATTTTTACAAACAATAATCTTTGCTTTGTTTGTATCAATCCCCTTCACTTCATAAGCCCATTTTCTACATACTTTTAATGCAGTTTCAACTGCCTCTGCTCCTGTATTGATTGGTAAGACTTTATCAAATCCAAAATATTCTGTTATGAATTTTTCGTATTTCCCAAGCATATCATTATAAAATGCACGAGATGTTAATGTCAGAGTTTGAGCTTGTTTTGTCATTTCTCCAACAATTTTTGGATGACAATGCCCTTGATTTACTGATGAGTACGCAGAAAGAAAATCATAATATTTTTTTCCTTCTACATCCCAAACATGAACACCTTCTCCTCTACTCAATACTACTGGAAGTGGATGATAATTTTGTGCTCCATACTTGTTTTCTAAAGCCATCGCTTCTTGCGATGAAATGTGGTCTAAAACAGCCATTTTAAAATAATTTAAGGTTTATGCTTATTAAAATAAGACATCGTTTAACATCCTTTTCTAGATGCAAACATTAATAATTAAATCTCGCTTAACGAGTAAAATAACCATTCCTACTGTACCTTTTTCCTTTCGAAGTATCGAAAATTCAGCGTGGGAGAGAAATCATCCCTAGGGCTCGCAAATTACTAAATAAAAAGCTGTGACAATAAACTTTTAAAAAAAATATTTAAATTGATACTACTTTCGAGTCTTGGAATTAAAATCCAATTAACATAGTTTTGAAAATGAATACATTTTTATTTGTAATTATATTTCTAATAACAAGATTTAATAGATTGGTTATTAAAATGAAATCCAATATATTCGTAGAATCTCAAATGCTATTAATGTACAAAACTAATTTACTTTCTGTTTTCTGTTTTCTGTTTTTATTTCTTGATTTTTCAGGTTATGCTCAATCCGAACTTCTAAATGATCAGGAAATTATACGATTGAATAATCTTATAAAAAAGCATGCAAGAAATGCAGATAGCCTAACGTTTTATGCCAATGAATTATTAAAGTATTCTAAACAGAATAATTTAGAATTTTGGAAATACAGTGCTTATGTAGCTTTAGGGAATTCACAAA
>DFBO01000147.1:0-2674 GCA_002366675.1 Flavobacteriaceae bacterium UBA3078
AACGGAATAGGATTATATGGTACTGTTGTAAAGTGAGAAAAACTTGTAATATTAGGTAAATTCCCAATAGCCCCTTTTGAGCCGTTAGCAGTTAAACCATTGACTAAAGCATTTAAAGACGCGTCAAATGTTGTAGTGGGTGTAATTGGGCTAGTTCCGTCTCCACCAGAAGTAGCATAACCTAATACATCATTTCCACCAACTTCAGAGAGTGTAAAAAATGTTGGATTTTGAGCCATTGCTAATTCTAAAATTGAAGCATTTGGTGAATTACCTGTAACACGTATAGCGTATGGATTGGCTGCGGCTGGAAAATTTGATAAATTTCCATAACCTGGAGCAACTAAATGAAAACTTTTAGCACCTGGTATTCCTAAATTATTAAACGGTCCTGTTGGGTTATTTAACACGATATCTGTACCAACCGTTACTGGTCCAATAACCGACTCTAATGGTACTGGCCCAGCACCTCCAAAGACTAATCTAGGGTCTGCAATACGAGTTCCACCTGCAGCTAAACCTCCAAAATTATCACTTACCAATGGTTGTGTAAAAGTTCCACCTCCAATATTGGCGAATTTATTGGCTATTATATTTGGAAATGAATTTTCCTGAGAAGCTATAAATAATGCACCATCAGTATAACCAGCTGTAAAAGATGCTCCTACTGCGACATAGTTTGAAAAATCTGCCGTACCAGCTATTAATTCTGGTAAAAGTTCAGTCTCAGAATCATTTATATCCCTAAAATCTTCTACGAGATCATTCTCACAAGCTATCATACTTAGTGTAAGTATGGATAGAAATATATATTTAAATTGTTTCATTTTAAATTGTTTCTTTTTAGTTATTAGAAATTATTGATAGTCCAAGATACATAATATTGAGAACCTATATAACCAGTACCAAATGCTGTAAAGTAATCATCTTGCAATAAGTTAGAAGCACCTACTTTAAATGTAGATTTTAAACTTGGAACTCGATAGTTAACTTGTGCATCAATTACATTGAATGCAGGTACTTCTCCGTCTCCGAAAGAAGATTCCCAATAGTAGTTATCGCTCCATCTCCATGATACATTAAATCCAAAGTTTTTAAACAATTCTGTTTTACCAAAAGAAGCTTTCACTTTATGTTCTGGCGTATTGAAGTTTGTTCTAAAGTTTGGATTAGCCTTAACATCAAAATCTAAATGAGCATAGGTGTAATTTGCACTTAAGTCAAAACCGTTAAATACTTTAGTTGATACTACTATTGCAGCTCCATAAGAGCTTACTGTTTCTTCAGAATTGGTATTGGCTTGATAGACTTGATAATCTCCATTATCTAAGGCAGCTAGAATTTGTTGCGTATCTGGGTTTAATCCTGCTATAGATGCAGGGTTGTTGGGATCATAACCTGTTAAATCAAAGTTTGAAACATTTCCATAGAGTGGCGCTACAACAGATTCGTTTGCTAAGAAATCTTTATAAGAACTGTAGTATGCTGAAGCATCAATTATAAAATTTTGAAATTTCCCTCTATATCCTACTTCAACTGAGCTCACTTGTTCTGGTTTAACATAATTAGAATTGCCTATAAAATTACTACCATTAGAACTAGAATCGTGATCAGATAAATCGGTAGCAATAGAAGCAAATAATGAATTACTATAAGCCGCATCAGCTGTTTGAGTTAAAGTTGAAGGTTGTCCTAAGTTATTTTGTGCAAATTGACTAACACCATAATCTCTTTCATAACGACTACCAATATCAGATGCACCACCTACAAGTGTTCCTAAGGCAGTTCGCAAACCAATATACAATGCTTGTGTATCTGGGTTTCTAAAACCAGTTTGAAAAGAAGCTCTAAAGTTATGGTTTTCATTTACTGTTAAACCTGCAGATATTCTTGGTGAGAAAAATGCATCGAACAGTTCTGATTTATCGTAACGTAAAGAACCTGTTAACTTTAATTCTAAACTTTCATTTAGCTCAATTGAGCGCTGTAATTGCGTGTACAATCCTAATTCAGAATAAGTAATTGCCCCAAATGCATCTGCATAAATAGTTCCAAATGAATTTAATCGATAAGTTCTATAAGATCCACCTACTTGAATTTCGGCAAATTTAATTTTGTCTTTAAAGTTGTAATTAGCATCTCCGTGATAGATTTTAGAATTATCTTTCAAAGCTGAACCAGTTAAGAAATCGGTGTCTGTTGTTACTTGTTCATATAATCTATTAAATTCATCTGATCCTAATTCTGGTCTTCCTTGTTCAGCAACAATTCTTGCAGCATCATGTGCTTGTGCATCTGTTGCTCCTCCTAATGTTTGACCAATATAAGTTGCTACATATTCTCCAAACCATACATCATGTGCTTTCCAGGCTTGCAATAAATTAGGGCCAGCCACATCCAATACATATGTATCACCAGCTTTATCAGAATTGACATAAGCTCGTACAAAAAAGTTATCATTTTTTATTTCAATTTTATGCTGTTGTAGTCCAAAATTATCAATTCTATAGCGTTGCGCACCTTGATAAATAGTTGAACCCGAAGCTACTTTACCTACATATTGTATTTCAAAATCATTAGCCCAAGGTCTAAAATATAAACCCCAATCGGCTTTTACACTTTCAGCATTATAATCGGTCAAGTCCACTTCTTTATATCCTGTTCTACTAACAGC
>DFBO01000147.1:2806-6677 GCA_002366675.1 Flavobacteriaceae bacterium UBA3078
ATGCCAATCTGTACCTTTTAGATACCCAAAGTTGACTTTAGCCGCAAATTTATCACTGAATTTATGAGCTATACTTACGCCAAAATCTGTATAATCATTATCTCCAGCAGCATCTTGGGAAGTTATACCTTGTTTAAAATAACCTCTAATACCTTGATGGTCAAAAGGATTTTTACTTGTCATAAATAAAATACCATTAAAGGCATTTGCACCATAAAGTGCCGAAGATGCACCAGGTAAAAGCTCTACACTTAGAGCATCAGTCTCTACCATCCCTAATAAGTTCCCCATAGGGAAGTTAAGTAAAGGAGCAGAGTTGTCCATACCATCAACAAGTTGAACAAATCTTGTATTTGCAAAAGTTGCAAAACCTCTAGTGTTAATAGATTTAAAGGTTAAACTGTTAGTGTTTATATCTACACCTTTTAAGTTCTCTAATCCTCCATAATAATCTGCAGAAGCAGTGTTTTTAATTTCTTTTAACCCAAAACGTTCTACAGTAACTGGTGATTCGAATATTCTTTCAGGAGTTCTTGAAGCTGATATTACAACTTCATCTAACGAAGTACCTTCTTTAAGAATAAAATTAAGAGTTTGATTGTTTGATGTTACTTCTAGTGTTTCTGTACTAAAACCAATATTACTCACTTGAAGTGAGAATGGTGGCTCTTGGTCAACGGTTAATGTATAATCACCATCGAAATCGGTGGATGTTCCAGTTGAGGTTCCAACTATAATGACGTTTGCTCCAGGAATGGGTTGACTGTTTTCGTCAGTTACAATTCCTGAAACTGTTGTTTGTGAAAAAGTGATTCCACAACAAAACAACAATAAAAGTGAAAGGATTGATTTCATTTTATAGATTTAGTTAATTATTAATAGTTCAAGTTAATTATTAGAGGCAATATAATTAATATTATGAAAACATTATGAAATTTTTTTTAAAATTATGCACGCATAATAATTTTTAACAAAAAAAGAGTGATTTATAGTGTAATAAGAATAATTAATAACCCTGTTTTTTAGTGTTGAATTTTATAAACACAGATTAATTGAGTAATTTTTTATTCTATATTTGTTAAAACATTGAAATATTGATATGAAAGCAGTTAAGAAAATAGCTATAGCTATAATCCTCATTTTTTTATTAATGGTTTGGAGTGGGATTGTTAGGAATGTGAGTTTAGGCGAGCGTAGTTTAGGACCATTAACAGATCCTATTAAATCTTTTTCTGAGGTATTATCAAATATAAAAAAAACCTATACCTATATATTTAATGCACCAGATTACTACATTAAAACAAAAGAAGCAGACAAAACTAATATTAATAAATTAAACTACAATTTATATGGTTTATATTCATACAGAGATGGTGATGCCTTTAAGATAGAGCTTAAAAATTTTAAAGATAATTCTATAAATCATGAATGGTCAGTTCCAGTAAGTAAACTATCTGAACATTACGAAATAGATGGAAACGATAGATTATATCCTGCTACATTAATGGAAGGTTTTGATATTATAGTGTCTTGTAACGAAAGGCCTGGAATACTTAGAATGGATTCAAGTTCTAAAGAAAAATGGTTTAACAACGATTTTATTTTTCATCACGCCATGAATAAAGATTCTATTGGGAATATTTGGATTCCAGCTGTGAAACATGATAATGGTATTATTGTCCCAAAGAGAGTTTCTATTGAAGGACACACAACTAGTTATAGAGACGATCAAATAGTTCAAATTGATGCTAAAACAGGAAAAACACTTTATAGTAAATCTTTAACAGATATTTTTCTTGAAAATAATTTAGGCTACTTAATGAACAAAAGCCCATATGTTATTGATCCATTTCATTTAAACGACATACAACCAGTTTTAGAAACCACTAATTATTTTAATGAAGGGGATTTGTTTCTTAGTTTTAGAAGTCCATCGTTAATTATTCAATATAGACCTTCAACAAATATAGTTATAAAAGTAATTGAAGGACCATTTTCGTTTCAACATGATGTTGATATACTATCGCCAAATTCTATTAGTATTTTAAATAACAACTCCATTGTAAATCAAGTAACCTATAGTGAAATTGAATTTAAACCAACAAATCAACCGGTTGAGCGAAAAATAAACCATTCAAATGTACTTATTTATAACTTTGAAGATGACACCTATAGTACAGTCTTTGAAGACCTTTTTAAAAAGCATCAAATTTTTACAGGAGCAGAAGGGTTATATCGAATGCTTCCTAATGGAGATATGTTTTTCGAGGAACAGGGTTCTGGGATATTATGGGTGTTAAATCAATCTAAAGTAGTTTTAAAAACAACACTTGATAGTGATATAGATGGGTATCACTACTTACCTAATTGGACGACTACTTATTTAGATAAAGAGTTGAATTCTTTAAAATAAAAATATTATGACATTATATATTGGCCCTGGAATTGGTATTGGAACACTTTTAATTATTGTCTTTATTATACTATTAGTGATTTTTGCTTTTGGTGTCGTTTTATGGATTCCGATTAAACAGTTTTTTCGAAAAATATTTAGAAGAAATTAATGATTTATTTCATATTATTAGGTCTTTCTGGAGTTATCTTTTCCAGTATTCTTATTTATTCTCGTAAACCTTTTTTTAAAGCTTTAGAGGCTACATTGTCTTTGTCTGATGCTGTTTTATCAAAAGAGGAAGAAACTGTTAAACAAAAAAAACTAATAGCTGCGTTAAAAGTTATGTTGACCTCTTTAGGAGTTGCTATTGGATTAATATGTTTAATAATAGTATTTACAAGTTTACCCATTTACATTTTTAAATTAATTAAAAATGTAACACTTCAAGATTTAGATTTAAGTTCGATTTGGGTCATCATTAGTTTTTCGGTAGGGACTATCATTCCATTTTTACTTAAAAAGAAAAACCCTAATGAGGATTATTCTGAAGCATCAAAGCTATTTCATAAACTTATATTAAATAATTATAATTTATCTAAGTTGTTATTCTCTTTTGATCGTAGGTTTAAAAAAGGAGAAAAAATTAATGATAAAAGCACGTTTTTAATTGTTTCCGGACTAGCAAGAGCTGGCACAACAAGTTTAACAGACCAACTTTTTAAAGCAGGAACTTTTAGTTCTTTAGACTATTCTAATATGCCATTATTATTAGCTCCAAATCTTTGGAAGAAAATGTATGATCCAAAGAAAGCAGATTTAAAAGAGCGTAAACATGGAGACAAAATGTTATTTGGGTTAAATACCATTGAAGCTCTTGAAGAGTATTTTTTTAAAGTGTTTTTAAATGATAATTTTATTTCAGAGTCACATCTAGAAAAACATGATATAACTGAAGATGTTTATGCAAATTATATTAAGTATCAGTCTTTAATAAGGCATGATAACGAATCAACATATCTCTCTAAAAACAACAATATTATTTTGCGTTATGAATCTCTTAGAACGTTTAATAAAGATTTTAAAATTATTTTTCTTTTTAGAAAACCTGAAGAACATGCAGCTTCTTTATTGAATCAACATCAGCGTTTTTCAGAATTTCAAGAAGAAGATGAATTTATGCAAACCTATCTAAATTGGTTAGGACATCATGAATTTGGGCAAAACCAAAAAGTATTTAAATTTAGTGAAGAAGCACTTTTAATCCCATCTGATAAAAATACTCTTGATTACTGGTTGAATGTTTGGTATAATTATTATAATTATTTATCTAATATGGTAGATGAAGACTATCTTCTTATTGAATATGAAGATTATTTAAATAAGCCAAAAGAAGTGTTGAAATATATAGAGAGAGACATGAATATGTCTTTTAATTTTTCAAACGTTGTTCCATTTACAAACACAAAACAGATAGAT
>DFBO01000147.1:6794-8653 GCA_002366675.1 Flavobacteriaceae bacterium UBA3078
TGCAATGGAATAGTAGTTAGTAAAGGAGAAAGCGATTCTAAAGTTTCAGGAACTTCTATAACATGATCTGCTAATCTTTTAACATTTGTGTCTCCTTCAGTAACAATACCAATAATTTTACCCTGTCTAGCTTTTATTTCTTCAATGTTACTAACAACTTTTTCGTAATGCCCTTTTTTAGTTGCAATAACTATAATTGGCATATTTTCATCTATTAAAGCAATTGGTCCATGTTTCATTTCTGCTGCTGGATAACCTTCAGCATGAATATAAGAGATCTCTTTAAGTTTAAGAGCACCTTCTAGAGCTACAGGGAAATTATAGCCTCTCCCTAAATATAAACAGTTTCTAGCATTTTTATAAATATTAGCGACTGTTTTTATGTGTTCATCAGACTCTAAAGCTTTCTGTACTTTTTCAGGGATTAATTCTAATTCTTGTAAATGATAACGATAGTCAGAATTTGAAATTTCACCTTTTACTTTTGCTAATTTTAAAGCTATTAAGGTTAATAAAGTTATTTGTGTTGTAAATGCTTTTGTTGATGCAACACCAATTTCTGGACCAGCATGTGTATAAGCTCCAGCATGAGTTTCTCTTGCAATAGAAGAACCAACTACATTACAAACTCCAAATACAAAAGCACCATTAGCTTTTGCAAGCTTAATAGCTGCTAAAGTATCGGCAGTTTCGCCAGATTGTGAAATGGCAATAACAACGTCTTTTTTTGTAATAACAGGGTTTCTGTATCTAAATTCTGAGGCATATTCAACTTCTACAGGAATTCTCGCTAAGTCTTCAAAGATATATTCTGCTACAAGACCAGCATGCCATGATGTTCCACAAGCAACAATAATAATTCTGTTAGCATTTAAGAACTTTTCAATGTTATCATCTACACCAGCCATTCTGATTATGCCTTCTTTTACAAGAAGTCTTCCTCTATATGTGTCTTTTATTGCGTTTGGTTGTTCAAAGATTTCTTTTAGCATAAAATGGTCGTAACCACCTTTTTCTATTTGCTCTAGATTCATTTGTAATTCCTGAATATAAGGATCTACTAAAGAGTCGTCTTTAATTTTTCTAATTTTTATTTCTTTATTAGCTCTAATAATGGCCATTTCTTCATCTTCTAGATAAATGGCATTTTTAGTATATTCTAAAAATGGGGAAGCATCACTGGCAATAAAAAATTCATTGTCACCAATACCAACTGCTAATGGGCTACCAAGTCTAGCAATTACTATTTCGTCTGGTTTATTCTTGTCAAAAACTGCTATAGCATATGCTCCTATTACTTGGTTAAGTGCTATTTGAACTGCTTTTCCTAACTTAACGTCTTCTTTAAGTTTAACATCTTCAATTAAGTTTATAAGTACTTCAGTATCTGTATCAGATTTAAAAGTGTAGCCTCTTTTTGAAAGTTCAGTTCTTAATGCTTCATAGTTTTCAATAATTCCATTATGAATAATTACTAAGTCACTAGAATTAGAATAATGTGGATGTGCATTAACGTCGTTTGGTACACCATGAGTTGCCCAACGTGTATGACCAATTCCTAGAGATCCATTGGGAGTGATTTCTTTTTTAATTCGATCTTCTAGATCGACAACCTTCCCTTTTGTTTTACAAACTTTAAGATCTTTTCCGTCATATAATGCTATTCCAGCACTATCATAACCACGATATTCTAATCTTTTAAGCCCTTCAATAATAATTGGATAGGCATCACGATGACCAATGTATCCTACAATTCCACACATAGTTTATTAATTATCTGGTTCTGTATAGTATATTTCTAATTGCACTCTTTTTTCTTCAGGAACATTTAAATTGCTACCATGTAAAACGGTTCCTTT
>DFBO01000030.1:0-8529 GCA_002366675.1 Flavobacteriaceae bacterium UBA3078
AAAGCATTTCTTTTGTAATATCATCTAAAGAAAAAGAGTGTTTCCAGTTCCAATCTTCTCTAGCTCTACTATCATCAATGCTTTTTGGCCATGAGTCTGCTATTTTTTGTCTAAAATCTGGATTGTAAGTAATTGTAAATTCTGGAATGTGTTTTTTAATAGATTGCGTTATTTCTTTTGGCGTAAAACTTACAGCTGCTAAATTGTATGAAGATTTAATTTTTATATCTTCTTGCTTTGCATCCATAATATCTATCGTAGCTTTTATGGCATCATCCATAAACATCATTGGTAATTCTGTTTTTTCAGATACAAAACATTCGTATTTTTTTTCAGCAATCGCCTTATGATAAATTTCTACTGCATAATCTGTAGTTCCTCCTCCAGGCATTGTTTTCCAGCTAATAATTCCTGGGTAACGCAAGCTTCTTATGTCTACACCATATTGATTATGGTAATATTCGCACCAACGTTCTCCAACTTGTTTCGTAATTCCATAGACAGTAGAGGGTTCCATAATAGTATGCTGTGGCGTGTCCTTTTTTGGTGTTGTAGGCCCAAACACAGCAATACTTGAAGGCCAAAACACTTTTTTAATGAAGCCTTCTTTTGCTAAATTTAAGACATGAAATAATGAATCCATATTTAAATCCCAGGCTTTTCTTGGAAACTTTTCGCCTGTAGCACTTAGCATAGCAGCCATTAAATAAATGGTGTTTATTTGGTGTTTTTCAACACATATTTTTACTGAAGTGAAGTCTTGAGCATCAACTCTTTCAAAAATACCAGAGTTAACTAATTCTAAATTATTATAGTTTATATCTGTTGCGATTACATTATCATCTCCATGAATGCCTCTCAATTTTTGGGTTAGTTCTGATCCTATTTGGCCACCTGCACCTAAGATTAATATTTTTGGAGTCATTATTTTAAATTTACGCTATTCAAAAATAGCAAGATTTTTATTCTTGATTGATAAAATTAACTTAAAAAATTTGATAAATATTAAACATGTGCTAAACAATAGGATATAGAAAAACGAAATCAATATATTTGTTGTTTATTATAAATTATATATGAAATTATTTATAAGTTTTCTCATTATTGGATGCCTATTTTCTTGTAAAGAAGACACTGGTAGTGTGCAACAAACCGATGAAAATAATACAGCATCTTTAATTACAAAAAAAACAATACAGAAACTAAATTATTTAGAGTTTGGTTTAGATGCTAAAGTTGAAAAAATCACTAAAAAATGGGGTAAATACACTGAATTAGAAGGTGTTATTTTAAATTTAAAACAGGCTGATTTGTCTTATTTTAAAGATAATCATGAAATAATAGAGGCTTTAATAACCGACTTAAAACAAACAATTCCAAAAAAGCTAGACTCACCTTCAATAGTTTCTAGATTGATAGCTTTAGAAACTAAAATATACAAATTAGAAAGTGCAATAAATCTTTCGAATACAACAACTAAGACACTAATGAGTTCAATAAAAGAGGTGTTGGTTTCTTTTTCAAATTTAAATTTACAGATGAATAAAAAAATTGAAAGAGAATCTCAAAAAATTAAAAAGCCTTAACTAATTAAATCTCTTTATTCTTTTGTATTAGGTTGTTTTTTTTGACCTAATAATGCTTCTCTACTTACAAAAGCTAAATTAAAGTTTGGAGCAATAGTTAATGCTTGTTCTAGATAAGATACAGCAGTATCGATATTTGTTTCTTTATTTTCATTAAAAACTATAAGTCCTTTTAAATATAAAAAAGCAGCTTTAAGTGGTACTTGATATGGCTGTTGAGATTCGTAATACACTTTTTTCATGTTGTCTTGAGCATGTAATATGCCATATTCAACTTTATTAGAAGCTTCAGTTACATTCTGTGTTTGTAAATATAATTCGGCTAATTCATAAGATAATGTGACATTTTCTGTTCTTTTAAATAACTCTTCAAACTGAGGGATTGCTAATTTAGGCTGACTTAAGGACTTTAATGAAACAGCTTTTACTTCAACAGCAATATCAGAGTCTGAACTATTAACTTCAACACCAACAGTGTTAATAGCTTGTAAAAACTTACCTTCATTCATATAAATATAAGCAAGAGTATCTTGTCTTGCAGTAGAAGGAGAGAGAATATTTAAGTGTGTTAAACCATTTATTATACCTTGAGTATCTGCTTGCGCTTTCATTTGCTTGTAATATGCTTGGTAATGCTTAATAAGCTCTTGATTATTTTGAGCTTGTGTATTTATAGCGATTGCAAATACAATTAATACGATAAAATGTTTCATAATTAATATTTTTTTAAAGATGTGCCAAAACTATAAAAATAAAACATGTAATGTCTTAAAACAATGCTAATTTAAAAGCCCTTTTTATTTGAGTGTTATTCTATAGTAATTGTTTTTTTAACCATAACAGCATCGTTAATTACAAATGGTTTTGGAATCATATTAGCTGGTCTTTCGGGTACTCTAAATAGCTCGTTATTTAAAAGGTTAAATGAGATGTCGTAAAACTGAAGTGTTGTTTTTTGATTTTTTGGAACACTAAATTCAAGTTCTAAAAATTTATCATCAACCACATAGTATTCAAATAATCTGTTGAAATCTCTTTGGTTAAAAACAAAACCAGTTGCATCTTTTTCAATCTCAAGACCATTCACATTAAAAGAGGTAAAGACATTTGTAGATTCTGCATATAGGTCCATTCTGTTTACTAATCGTTGTGGAGATATAAACATTTTTATAAATCTATTGTCACCAATAATTGTATCTCTTTGGATATCTACATAGGGTCGCTTTATAGGTTTTATATTAGCTTTTTTACTATGCTTAAAACCAGTATTATATTTACTCCCAAACATGGCTTTTGTAATGGCGTTATTAGTGTCTGGTTCTTTTGTTAAATAGGCTTCGGTCCAAGGGTCTAACAAATTATCATAACTAGCCCAAATAGCTTCGTTTGTGTCTGTATCTAAATAATAGACTAAACTATTTGGCTTCGGACGTTCGTCATTAAAATCAGACTGCATATGAGCAGCAATGAAAAACCCAAATGAAGCAATAAATAGTAAATATGCCCATCGGTTTTTGAATCTTGAAAATCCAAATACAGAAATGCATAATGAAAAAATTAAAGATACAAGTAGGGTTGAAGCCACAAGCATTTTTAATCCTAAACCAACTGGAAACAATTTTATAAAAGGAACCAAAATCATAATGGCTGGAAATAACAATAAAGTCATGAGTATGATGTTTGGATGCTTCTGTCTTACTAACACAAACAGACTTAATAATCCAAAATATAATGGAATGATAAAGAAACTGGCTCCTTCTAGTTTAAAAGCCACTACAGCACAAATTACAAGCCATAAAAATAAAGGAGGAACTAACAAGCTAGCAGTGTTTTCTGGTTTAAAGACTTTGTTATATAACCACATACAAACAGCAATTGAAAACAATGAAAAAGCCCAGATATATAAATAGCCATTATAAGAGAAGCCATGTAATATTTCGGCATATTGTGGATAAATTACAAGTAGAATTTTCCATCCAAAATAGCCAACTAAACCATTGATAATTATGGCAGCAATTCCAGGTAAGAAAGCTGTAGCTATATGCATAGAGTTTAAAACACGTTTGCTAATACCATAATAAACCAAGGAAATAAAAATTAATAAAGCAATAATAAGCATTGGCAAAATCCATGAAAAAGGATAGCTAACTGTTTTAAATAGTGGTACGTTAAAGTATACATCATCTGTATCACTTTTTAAATTATTTAGGTTTGCATCTGCATAATAATGTAGTAAAGGCATTAAATAACTGCCTTGATGCTCTAGTGTGTTTCGGTCTAATCTTTTATAGTTGTCTAATGACGTATGGTAATCGAAATGGTCGTCTATAAAGGCAAAATTAAAACCCTCAATATTGCCATCCTCTCTAAATCTAGTTAAATCTGTATCATTAGGGAGTTCTTTATAAATACTATAAGCTAAAGAATTTGCAACAGGATACTCTGGATTAGCTTCTGTAAAACCAGAAATTAAGTTATGGTTTCCTCCATTGGTTTCCAGAAGCATCACACTAGAACCACCACTACCTCGAGCTTCAAAATTTAAAACTAAACCGACATCTTGAGCCCAAGGATGTTTATTCACAAATAACGAAGCGCCATTAAGGCCTAGTTCTTCGGCATCAGAAAATAAAATAATAATATCGTTTTTAGGCGTTTTATCTTCATGTAAATAAGCTCTCAAACCTTCAAGTATAGTCACTACTCCAGATCCAGCGTCGCTAGCTCCATAAGAAGCATGCGATTTACTGTCGTAATGAGAAAGAAGCATCAATGCTTTAGAATTATCAGAACCTTTAATCCTAGCCAAAATATTTTTTGGTTTGGTAATAGTTCCCCAATCTGTTAATACATAATCTTCCTGAATTTCTGTTTCAAGACCTAAATTTTCTAAAGCTTTTACCAGATAATTTTTTACATTTTCATGCTCTGGACTTCCAACATAATGTGGTTTTTTAGAAATTTCTTTTAAATGAATTAACGCACGTTGGGTTGAAAATGTATTATCAGGAGCATCAATAGTAGAAATACTGCTTGGTATTAATACTGAAAAACTCCAGTAAATTGCTATAATGATTAATATTATGGAAATTACTTTTTTAAGCATGACGAAAAGAAGTTGGTTAGTTTTATAAAAATAAGAAAATTATCCCAGCAATACTGCTGTTAGGATAACTCATTAATAATAAGTATATTTAAGTTTATAATAAAATTGATTAATCATGGGTATAAAAAGTTTTCAAGGTTCTAGGAAGCAACAACAAGAAACAGTAGAAGACACACCATTTAGGGTTAGGGATGTTATGTGTAAAGAACTCATTACTTTCAAGCCAGAACAGTCTGTTGAAGAAGTTATAGAAATACTTATAAAAAATAAAATTTCAGGTGGTCCAGTTGTTAACGACTATAATGAGTTGGTAGGTGTTATTTCTGAAGGAGACTGTTTAAAGCAAATAAGCGAAAGCAGATATTATAACATGCCAATGGAAAACGATAATGTTGAAAAACGCATGATTAGAGACGTTGAAACCATTGATGGAAATATGAATGTTCTTGATGCAGCAAACAAATTTTTAGAATCTAAAAGAAGACGTTTCCCTATTGTTGAAGACGGAAAATTAGTTGGCCAGATTAGTCAAAAAGACATTTTAATAGTAGCTATGAAATTAAAAGGTCATAACTGGAAGTAATCACTTCTATAAATTATCAATATTATTTTCTTTTCAATTTAGTTAACCCTCTAAATATTTTTTTGTTTAAAGTACTCTTTGAATGCTTTTAAACAACATTAATTATAAACTAATGTAATGTTAAATAATCTCGGATAAATTTATCTTTTTATATATTTGAAAAAAAAGTACTGTGTTATCAAACGCTTGTCAATACGCCATCAGATCCATCTTTTATTTAGAAATGTGTTCTGATATAAAACATAAAATTGGAGTAAAAATTATTTCTGAAGAATTAGAAGTGCCTCAACCTTTTTTAGCAAAACTGCTTCAACAGCTAAACAGAAATCATTTAGTAACTTCAACAAAAGGTCCTTATGGAGGTTTTTATTTAAATGAAGAAAATAAGCAACACTCAGTTTGGGATATTGTTTCTGTTATAGATGGACATGAAAAGTTTAATCAATGTTTTTTAGGTCTATCTAAGTGTGGAGACGATAATCCATGTCCAGTTCATTTTACAGTAATTGCATTTAAACAAAAATTGTTTAAAGATTTTAAAGAAAAAACCATTGAACAATTTGTAGCAGAAATACAGAAGAAAGGGAGGTTTATATCATTAAAATCATTCGATATTTTGCAGTCAGATTCAGACTCTTAAACTATTTATTAGTTTTTTCAAGATTGGTAAACCAATGAAACTAATACTAGTAGTTAGGGCTAAACCAAATACAAAAAACGCTGTATAAACCCAAAACAGACTGTCTTGCATGTTAGAAAACGAGGTGTCGTTTCCAGCATACATCCAATGACTTCTTTTTGCTCCTGCAACTAATAAGGCAGAAAAAAACAGGAAAAGTGAGATGTTAAATCCCCAAAGACCTCGTTTTATAAATGTTTCTTGTTTTTTAGAAAAAGTAGATATTTTTGAAACTATAAATAGAAGTGAAGCAAATAGAATAGTTGTGTTAATGCCAATAGTTGTTCCCATAGAATGCGCGACTGTAATATGCGTTCCATGTGTAAAGAAATTAATAGTTGGTATAGAAAAGAGCAAAGCAATAATTAAATTGATAAAAATCCAGAAATCGGTTGCTACTAAAAACTTATATGCTAAAGGATAATTTTCCTTTTTAGTCTGATTTAAGTTTTTCTTCCAGTCGTATATCATGTATCCTAAAATAATCCACTCGGTCATACTTACGCCATATGAAACGTATCTTATCCAAGGTAAAGTAGGAACAATATAAGTATGATGAGCCCAACCAAACATCAAATTTGTTAGACCTAGAAAATAAAAGAAAAAAGCTAATTTACCTCTTCCAATGGCATCGTTTCCTTTTATTTTAGCCATCACGTATATGGAAATACCATATATCAACATATTCCAGGAACCAACAAAAGAACCATAAGATTTCCATTGAACTGTTAAATCTTTTATAACATGTTCTCTAAAATATGGTGATAACCATAGATGAGCTTCTGTTAAATGAATCATCATAAAAACAATACCAGTTCCCCACATCCAATAATATACAGGCCAGTTTTTAACTTGCTTCAACATGGTTTTAAAATAATTAATTCCAAAAAGAAGCCATCCAAATAGAATTGGAATCGTTAAAATAGGTGTGAAAGCTAAATATTCCCTGCCTTCCATTTTTCCAACAATATAAGATAGATAGATGCCTAAACCAGATATAAGAAAAACAATTAAATGAAGCTTCATTAATTTGTTTGAAAACAATTTTAGCTTTTCAATTTGTGTAAGGTAAAAATAGATGCTTCCAGTAGCGCAAAGTACAATCCATGTAATAGCTGTAGTTACGTGAAAAGGTCTCATTTTATGAAATGGAATGAGGTCTTTTAAAAATTCTGGAATAAGATATTGTAAGGCTGCCAATAAACCAAAAAACACACCAGTAAGTAGTGCAGATAATGCTGTAATTAAAAAAAGGATTGCTGCTTTATTTTTCATTTTTGTATTGTAGTTCAACCCATCCATTAGGTTTAAATTTCGCGTTATAATTTGGGTAATATCCAGTACTATCTATAAATTTTAAATAGGTAACTAATGCCTCTTTTTCGGCTTCAGAAAAATTAAATTTTGGCATGGTTTTTACACCACTATTCAGGAAGGCTTTTATATACATTGGACCTTTGTTTTCTGTACTATAGACATTTGTTAAGTCTGGACCTAAGTAGCCACCTAATCCATAAGTTTGATGACATGACCAACAATTATTTTCTTGCCACAAGCGTTGCCCATGTAATCCTTGTTCAGTTAATTTTACTGGATTTTCATTTTCCTTAGAGGTGTAAATAAACCCATTGAATATCGCGAAAAGGGTTATTAAAATGGTGATGATTAGAAAATTGTATGTTTTGTTTTGTGTCATTTTAAATAATTAAAAACAGACTTATAAAAATAGTTAAGAAGCTTACAAGTAAAACTTTCCAAAACCTATTAGACTGTTTTAACTCCATAAAATAAAAAGCGACTGCTAAAAATTTCAAGGCAGCAAGAATCATGATTAGTTCTTTTGCATAAACAATTTCCGAATTGGACACCATTGCAGAAAGAAGAGTTAAAGCAATAAGTGCAATTAAAACGTATAAAAATGGTTTCTGCTTCATCTTAAAAAATTAAATAGATTACAGGGAATAGTAATAGCCAAATTAGGTCACACATGTGCCAAAAAGTGGCACTTGCTTCTACATCTTCTAAAATCAATTTTTCAGGTTTTTTAATCATAGTTCTTAATACCGAAGCTAAAATAACTAAGCCAACCAACACATGAATGACATGGAAAAGTGTTAACATCCAATAGAACGAAAAAAAGGTGTTGTAACCCATTGTAAGTCCAGCATCAATCTTATCTATATACTCTACAGTTTTTAAACCTAAAAAAAGGAAACCTCCAAACATGGTAAGTTTTAAGTATAATTTTGATTTAGGGATGTTATTAATCTTTAATGCACCAACTGTAAGCGCCATAAAAAAACCACTAACCAATAAAAACAAGGTATTTATAGCTCCAAAGGTGGTATTTAATTGTAATCTAGATTGATGAAAAAGTTCAGGTTCGTCTTTGCTATATAAAACCATTGCAATTAAAACAGCTCCAAAGGTGATGAGTTCTAGATAAATAATAATCCACATGAGAATCCCTCCTGGTGGATAAAGAATATTTTTAGAATGGTGTTCTTGTATGATTGTTGACATTAACTTTGATGCTTAATTTTTTCGTAAAGTTTTACCAACGATTGTAATAATT
>DFBO01000030.1:8604-16176 GCA_002366675.1 Flavobacteriaceae bacterium UBA3078
GGTTTTCCATCTGAGATTAAAATCACCCATTTATTTTTTGTATCTCGAGAGTCCAATAATGCTCCAGAGTGACGCAAAGCAGCACCAATTCTGGTATAACCACTTGGTTCTACAGCACCAATTTTGTGTTTGGCTTTATCCCAAGAATCATCAAAACCTTTAACAGATAGAAAGGTAGCGTAGTTTCTGGTTTTTGAATAAAAACAATCGATTGAAAAGTCAACATTAAATTCGTTCAATATTTCACCAAAAATAATGGATACTTGTTTTTCTACATCAATGACTTTATTGCCTCCTGCATAACCATCACTTGAAAGACTGATATCTAATAGAATTAAAATGGATAAATCTTTTTCTTTTTTGCGTTTTGAAAGGTATATTTTTTCTGAAGGTGTGTGACCAGAATGCATGTCTACATACAAATCTGTTATGGCATCTAAATCAAAATTTTCACCTTGTGTTTGTCTATGTTGTTGCTGATATTTATTGTTGACAGAAGTCAACATTTTACGTAGTCCTGCTAAGGTAGTTGCATTTTTATGAAGCGTTTTTTTATAATATGCTAAGTTTGTTTCTATTTGTGTTTTAGGATACACTTTACAGAAATTTGGTTTGTATTCGCGTTTGGAATAGTCCCATTCATCGTATGCAATATGTGGTGCTTCAGTATCTAATTCGGCACTTTCAGAGATAGTTGTATTTTCAATAAACTCTGCTTGGTAAATAGAGTGTGTTGGGTCATCAACTCTAACCGTGTGTTTCATGTTGAGGTCTTCTAATGCATTTTCATGATCATCCAAATCGTCGTCTCCATCAAAATCTCTCCAACCTCCTTCCCATTCTTCAGCTGTTTCAATTTTTTCAAAATTATGAGTCATCACATAATCTTCTTGCTGTTTTTTGTCTATTTCAAGAGAGGTAATTTCTTCAACAGCATTTGCTTTTAAAATGGTATTTATTTCGTTGTCGATGGCTTTTTTAACCTGTTCTGAAATATTATTTAAAATAGATTTCTTTAAGACTTCTGGATTATTTTGCATCCATTTTCCGTAGATTAAACTTAAATCTTCAGGGGATTTCTCTGTAGTTAATTTAAAATAATGTGAAACTAATTCCTGATGAATTTGTTTGGTTATTGGAAATTGATTGAACATTTCATTTAAAACCAAAGACGAAGTTTCTATAGCTTTTTCTCGAGCTGACTCTAAAGTGAATTCTTCATCAGCAGTAAAATTTAAATTCAAGTTTTTTTGAATTGATAGATAAACAACTCTAAAAATGTAAAATTGAGTATTTTGCTCTAAAGAATGAAATTCAGAAAATCGAGTAGGTAAGAAGAAGCTATTGTTTTTATATCCACCTTCACGTTCTGCTTCAAAAATTTCTATGGCTTGACCAGTAATTGCTCTGGAAAAAATGGTAAGACGTTGTTTAATTTCTTCTAATTTTACAGCATGTTCTAGTGCCTCTTGAGCTTGCTTTTTACGTCGCTTTAAGAATTTAACTATTTTGGAATAGAGATATTCATCTGGTTCAAACATGATTCTTATTTAAATCATTAAATCACATAAATCTGATAAGGCTTCAGTAATTTCTGTGTCGTCTGTTAATGGCTCTACAACTGCCACACGAACTGCCAGACGTTTGCTTAATCCTGTATGTATTAACTTAGCAGCATCAACCAATAAACGTGTAGATACAGTTTCAGTTAAACCAAGTTCCGTTAAGTTTCTTATTTTATTTGCTATCGAAACTAATTTTTTTGCAATAGAAGCATCAATTTGTGTTTCGTTTATTAATATTTCAGCTTCATCCTTTTCATTTGGATAATTAAAAGCCAATGCAATAAAACGTTGTCTTGTTGAAGGTTTTAATTCTTTAAACCCTTTTTGATAACCTGGATTAAATGAAGCTACCAACATAAAGTCTGGATGTGCTTTAATTGTTTCACCTAACTTATCGATATACAATTCTTTTCTATGATCAGTAAGCGAATGAATAGCTACAATAACATCTGGTCTTGCTTCAGCAATTTCATCTAAATATATTATGGCTCCTTGTTTAACTGCTTTTGTTAGAGGCCCATCTATCCAAACGGTTTCTGCTCCTTTAATAATATAACGACCAATTAAATCTGTAGATGAGGTTTCTTCATGACAAGAAATAGTAATTAATTGTTTTTCTAATAGATGTGTCATGTAATCTACAAATCGTGTTTTTCCAGTTCCAGTAGGTCCTTTTAGCAACACAGGAATTTTATTTTTAAAAGCATGTTCAAATACTTCAATTTCTTTTCCAATAGATTTATAGAAAGGTTTTAAAGTTGTTGCCTTTTGTGTTTCTGTTTTCAAAATAGGTGTGATTTCGTTTATAATTTAAAAAAAGCCCTTTGGGTTAAGATTTTTGAAGTTTAAGTAATAATCAGGTATGAGAAATGTAGAACTTCATTGTCTTCTTTTGAACCAAAAGGCTATTTTTTGCTTTAAATTGTGTTATAAATCTGAATCTAAATCTAATGCTTCGTCTGTGGGCTTTCCATGTTTTATAAAGTCCATGATATACATGATAATACCTACTGTAAATAAGGTAGCACATAAAATTAATATCACAAAGTGTATACTAATTTCTGCTTGAACTTCCATAAAATCCATTTTAAATTTACGTTCAAGATATACTTGAGCCACACCTGCAACCCCAAAGGCAACCGTCATACCAATCATACCAATATTTGACATCCAGAATGCTGCACGACCTACACTGCTATCATATAATTTTCTTCCAGTCATATTTGGTAAGGCATAACTTATTATGGCTAAAACAATCATTGCATAAGCTCCCCAAAATGCAAGGTGACCATGCATGGCAGTTACTAAAGTACCATGAGTATATAAGTTAGTTTGAGGTAATGTATGAGCAAATCCTAATAAACCGGCTCCAACAAAAGACACAATAGCTGAACCTAAAGTCCAGAATAGTGCTATTTTATTTGGATGTTTCTTTTCACCTTTTCTATACATATTTACTGCAAATAAAGCCATTGCTAAAAATGCTAAAGGTTCTAGAGCTGAGAAAACACCACCTACTATTAACCATATTTTATTAACGCCAATGTAGTAGTAGTGATGACCAGTTCCAAGAATACCAGATAAGAATGTTAATCCAACAATAACATAGAGCCATTTTTCGATTACTTCTCTATCAACACCAGTAAGTTTTATTAATAAGAAAGATAAAATACCTCCCATAATTAACTCCCAAACCCCTTCAACCCATAAGTGTACAACCCACCATCTAAAAAATGAATCGGTTACTTGACTATCAAAAGGAAGCATTCCAGGAAGGTAAAGCAAGCCTGCAAACAATAATCCCATTGATAAGACTAAAGCTGTTGTGGTTTTTCGTTTTCCTTTAAAAAGGGTTGCAAGAATAAGCCCTAAAAATAAAAGAACATTTACAACTACTAGATAATCTAATTGTCTAGGTATTTCTAGAAATTTACGCCCTTCCCACCAGTTAAAATGGTAACCAACAACAGCAGTCACACCAACAACAGCAAGTGAAATTAATTGTACATAAGCCCATTTAACACTCACTAATTCGCGTTGTGCTTCTTCTGGAATAATGTAATAAGCAGCTCCCATAAAACCAGAAAGTAACCATACCACTAATAAATTTGTGTGTACAGCTCTAGCTGTGTTAAAAGGAATAAATTCATGAAGTCCATCGAACCCAATTCTGGCAAAACCCATTATGAATCCGTAGGTGATTTGTAAAACGAGTAGTAGCATTGAAAAGGCAAAAAACCAATAGGCTACTTTTTGTGATTTATATTTCATAGTTAGTTAGTTTTTATTTCTTTCAATTTTGTCTTTAGCTAAAGGAGATACAACGGTATCAAATCCGTTTAGGTCTATGCCACCAATCCAGTCGAAAAAAGCAATTAAGTCATCAGCTTCTTCTTTCGTAAATTTGTAGGCAACCATTTGCCTTCCATTTGGATTCCAAGGCACAGGAGACATTAAAACAGCTTTAACATAGCCTTCTCCTTTTCGGTCTAGGACTTTTGTTAATTCTGGAGCATAATAGGCTCCTTCTCCTAATATAGTATGGCAACCCATACAGTTATTTTCTTCCCATAATTGCTTGCCTCGAACAACTTGTTCTGTAATACCTTCATGGTTTGTTTGATCTTGTCCTTGACTAAAAGAAAAAATAGTTAGTCCAATAAAAATTAAGAACGTAACTACTGTGCCTCCAAGGAAAAACGCTCGCGCTTGTTTTTTTGATAACATGAGATTAAAAGTTAAATTAGCTAAAAAGACTATTTTGTCCTTTATACAAAAATAGTATGACGATTACTTTTAAAATATGACTTTAGTCATGTTCTATAAATAATGTGATTTAAATAAAATAAGAAATTGTTGTGTTTGGAATATAAAGCAAATTAACTTTCGCGTTTTACTAAGGCATAAAAATCATTGTCTAAAGGAAGATATCCTTGATCATAAACAAAATAGTAAACAGTACCAGCTTTTGTTGTGTAAATACTTGTAAAATAATTAAAATCGAAGCCTTTTTCTATAAGCTTAGCTCTTGAAGTTTTTGTTTTTTTATCTGGATTAAGGTCTTCAAGAATTCTGTAGTTTTTTCTTAATCTGTTATTGGTGTTTCTAATTAAGTTTTTAGAATCTTTATTAATGTTGTTATTGTATGAATTTCTACATGCATCGCTACAGAATTTTTTATCAATCCTACCAATAATCTTCTCGCCACATTCTGGACATTGTTTTTGCATTTTATTATTTTTTAATGATTGCCAATTATGGGCTTTTCTATTTTATACCAACATAAGGTTCCTTATTCTTGTTCAAAATAAAAACCTTCCACATAATGTAATCCAATTTTTAAAAGCGCATTATGTGATGCTTTATTCCCTAATTCTGTTGCGTAACCTTTACCCCAATATTGTTCT
Source organism: Flavobacteriaceae bacterium UBA3078 (assembly GCA_002366675.1). Lineage (GTDB taxonomy): Bacteria > Bacteroidota > Bacteroidia > Flavobacteriales > Flavobacteriaceae > Xanthomarina. The sequence goes on from DFBO01000030.1 coordinate 13,577, forward strand.
GTAGTCAGCATCATAATATTTAGTAAAGCTATTCATGTTGTATTCTGTTTTTAAACGTATGCCAGACCAACCTACAAAATTTACAGTTTCATCTTTTTCTTCCCAGCCTTTAAAATCGTTACCAAAATGCTTTAGTTGTAATAAGAGAGTTTCGTCTAATTGTCTAATGCCACCTAATTCATAAAAAATTACTTTATTATCGACTACTAGTTTAAAGCTAAACATCATAGAATCTCCAAGTGGTGGACTCCAAAATTCTTCGGTTATTCCACCAAAAGCTTCACCTTTCCAATAGCCTTGAATCCAAGAAACCTCATCTAAACTAGCTTGAGGAGACATATTGTTATCTAAAAATTTGATGGTTTGACCTTGACCAAAACCAAATTGTATGATGAGTATAAAAATGATACTTGCTGAAATAGATTTCATGTATTTTAAGAATAAAGACTTAATTATAAAGATATAAATTATTCATTTATAAACGCCTAAAGAGACTTAGTAATTACAAGCGTATTGGTATTATTTACCTTTTCATAAACTTCAACTAAAAAGACATGAGATTTTAAATAACTAATAATGGATTCCAATTTTTTTCCTAAGGAATTTTCCAAAGTTGCATTAAATAGAATTACACCATTTGCAGATTTTCGTTGTAAAATATGTTCCCAAAATGGAAGTTCTAGAAATTGATTTGGCACTTGGGTATCTATAAAAAGATCGATAATAATCAAGTCAAACGTGTTGTTGTTTTTTTCTACAAAATGAAGCGCATCATCACAAATAATATCTAAATTATTAAATATTTTAAGTTGAAATTCTTCTTTAGCTAGATCGATAATTACAGGGTCAATTTCAATAGCTGATATGTGTTTTTGATAATCAAAATCTTTTCGAAGAGTTTCAATAACAGATCCACCACCAAGTCCAAGAAGGAGCACAGAATTAATTTTTGAAAGGTCTATTTTTTCTAAACCAAACTTTAAAATCCGTTGCAAGGAACCATAAGAATAGTTAGCGTTTTTTGAATTTAAATGTTTTTTTCCGTTGTGCCATGTAATTTCAAGTATGCCATTTTTGTCTGATTCAACTTTTTTAGTAATGGGATATAAATAGCTTAGATGTCTTATCATTATTGGTAAATATAAGAATTTATAATCAAATATCATTCGTTTACAAACGACTACAAACATTTACAAACGAATTTAAATAGTTAACAACCGACTAAAGTTTGTTTGCTGTTTCATATTTGCACTGTTGAATCGAACTAATGACATTCAATATAATTAAAACCTTATCTTATGAATACGTTAAGAAACAAAGTGCAGTTAATTGGTAACCTAGGAAAAGATCCAGAAATCATCAATCTTGAATCAGGAAAAACATTAGCCAAGTTTGCAATTGCAACAAATGAAAGTTATAAAAATGCTAAAGGCGAAAAAATAACAGACACACAATGGCATAATGTGGTTGCTTGGGGGAAAACAGCAGAAATTATAGAAAAATATGTAACCAAAGGAAAAGAAGTTGCTATAGAAGGAAAATTAACTTCTAGAAGTTATGAAACTAAAGAAGGTGAGAAACGTTACATTACTGAAGTTGTTTGTAATGAATTATTGATGTTGGGGAAATAAGAGCCTATTATCAGTAAATTAAAGAGCAGCTTAATAGCTGCTCTTTTTATTCTAAATGTATTTACTTTATATAAATAATAACTGACAGCCTTCCTGGTCTGCTCTGCTATAAAAATCACCAATAGTAAGAATGCCATCTAATTCGTCAATCAAATCTTCACGTTTTAAATGAAACATATCTACGGCTAATTTGCAAGCCCAAAGTTTACATCCAGAATCAGATAAAATTTCTAGAAATTCACCAATAGGAGGCATATCTAATTTTTCCATTTCTTTCTTCATCATTTTAGTAGCTAATGCTTCAACACCTGGAAGACCACCTAACATGGTAGGCATATGCATGCCAGGATTACCTACAGTTGCAACACGTAAATGCTCTAACTTTTTCTTTTGAATCGCTTCTAACCCAAAGAATGTGAAAAATATTTCAGATTCAATCCCTTCCATTCTTGCTCCATTTGCCATTACAAATGCAGCATAGGCATTTTCAATGGTCGCTTTCGATAAAATGAAAAGCATTTTTTTAACTTTTGTGCTCATAATTTCTTGTTTTTAAATACAACTTTTTGGTTTTGGAATACCTGCAATTTTTGTAGATATCTTTAATGGACCTCCTGGAAATAAATTATAGAATTCTTTTATATCAACAACACCACTTTTCTTAATGCCTCGTATAGAAAGCGGTTCTTCGTTTTTGTGCTTTTCTTGTAAATATTCTACAACTTCATAATGTCTTTCCGTCATCACAACATTACATTCGCCTGCAATACATTCACAAACTTCTCGATCCCATTGTGCAAACTCTACTAAATACCCTTCTTCGTTGACGTCAATTTCACGATTTGCTATTATTTTTTTCATTTTTTTTAAGTGTTTAATTAAGTTGTTTATTCGAAATTCTTTCCTTTTTCAGACATGGTAGCGGATACAAATGGAATGTGAATCCCTTTAATAAGCATGTTCCAATAA
>DFBO01000030.1:16215-16487 GCA_002366675.1 Flavobacteriaceae bacterium UBA3078
AAAGTTCCTTCAACAGGTTCATGCGTATAATTGAAATCAATTAATAATGCTTTACCATTGCCTGTTTCTACAAAACAATTGGCATGTCCATCAAATTCTTCTTTTAAAGGTTCACCTTTTATATACCTTAGAATATTATCCGTTAATATTTCTGCTTCGAAGTGAGCCACAGAACCTGCTTTCGATGCTGGTAAATTTGTTGCATCTCCAATGGCAAAAATATTTTCATAATCTTTAGTTTGTAGTGTTGCTTTATGGGTTGGAACAAAGTT
>DFBO01000030.1:16656-16804 GCA_002366675.1 Flavobacteriaceae bacterium UBA3078
AGTTGCTTTGGGCTTTGTAAAAGCGCCTCCTAAAGGTGTAACATAAGTTATGTCAACTTTATCACGTATGCCTTTGTGTTTAAAGAAGGAATCAGCAAGGAAAGCAAATTCTAAAGGAGCAACGGGACATTTTATTGGCATTTCGGTA
>DFBO01000182.1:0-2283 GCA_002366675.1 Flavobacteriaceae bacterium UBA3078
AAAAACTTACTCAAAACAAATAAAACGTTTGTAGTTTAATTAATTAGCAGTATATTTGCACTCATTTTTTGAACAAATTAATAATAAAAATTACGCTATGTACGCAATTGTAGAGATAGCAGGGCATCAATTTAAAGTTGAAAAAGACCAAAAAGTTTTTGTTAATCGATTAGCAACAGAAGAAGGTAAGACAGTGTCTTTTGACAATGTACTTCTTTTAGCTGATGGAGACAAAATTACTGTAGGCGCCCCAGCTATAACTGGAGCTCAAGTAGGAGCAAAAGTTTTAAAGCACCTTAAAGGTGATAAAGTAATCGTTTTCAAAAAGAAAAGACGTAAAGGTTACCGTGTAAAAAACGGACACAGACAAGCCTTAACAGAAATCGTAATTGAAAATATAGTAGCTTCAGGAGCTAAGCCAGCAAAAGCTGAGAAAGCTGCTCCAAAAAAAGAAGCTGTTAAAGCAGAACCAAAAGCTGCTGCTCCAAAGGCAGAAGCAAAACCAGCTGCTAAAAAAGAAAAAGCACCTCAAGATTTAAGCAAAAATACTGTTGCTGAATTAAGAGAGATGGCTAAAGCAAAAGAAGTTTCAGGATATTCTTCAATGAAGAAAGCCGAATTAATTGCTGCTTTAAGTTAATTTTAATAATATAAAATCGAAATAAAATGGCACATAAAAAAGGAGTCGGAAGTTCGAAAAACGGTAGAGAATCAGAATCGAAACGTCTAGGCGTTAAGATATTTGGTGGTCAAGCTGCAATAGCTGGAAACATTATCGTTAGACAAAGAGGAAATACGCATCATCCAGGTGAAAATGTATATTCTTCTAAAGATCATACATTACACGCTAGAGTTGATGGCGTAGTAAAATTTACAAAGAAAAAGGACAATAGGTCTTATGTTTCAATTGAGCCTTTCGAAGCTTAGAAAACATTCTTTAAGATTATAAAAACCCTTTCAGGAAACTGAAAGGGTTTTTTACTTCAAAATATCTCTAATAATTTTTAAATGATGGTTGGTATGCAGTTTTAAAAATTGTATGGTTTTATCATTATTAAGTTGTCCAAATATAAAATGGGTGAAATTTGCATTTTTATGCAATGGTTTTAAACCCTCTACGTTTTTGTATGCTAACAGCATTTGTGCTTTTAAATCGTCTAAAGAAATGACTTCTGGAGGTTTTACAATTTTTGGTGCTCTGCCCTTACCTCTAGGGATGTATCCTAATGTAAAGAATAACAAACGCCATTTGTTAAAACACCATTTGTACTCTTCAGGATTTGAATTTATAATACTATCAGAAACTAGATTTAAGACCTTTAATGAGTGGTCTATCTGCCAAGCAATATCAGATTTTGAAACAGCATTGTTTCTTTTATCTTTTACAGCAATATAGCTTTCTAATTCTTTAATTAAAGGTGTAAGTGATTCTGGATTTTGTTTAAGCATCTCCTAAATTAATTAAATTAAACAAAAAACCATCACATTCCTTTAAGGTTTTAAAATTATAATTGATTGTCATTGCAAAGCAAATTTATAATTTGCTGTGGCAATCTGTTAGTTTAAACAGGTTGTAGTTTTACTAATTTCCTCATAATGATAAACAAAAACCCCAAACATAATTGCTTGGGGTTTGGTATTTTGTTTTTGGAAATTAAGATTCCTGTTTTTACAGGAATTCTTTTAATATCTGTAATGTTCAGGTTTGTATGGACCTTCTTGTTTTACACCAATATAAGAGGCTTGATCTTCTCTTAATTGGGTAAGTTCAACACCAATTTTTGCTAAGTGTAATTTGGCTACTTTTTCATCTAGAGCTTTAGGTAGCATATACACGTCATTTTTATCATAAGCTTCCAAGTTATTCCATAACTCAATTTGAGCCAATGTTTGGTTTGTAAATGAATTACTCATGACAAAACTTGGATGACCTGTTGCACAACCTAAGTTTACTAAACGCCCTTCAGCTAAAATAATGATGTCGTTTCCGTTTACATTATATTTATCAACTTGAGGTTTAATCGTATTTTTAGTATGTCCATGGTTATCATTTAACCAAGCCATATCAATTTCGTTATCGAAGTGTCCAATATTACATACTATCGCTTTGTCTTTTAAAGCTTCAAAATGACGTCCTTGAACGATGTCCTTGTTTCCAGTAGTCGTAATAACAATATCAGTATTACCAATAACAGTTTCTAATTTTTTCACTTCAAAACCATCCATTGCAGCTTGTAAAGCACAAATTGGGTCAATTTCAGTAACTGTTACAATACTTCCTGC
>DFBO01000182.1:2424-3851 GCA_002366675.1 Flavobacteriaceae bacterium UBA3078
TTTACATTAATTGCTGGCATTGGTAAAGTACCATTTTTAACACGTTCGTATAATCTGTGAACACCTGTAGTAGTTTCTTCAGAAAGACCATTAATTCCAGCAGAAAGCTCTGGGTATTTATCTAAAACCATGTTTGTTAAATCTCCCCCATCATCAAGAATCATGTTTAATGGCTTTCTGTCTTCACCAAAAAATAAGGTTTGCTCAATACACCAGTCAAACTCTTCTTCTGTCATATCTTTCCAAGCATAAACAGCTGTTCCAGCATCAGCAATAGCAGCAGCAGCTTGGTCTTGAGTTGAGAAAATATTACAAGAACTCCAAGTAACTTCAGCACCTAATGCTTGTAAAGTTTCTATAAGAACAGCAGTTTGAATTGTCATATGTAAACATCCAGCAATTCTAGCTCCTTTAAGGGGTTGTGAGTTTTGGTATTCTTCACGAAGACTCATTAAGCCTGGCATTTCTGCTTCAGCTAATTCAATTTCTTTTCTTCCCCAATCTGCAAGTGAGATATCTTTTACCTTGTTAGGTACGTAAGCAACAGTTTTTGTACTCATAGTTATTTTTTCTTAATGTTTTTTATAGTCTAACAACTTTGGCGATAGCACTTAAAATAGTTAAATTCGCATGTAAAAATTGTTAAATCTGCCTTAGGCGAGGCAAAGATAACTAATAACTTTTAAAATACTAAATGCCTCTTTATAAAACCCTTAGTCCTAACTCACAAACTACTGTTAAAATCTGGAAGATTACAGAATCTTATAACCATTTGTTACAGGCAGTTAGCTTAAAGTCTGAAAACATGAAACGTGTTCTAGGTATGAAAAGCGAATTGCATCGAAGAGGGTTTTTAAGTGTAAGACATTTGCTTGCTGAATTTGGTTATACAGATGCAGATTTGTTTTATGATGAAAATGGCAAACCTCATTTAATAGATGGCAAACACATTTCTATAACTCATTCCTTTACGTTTTCTGGTGTTGTTGTTAGCGAGAATGAAGTTGGAATTGATATTGAAAAACAACGAGAGAAGATTGGAGTAATAGCCCATAAATTTATGGAATACGAGTTTCAATATTTGAACGAAACAGAGGAAGATTATATAAATAGATTGACAGTTATATGGTGTGTGAAAGAATCTCTTTATAAATTATTTTCAACACCAGGTTTGAGTTTTTTACAGCATACATTGGTGATTCCGTTTACTGTTAAAGAAGCATCAACAGTGGCTTGGATAGATTACGAAGATAAAAAGTACAGATTTCAAACCGAGTTTTTTGAGTTTGAAGGTTTTACTTGCGCCTATGCTTTACCTGCTTAAACTTTATGAAGAAGTAACAGAGAAAAAATAAATATTTTAGATAAAAAGAGAAAAACATTTGTGTATTTGTGGTCAATCAAAAAGTAACATATTCAACAATATT
>DFBO01000214.1 GCA_002366675.1 Flavobacteriaceae bacterium UBA3078
ATCTCCACGAGATTCATGATATGCTTTAATTACCATAAGTCCAGCAAACTCGCCATTAGCACCAGAGTTTGGTTGTAGAGACGTGCCAGAAAAACCAGTAATTTCTGTTAATTGGTCTTCTAATTCTTTTAAAATTGTTTGATATCCTTGTGCTTGCTCAATAGGAACAAAAGGATGAATGCTTCCCCAATTTGGTGAACTTAGTGGCAACATTTCTGCTGCTGCATTTAATTTCATGGTACAAGATCCTAATGAAATCATGGAATGATTTAAGGACAAATCTTTACGCTCTAATTTTTTAATGTATCTCATTAATTCAGTTTCTGAATGATGTGAATTAAAGATGTCTAAGCTTAAGAAATCAGATTTTCTTTGAAGACTTTCAGAAATATGATTTGCTTCTGAAAGTGATGATATTTTAATTGTTTCTGTTCCTGTTGCTTCTGCAAAAATAGCTACAATTTCATTCGCGTTTTTAAGCGTTGTAGTTTCATTTATTGAAATGGTAACTGTATTGGCATCTGGATAAAAGAAATTAACTTCATGCTTTTCTGCAATCGTTTTTATTTTTGTTGCATCGGCTTGAATATTAAGCGTATCGAAAAATGAGGTGTTAGTTTGTTTAAAACCTGATTCTTCTAAACTACTTGAAATACTAGAAGCTGTATTATGAACTTTTTTAGCTATAAATTCCAATCCTTTTGGACCATGATAAACGGCGTACATTCCAGCCATAACAGCTAGCAATACTTGTGCAGTACAAATGTTTGATGTTGCTCTGTCTCTTTTTATATGTTGCTCACGTGTTTGTAACGCCATACGTAAGGCTCTGTTTCCATTAACGTCTTTAGTAACACCAATAATCCGTCCTGGAATATCTCTTTTGTAAGCTTCCTTTGTTGCAAAATACGCAGCATGAGGCCCACCATAACCCATTGGTATACCAAAACGTTGTGTAGTTCCAACCACGACATCTGCACCAAATTTACCTGGAGCTTCCAGCATAACAAGACTTAAAATATCTGCAGCTACTGCTACTTTTATTTGAGCATTATTAGCTTTTTCAATAAAGGATTTAATGTCTGTTATTTGGCCGTTTTTACCAGGATATTGTAGAATGGCTCCAAAATATTCTGAAGAAAAATCGAATGAGTCTTCGTTTCCAACAACTAATTCAATTCCAATTGGATTTGCTCTTGTATGTAATAAAGATAATGTTTGAGGTAAAATATTTTCAGAAACAAAAAACTTATTGACACCTGCTTTTTTCTGATCACGTTCTCTAACAGCAAATAATAAACTCATAGCCTCTGCTGCTGCTGTACTTTCATCCAAAAGAGATGCATTTGCCAATTCCATTCCTGTTAGGTCTGTAACCATGGTTTGGAAGTTTAATAAAGCTTCTAAACGACCTTGAGCAATTTCTGCTTGATAAGGTGTATATGCTGTATACCAACCTGGATTTTCAAGAACATTTCTTTGAATAACTGGAGGTAAAATAGTTGGGTGATACCCAAGTCCTATATATGTTTTGTAAGTTTTGTTTTGCTTAGAAAGTTCATGAATATGTGTTAAATATTCCTGTTCGCTCATTGGTTCGTCCAGATTAAGTGGCTTTTTTAACTTAATGTCATCTGGAAGTGTTTCAAATATTAGTTGATCTAATGAGTCTACACCAATTGTTTTAAACATTTTTTTTTGGTCTTCCTCTCTTGGACCAATGTGGCGAAGTGCAAAATTAGTTGTGTTCATTAAATGAATGTTGTGTTTTAAGGCGCAAAATTACGTAATAATTCACGTTAAATTGTTAATGAAAACTAAAGTTTTTAACCAATTAAATAGGTTATTAACACTTTGCGTATTTTTGTTTTATGAGTTTTCTTAAAAAGATATTAGATTTTTATATAGATAGCAGTATTCATGTAGCATTAGCAGTATTTTCTTTGTCATTGATAACACTCATGGAATTTCATATTCCATATGATGAAGCCATCCTTTATTTTATTTTTTATGCCACCATTTCAGGTTATAATTTTGTAAAGTATTTTGGTTTGGCACGCTTCCACCATAGAAGTTTAACTCGTTGGCTCAAGCTAGTGCAAATATTCTCTTTGTTTTGTTTTGTGCTTATGTGTTATTATGCTTTTCAATTAGAGGTTAAAACGCTTATTATTATTATTGTTTTTGGATTGACCACTTTTTTATATGCTGTCCCTTTTTTGCCTAGTAAATTTTTTTATGATAGTCATAAAAACCTTAGAAGTATTAGTGGTTTAAAAGTATATATTATTGCTTTGGTTTGGTCTGGAGTAACGGTTCTATTACCATTAATAGATAATAACATTACTCTTAATGTGGATGTGCTTATTATTGCATTGCAAAGATTTATATTAGTTGTTGTTTTAATGTTCCCTTTTGAGATTAGAGATTTAAACTACGATAACCTGAAATTAGCAACTATTCCTCAGCAAATAGGTGTTAAGAATACAAAAGTTATTGGCATTCTATTAATGATGGTATTTTTCTTTTTGGAATTTTTTAAAGATGAGATTAACGCTTATAGCATAATAGCATTATTAATAACCACTTTTATTACTATGTTGTTATTAATTTTTGCAAATAGAAATCAAGGAAGATATTATAGTGCTTTTTGGGTTGAATTGGTCCCAATATTCTGGCTTATATTAATGATGTTGTTTCTCTAATTCTTCATGAAAAACTTCTTTTAATTCTTTTTTTTCAGAATTTTTCAGACATTCAATTTTAGAAGAGTTAATTGATTTTGTCAACTTTTTGTTTTTACTCACATAAGCTTGGGTTATATGGCACCAAAGATAACGAAGGTTTAGTTTGAGTTTTTCCCAAGATGTCGCTTCATTATATTGTGCCTTATCACAAATAAGTTTTGCCTCATCACATGAAATAAATAAAAAAGATTTATTTTTCATTACTATTTAAAACCAGTTTTTTTCCATACACTCTGCCATTGCTATTCTAGCTCTATGAATAATTACCCAAAGGTTAGACGAAGTGATGTTTAATTCATTACAAATAGTTTCAGTTTCTAGTTTTTCAATAGTTTTCATTCTAAAAACTGCTGCTTGTTTTTTAGATAGTTTGTCTAAACAGCCAAAAATAGCATCACCAAGTTCTTGATTAATAATTTTGTCTTCTGCAGTTTGATATTGGGCGTCTGCAACTCGTTCTTCTAACCAATTACCTTCTATGTCATCATCAGATTTAAAATCCATTCTAACTTCGGCTTTTCCTTTTTTAGAATTTATTTTTCTGTAATGATCAATTATTTTTCGTTTTAAAATTGAAATTAGCCAAGTTCGTTCGCTCGCTTCACCTTTAAAATTTTTCATTGATTTCAAACTAGCAAAAAATGTGTCCTGAACCAAATCCTTAGCAATTTCCCTGTCGTTTACACGAGTAATGGTAAAATTGTATAAGTAATCTGAATATCGGTCAATCCACTTATTCGGATCTAATTGGTGTTTGGACATTCTCTAACTAACTTTTTATCAAAAATAAGGTATTTTTTATAAAGTGATAAGCACAAATAATTAATTTCTATCAATAGTTATATTGACATTAATATCGTCTTTCTCTACATTCTCATCATATTTTAATACAAATCGTTCTACTTTTTCTGGAATTAGTAGGCAGTCTTTAAGTGTTTTATCTTGAATCAGTTTTTTGATGAGTAATTTTTTAGTGAAAATGTAAGATTTTGAAGTAAACGATTGTTTGCTATCTAAGAAGGTTATTTTAGTATACAGGCTTCCATATTTACTATCGTGAATAAATTTAAGGAAGATAATTTCGTTATCATTTAAATCGTAAAACGATACATTGTTGGCATCTCCTCCAATAGTAAGGCATTCTTTACTATCAATATAAGCGACACTTTTTTTAATTTTAATATTTTGAGCATTAACAAAGCAGACTGAAAACACTATAAAAATAAAGCTATATAATAATTTGTATTTCATTATTTGAGTTTGATTAATTTTTTATTAAACCAGCACGTTTTAGTAATGCTTCTGGTTTTGGTTCTTGTCCTCTAAAACGTTTGTAAAGTGTCATTGGGTCTTCGGTTCCACCTTGAGAAAGCACATTGTTTTTAAATTTTGTTGCTACCTCTTTGCTAAAAATGCCTTCTTCTTTAAAATATTCAAAAGCATCTGCATCTAAAACTTCAGCCCATTTGTAACTGTAATATCCTGCTGAATAACCTCCTTGAAAAATATGAGAAAATGATGTGCTCATACAATTTTCTGCCACATCTGGATACAGTTTTGTGTTTTCAAAAGCTTTCTCTTCGTGTTTTTTTACATTTTTTATTGTCTCTGGCGATTCGCCAGCATGCCAATTCATATCTAACAAGCCGAAACTTATTTGACGTAAAGTCTGCATGCCTTCATGAAACGTTGAAGAGGCTTTAATTTTTTCAATTAATTCCATAGGAATTAGGTCTCCAGTTTCAAAATGTGTTGCAAATAACTCTAAGGCTTCTTTTTCGTAACACCAGTTTTCTAATACTTGACTTGGTAACTCTACAAAGTCCCAAAAAACACTGGTTCCAGAGATACTAGGATAAGTTGTGTTAGCTAACATGCCATGAAGCGCATGGCCAAATTCATGAAACAACGTAGTAACTTCATTAAAAGTTAAAAGTGAAGGTTTACTTTTTGTAGGCTTGGTAAAATTACAAACAATGGAAATATGTGGACGTGAGTTCTTACCATTTTTAATGTATTGTGGTTTGTACGATGTCATCCAGGCACCATTTCGTTTTCCTGGTCTTGGAAAAAAATCTGCATAAAAAATAGAAACTAATTCTCCTTTATCATTAGTAACTTTATAAGTGAAAACATCTTCATGATATTTGTCTATGGTAGAAATTTCTTCAAAATGTAAACCATAAAGTTTTTCTGAAATATTAAAAACACCATCAATCACGTTTTCAAGTTTGAAATAGGGTTTTAGTTTCTCGTCGTCTAAATTGAATAATTTCTGCTTTAATTTTTCAGCATAATAAGACGCATCCCATTTTTGAAGTTGATCTATATTATCTAATTCTTTTGCAAAAGATTCAAGTTCTTTATATTCTTTTAAAGCTGCTGGTTTTGCTTTTTCCAAAAGTTCATTTAAAAAAGCTTCTACCTTTTCAGGAGTTTTAGCCATGCGTTCTTCTAGCACAAAATGCGCATGCGTTTTATAACCTAGTAATTTGGCTCTTTGGTAGCGAAGTTTTGCGATTTGTAAAACATTATCCTGATTGTCTAATGCGTCATTTTTAAAGGCTTTTGCTCCAGAAGCTATGGCTAGTTTTTTTCGTAATTCACGATTGTCAGCATAAGTCATAAATGGAATATAACTTGGGTAATCTAAGGTTATTAACCAGCCTTCTTTATTTTTTGATTCTGCTAATTGTTGTGCAGCTTCTTTTGCTCCATCAGGTAATCCAGACAAATCAGCTTCGTTAGTAATTAGCATCTCAAATTTGTTAGTTTCTGCTAATACATTTTCGCCAAACTTGAGTTTTAGTTTGCTTAATTCCTTATCAATGGTTCTTAATTGCTGTTTTTTATCTTCTTGTAAATTAGCACCATTTCTAGAAAAACTTTTGTATTTTTTGTCTAATAGCGTTTTTTGTTCAGTAGTTAAATTCAGCGTGTTTCTTTCTTCGTAGACTGATTTAATACGCTTAAAAAGAATTTTGTTTAAAGTTATGTCGTTACTGAATTCAGATAAAAGAGGAGAGACTTCTTGTGCTATTTTCTGAATTTCTTCATTTGTTTCAGCCGAATTCAAATTAAAAAAGATGCTTGAAATTCTATCTAATTCTTTGCCTGAAAAATCTAATGCTTCAATAGTATTTTTAAAAGTCGGTTTTTCAGAATTATTTGTAATAGCATTGATTTCTTTTCTTACTTTTTCTATAGCTCTTTTAAAGGCAGGAAAAAAATGCTCATTTTTAATTTTAGAAAATGGCGCTGTATGAAACTGTGTGTCAAATGGTTTATTAAGAATGTTCATTTAAGGGATTTATCTATAAAAAAATCAACGTCATATTTTTCTTACTAAAAGATTGATTTTCTGATTATTAACTTTACTTTAAGAGTCAAATTGGATTTATGTACTACTTTTGCATCAGATTTTTCATGAGAGTTTTAAGTGACTCTTTTAAATAAATTGATTAATAGCGTTTAAAACCTCGATTTAACATCGAGGTTTTTTATTTTAAGTCTTTTGCAGATTCAAAAACTTTAGCTTTTAGACCTTCTTTATAAAGAATAATTTTGTCTAAAACACATTTGTCTGAACTACCAATAATTTGTGCAGCTAAAATACCTGCATTTTTGGCTCCATTAAGAGCTACAGTTGCCACAGGAACACCTCCAGGCATTTGTAAAATAGATAAAATAGAATCCCATCCATCTATTGAATTACTGCTTTTTACAGGAACTCCTATAACAGGAAGTGGAGATAAAGAAGCTATCATTCCAGGTAAATGTGCTGAGCCACCTGCTCCAGCTATAACAACTGAAAACCCACGTGTATGAGCATTTTTTCCATAATCAAACAACTTTTCTGGAGTTCTATGTGCAGAAACAATATCAATTTCTATTTCGATATCAAAACCATTTAAAATGTCTATTGCGTCTTGCATGACTGGAAGATCGCTTTTGCTTCCCATGATAATTCCTACTTTGCTCATAAACTGATGCTTTTGTCAGGTCGAGCGCAGTCGAGACCTTTTTCAATTTAAATTTTATAATAATCTCTCGACTGCGCTCGAGGAGACATTATTTGCTTATAACTTTAATCGTGTTTTTTACTTCTTCGGCAATCTTTCTTGCTTCATTTAAATCTTCATTTACTATGGTAACATGTCCCATTTTTCTAAAGGGCCTGGTTTGCTTCTTTCCATAAATGTGTGGCGTTACTCCTGGCATTTTCATAATAGCTTCAATATTTTGATAAACTACATTTCCAGTATGTCCTTCAGCACCAACCAAATTTACCATAATTCCACCAACTTTACTATCGGTTTTTCCTAATGGGAGATTTAAAATGGCTCTTATGTGTTGTTCAAATTGCGACGTGTAACTAGATTCTATAGTATGATGGCCAGAATTATGAGGTCTTGGAGCCACTTCATTAACTAAAATATGATTGTCTTTTGTTTGAAACATTTCTACAGCTAATATACCTACATGATTAAAGGCTTCAGATACTTTTAGAGCCGTTTCTATAGCTTTTTTAGCTACTTTTTTATCTATTCTTGCAGGACAAATAACATATTCTACTTGATTAGCTTCAGGATGAAATTCCATTTCTACAACAGGGTAAGTAGCAATTTCTCCATTGAAATTTCTGGCAACAATAACGGCTAATTCATTTTTAAATGGAACTAACACTTCTGTGATACATTCTACATTTGGTAACTCTTTTAAATCGGCTTCCGTCCTAATAATTTTCACACCATTCCCATCATAACCAAACTGAGCACTTTTCCAAACAAAAGGAAATTCTAATCCTCCATTGTGTATAGCATCTATAATTTCGGAAGCATAAGCAAATCTGGAGAAATCAGCTGTAGGAATCTCATGATCTCTATAAAATAATTTTTGTTTGGCTTTGTTTTGAATTGTCCTTAGGGTCTTAGAAGAAGGATACACCTTTACACCTTCTTTTTCTAAAGTTTCTAGAGCATCAGTGTTCACGTTTTCAATTTCAAAAGTAAGTACATCTACTTGTTTGCCAAAATTGTAAACAGCATCATAATCCATTAAATCTCCTAATTGAAACTCATTACAGGCTATCTTACATGGAGCTTCATTACTAGCGTCTAAAACAGTAGTATAGACGTCAAATTTTCTGGTATCGTAAAGTAACATTTTACCTAATTGTCCACCTCCAAGAATACCAAGTTTAAAAGTTGAAGAGAAAAGATTCATTGGTTACAATTTCCACAAAAGTACAAATCAAAACCCTTTGAAAAAACTAAAACGGAAACTATCTAAAATAGAATTCGTAAAACGGTAACCAAATGATTATCTTTGCATTTCTAAAAAAAATCAAAACAAGTGATTAAGCTTCACGATTTACAATTCAAGCCATTTATTTCTGAAGAAGAAATTCAGAAGACTGTTCAACGAATGGCAAAAGAAATAGCTAATAATCTTAAGGATGAAGTGCCTGTATTTATAGGCATTTTAAATGGCTCATTTATGTTTGTAAGCGATTTTGTTAAATTATATCCAAAACCTTGTGAAGTCACGTTTATTAAATTGGCTTCTTATGAAGGTGTAAAGTCAACAGAAGACATTCAACGTTTAATAGGTTTAACTCAGGATTTAAGTGGTAGAACAGTTGTTATTTTAGAAGATATTATAGATTCTGGAAATACGCTTGAGGAAGTTCATAGAATTTTTAAAAATGAAAATGTTAAACAACTTATAATTGCTACGTTATTTTACAAACCGGTAGCTTATAAAAAAGATTTTAAACTACATTATGTAGGTATTGAAATACCTGATAAATTTATAGTTGGCTATGGATTAGACTATAACGGATTGGGAAGAGATTTACCTGAAATATATCAATTAAAAACAACACAACACATGACAAATATAGTGCTATTTGGACCTCCTGGAGCAGGAAAAGGAACACAAGCAAACTTTTTAAAAGAGAAATATAGTTTAGTACATATCTCTACAGGAGATGTGTTTCGTTTTAATATTAAAAATGAAACAGCTCTTGGAATGATTGCTAAATCTTATATGGATAAAGGCGAGCTAGTTCCAGACCAAGTAACAATAGATATGTTAAATGCAGAAGTTGAAAAAAATGCTGATGCTAATGGATTTATTTTCGATGGGTTTCCAAGAACAAATGCTCAAGCAGATGCATTAGATAAATTAATGGATAGTAAAGATTCTCAAATTAATGCTATGGTTGCTCTAGAAGTTGCAGACGAAATATTAGTGGAACGTTTACTTGAACGTGGCAAAACAAGTGGTCGTGCTGATGATGCAGATGAAAGTATTATTAGAAACAGAATTAAAGAGTATTATACCAAAACAGCGATATTAAAAGATTACTATTCTGCACAAAATAAATATTTTGGAGTAGATGGCGTTGGAAGTATAGAAGATATCACCAAACGTTTAAGTACTGTTATTGATAAGTTATAATCTATAGCTTTCAATCAAGTAATTTCATAAATTTATTTTTTAATAACTACCCATTCTGTGGGCAATAGATATGACAGAAGGAAACTTTGTTGACTACGTAAAATTGCACGTGTCTTCTGGTAAAGGAGGTAAGGGTTCTATGCACTTACATCGTGAGAAATTTATTGAGAAAGGTGGGCCAGATGGAGGAGATGGTGGTCGTGGAGGTCATGTAATTATGAGAGGTAATTCTAATTTATGGACACTTTATAATTATAAATTTAAAAGGCATTTTAGAGCCGAACATGGTGAACATGGAAGCAAGAGTAGAAGTACTGGAGCAGATGGAGCAGACGTGTATATGGATGTGCCACTAGGGACACTAGTAAGAGATAGAGAAACCAATGAAGTCATATTTGAAATTACTGAAGATGGCGAAGAAAGAATTATTGCCAAAGGTGGTATGGGAGGACGAGGTAACTGGCACTTTAAAACACCTACAAACCAGACACCAAGATATGCACAACCAGGAACTCCAGGTGAAGAAATAGATGTTATTTTAGAACTTAAAGTACTGGCTGATGTTGGTTTGGTTGGATTCCCAAATGCTGGAAAATCTACCTTGCTATCAGTAGTTAGTTCTGCAAAACCTAAAATAGCAGATTACGAGTTTACAACTCTTAAACCTAATCTGGGAATTGTAGAGTATCGAGATTTTAAGTCCTTTGTTATGGCAGATATTCCTGGTATTATTGAAGGAGCTGCCGAAGGGAAAGGGCTTGGGCATTACTTTTTAAGACATATAGAGCGTAACTCAGTGTTGCTTTTTTTAATACCTGCTGATGCGAACGATATTAGAAAACAATACGATATTCTTCTAGACGAATTAAAACGCTACAATCCTGAAATTCTTGACAAAGAACGCTTAATTGCTATTTCAAAAAGCGATATGTTAGATGAAGAATTAAAAGCAGAACTAAAAGCAGAACTTGACGAAACTCTTCCTGTTGATTTTATGTTTATCTCATCAGTTGCTCAACAAGGTATTACTGAATTGAAAGATAAACTTTGGAAAATGCTTCAAGCATAATTTTATATAAAATAGTGCATTAAAAGTATTGTTTAGTATAATGATAATGCAGCAAGTAAGTTTTTTTAATTTTTGTTCAAGTATTTATTTCAGTTCCTACATTTACCTTTGAAAGCATACCTCATTTTAAATCCTAAAATACGTTCTATTGTATGATTTTATTTATTCTTTGCATTTTCAGCCATATTAAGCCCTTTTT
>DFBO01000273.1:0-3660 GCA_002366675.1 Flavobacteriaceae bacterium UBA3078
ACAATAATAATACTTAATGAAACTAAAAGAGAAACGACTATATTACCAATTAAAAGCACTTGTTTTAAGTAAGATGCATACACATAAAGCAAAGCTGAAATAATTATAAATAATGTGAAGAAGCCACTTTTACCAACTAAATGTGATAAGTAAAAACCAATAGCAACACCAATAACATTAAAGCAAATAAATAAGGTATTTGCAGTTTTTCCTGAAATGGTTTTGCCAACAATAACTTTATTTGGCTTATTTACTATATCAGTATCAATATCGTAAATATCATTAATTATATAACCAGCAGCCGCTAAACAAATGGTTGCTATGACTAATAAAGAAAATCCAAATAAATTTAAAGTTATAGTAACTCCAAAAGGTTCTAAGAGAGCATATTTAATTAAGAATTGCACTAAAGCAATCATCATTAAGTTTTTCCAGCGTATAAGATTTAAAAAGTTCAATGTTTGTTGTTAAGTTGAATAATGTATTTTTTTTGTTGGAGAAGATGGCGCTTTTTGTTTAATCGTATTTAGCATCAAAACTACCATTCCATTTACCTTGTACTTTTAAAACTTGTTCAATAACATCTCTTACAGCTCCTTTTCCACCATTTTTATGTGACACATATTTTGAGATGGCTTTAATTTCTGGAACAGCATCTTGAGGACAACAAGGCATCCCAACTAGTTTCATTACTGGAAAATCAGGAATATCGTCTCCCATATATAACACATTTTTTAGATCTATATTATGTTTGTCTAGATAGTTGTTTAATTGCTCAATTTTATTGTGAGATCCAAGGTAAATGTCTGTTAAACCTAAGCCTTCTAATCTTTTTCTAACTCCTTCGTTAGTACCTCCAGAAATGATGCATACATGGAATCCTTTGTCAACAGAAGTTTTTAAAGCATAACCATCTTTAATGTTCATAGTTCTTATCATCTCTCCTGAAGTAGTCACAGTTATGGTTCCATCTGTTAAAACACCATCTACATCAAAAATAAATGTGGTTATATGTTCTAGGTATTCTTTATAGCTTTTATCTTCCATGAGTTTTCTTTATTGATTCAGTTAATAGAGTGTAAATAGCTTTATGATGTTCACTTTCTAACTGTTTTAAATGTCTCTTTATTGTTTTTTTGTCGTTCCGTTTTGCTGGACCAGTTTGAGCCATATATGGAGACAAATTTTGTGCTTTTTTTGCAGTTTCTAAAATTAATGGTTTCAAAATATCGAATTCTACACCTTCAGATTCTGTTATTTCATGAGCTATTCTATACAGTTGATTCGTGAAATTATTCACAAAAACAGCAGCTAGATGCAAAGCCTTTCTTTGATCTGGATTTACTTTGTAAACTTTGCTTCCAATAGCTTCAGCTAAAGATTTTAAAAGTGGGAAATTCTTTTTTCCAATGGTTTCAATGCAAATAGGAATTTGTTTGAAGTCTACTTCAGCTTCTTTCGAAAACGTTTGTAAAGGATAAAAAACACCACGTTTATTTTTTTTATCTAAGTCGTAAATACTTGCACTTCCAGATGTATGTACTACCAAACGGTTTTCAAAAGCTAATTGTTTTGAAACAGATGATATGGCATCATCACTTATAGCAACTATATAAATATCTGCTACCTCAAGTTCCAATAATTGATCAGTAATGGCAACCGTGTTTTTATAAGAAGTAATTTTATTTAAATCCCTACTATACCATTGAACAACGGAAACTTGTTCAGATTTTTCGAATACGTTATAAAAATGTGTGGCTACATTTCCAGCGCCAATAATACTAACTGAAATCATGCAACTAAAATAAGAATTTGAATCATATCTTGACAAAGATATGTTTTACATTTTGTAAGTAACATTTTATTGACAAACAAAGTGTTATTTTATACTATTAATTTTATAATGGAGCTATCTTTGTATTATGATGAAAAAAGATATTGAAACCCGAGAAGATGTAAATTTAGTTGTTTCTACATTCTATGATAAAATTAGAAATGATGCTTTTTTAGGACCTTTTTTTAATCGCATAATTAAAGATTGGTCAGCGCATATAGAAAGGCTTACTACATTTTGGGAAACCAATTTATTTATAACCAGAAAATTAGAAAATAGATACCATGGCAACCCTTTAGAAGTGCATGTAGAAGTGGATCAAGATAATAATCAAAGTATTACTCAAGAACATTTTGGAAAATGGTTAAACCTTTGGTTTGAAACTATCGATGAGCTTTTTGAAGGTGAGTATGCATTAAAAGCAAAACAAAAAGCTAGAAAAATGAGTACTTTTTTATACCTAAATATTTATCAAAAAAGACAAGATGAGCAATAAAGTTTAGTCATTTTTAACATGACTTAGTAAACTAAAAACCTTAAATTTGCTCGACCAAATTTTAGAGTCTCAAGATCATGTTACATAAACTCACAAAATTTCTATTTTCTACCAGATTAACTGCCGTTTTATTTCTTGTTTTTGCTGCATCTATGGCAATAGGAACATTTTTGGACGTTGGTCAAGAAACATCTCCAACACCTTATACAAGAAATTTAATCTATAACACGTGGTGGTTTGAAGCCATTCTGCTTGTTTTTATGATTAATTTTATTGGTAACATTTCTAAGTACAGATTGTGGCGTAAAGAAAAATGGGCAACCTTAATTTTGCACTTAGCATTTATCTTAATTATTCTTGGCGCTGGAATTACTAGATATCTTAGTTTTGAAGGCATGATGGCCATTCGTGAAGGTGATACAGAGTCTTCTATTCTATCTCAAAAAACATATATCACTGCTTATATTGATGGCGATTACATGGTAAATGGTCAAGCCCAACGTAGAATTATTGAAGAAAAAGTCGATTTCTCACCTCGCTTAAACAACAAATTTCATTTTAATACAGATTATAATAAACAAGAAGTAACATTCGAACTTGAGAAATTTATTGGTGGAGCTGAAAAAGATGTAGTTCCAGATGAAAATGGAAAAGAATATTTAAAAATTGTTGAAGCTAGTGATGGAGCACCTCATAATCATTTTCTTGAATATGGTCAAGTACAAAGTATTCATAATGTCTTATTTTCTTTAAATAAAGAAGTTGAAGGTGCTGTCAATATTTCAACAAAAAATAACGAGCTTACCATACAGTCTCCATTTGAAGGAGAGTATATGACCATGGCAACTAGAGCTACTGGAAAGTTAGTCAAAGATTCCATTCAGCCTTTAATTTTAAGGTCGAGATATGTTATTGGAGATATGCAAATGGTTTTTCCAAAGCCAGTAGTTAAAGGAACATTCGATATCGTTAAAAAATCTCAACTTTTAAA
Organism: Flavobacteriaceae bacterium UBA3078; assembly: GCA_002366675.1. Taxonomy (GTDB): domain Bacteria; phylum Bacteroidota; class Bacteroidia; order Flavobacteriales; family Flavobacteriaceae; genus Xanthomarina. The sequence continues at coordinate 3,322 of DFBO01000273.1, forward strand.
AGGAGATGAAGATGGCGTTGTTTTAAAAATCACTTCAAATGGTGAAACAGAACGTGTAAAACTTTTAGGAGGTCAAGGTTTTAGCAAACCTTTCGAAGTCGTTCAAGTTGGAGGATTAGATGTAGCTGTTAAGTATGGGTCGAAAATTATTGATTTACCTTTTAGTATCAAATTAAACGATTTTATTGCTGATAAATATCCAGGGACTGAGAGTAGTTATTCTGCTTTTGCAAGTGAAGTAACTGTAATTGATAAAAAGGAAGGTGATTATAATTATCGTATTTTTATGAATAATATTCTAGATCATGGTGGCTTTAGATTCTTTCAAGCTGGTTTCGA
>DFBO01000273.1:3682-6516 GCA_002366675.1 Flavobacteriaceae bacterium UBA3078
ATTGGTTACTTCTTTTTATATTTTGCCATGCTAGCTATTTTGTTTGATAAGAATACGCGTTTTGCAGATTTAAAAAGCATGCTTAATAAAGTAAAAGATAAGAAGTCTAAATTACTAATGACTTTGTTCTTATTTGTAGGACTTCATGGTTTTTCTCAAACTCATTCTCAAGATGATGGACACGACCATGGAAGACCAAGCAAAACTCAAATAGATTCTGTTTTAAAAGCGAATATTACTCCTAAAGAGCATGCAGATAAATTTGGACATCTAGTTATTCAAGATATTGGAGGACGAATGATGCCTGTTAATACATATGCATCTGAAATGCTTCGTAAGTTAAGCAATCATGATTCCTATGAAGATTTTGATGCTAACCAAGTGTTTCTTTCAATTCAAGAAAGCCCTTTGCTTTGGTATAATGTGCCAATTATTTATTTAAAACTTAAAAAGGCAGATTCAATAAGAAAGTTAATTGGAGTAGGTAAAGATGAAAAATATGTCTCATTAGTGAATTTTTTCACTGAAGATGGTGGATATAAATTAGCACCTTATTTAGAAGAGGCATATAAAGCGCAAATACCTAATGGGTTTCAAAAAGAGTTTAAAGAAACAGACCAACGTGTCAATTTATTATACAACACCATTGAAGGTTACGCTTTAAGAATTTTTCCTATTCCAGACGATTATAATAACAAATGGATATCTTCAGTAGAATTTAGAAGAGATAATTATCGTGATCAGATTAAAGATTCGCTTTATGGTAATTTTATTAATAATGGATTTAGTGCCTATTTAATAACTTTAAATGCTGCTAAACAATCAGGTGATTTTTCAAAAACAAACGAATTACTTGAATCCTTTAGTAAAACACAGCATAAGTTTGGTGGTTCGGTTATGCTTTCAGAAAAAAAGATTCATACAGAGATTGTATATAATAAATACGATATTTTTAAGAAACTTTTTAGTTGGTATATGTATGCTGCAGCTTTTTTATTTACCCTATTAATTATTCAGATATTTAAAGACAGAAGCAAAGCCATAGATGTAACAGTTAAAGTGTTTAAAGTTCTAATTGTTGCCTTTTTTATATTGCATACTTTAGGATTAATTGCTCGTTGGTATGTTTCTGGTCACGCACCTTGGAGTGATGCCTACGAATCTATGATTTACGTTGCTTGGGCAACCATGTTATTTGGTTTAATATTTGGAAGAAAAAGCGATTTAACAATAGCAGCAACAGCTTTTGTAACATCTATGATTTTAATGATAGCACATTGGAATTGGATGGATCCAGCAATTGCTAATTTACAACCCGTTTTAGATAGTTATTGGTTGATGATTCATGTATCGATAATTGTGGGAAGTTATGGACCTTTTACATTAGGAATGATTTTAGGTGTTGTGTCTTTATTATTAATGATTTTTACTAATGAAGAAAATAAAACTAAAATGAAGTTGAACATCCAAGAGCTAACCATTATAAATGAAATGGCTTTAACTGTTGCTTTGGTTATGTTTACCATAGGAAACTTCCTTGGAGGTATGTGGGCAAACGAAAGTTGGGGAAGATATTGGGGTTGGGATCCAAAAGAAACTTGGGCATTAATCAGTATCATGATTTATGCTTTTGTATTGCATATGAGATTAGTACCAGGACTTCGTGGACGTTTTGGGTTTAACTTAGCATCTATAATAGCATTCTCAAGTATTATGATGACGTATTTTGGAGTTAATTTCTATTTAGCAGGACTACATAGTTATGCTAGTGGAGACCAAATAGTAAGTGTGAAGTTTATTGCCATTGCATTTGCAATTGTTGGCATACTGGCCTTTTTTGCATATAGAAAATATGCTAAATTTTATAAAAAATAAGGAGAATATATAAAACAAAAAAGACGGTTATCTAACCGTCTTTTTTTTGCTTTAAGTTAAAGAATGTTTTTAGAGTTTTATTGGGCTTTTATCTAAATTTAAATCATCTAACATGTCTTGAGTAAATTTATAATGACCACGACGTGTAATTATTTTAAATCTATCATCTTTCATTCTGGTAAGTACATCTAAGAAGCGCCATTTAGATTTTAATAATTTAGGCTCCTCAGATTTTAAACCAATTTCAAAATAATGTTTTCTGCCTCCTTTTTCTGCAACGATATCAGGTGTAATAGATATGTCACTTCCTTTTTTTAAATAAGATTTTGGAGTTTCGTAACCTTCAACATCAGCTTTAATGTTGTCATATCCAGATTTTTCAAGATACGTTAATGATTCTTTTAAAAATGAGCTATTGTCTAATTTGTCTTGTGCTATCATGCTATAAAGATATAACAAATTTGTGAGACTTATGGATAAAACCTTGTTAAAATAAATGGTTTTTGCTTATTTTCAGTTAGTTAAGTAATAATATTAATGCTTTTTCTTAATCTGATACTTAAACAGTAAATTTGTAAAATCACAATTTTATTAGTTTTAAATGAAAGAAATACTAAAAGATAATTATGGTTACTTGTTTGAAGAAGAGTTGCTTCAAGAAATAGATAAGGTAGGTATTATTAAAGAAATTCCAGAAGGAACCAAACTAATCGAGATAGGGAATTATATTAAATCTATTCCTTTACTTGTTGATGGTGCTATTAAAATTTTGCGAGAAGATGAAAAAGGTGATGAATTGGTTTTATATTTCATTGAAAGAGGTGATACTTGTGCCATGACTTTATCTTGTTGTATGGGACAAAAAAAGAGTGAAATTAGAGCCATAGCAGAAACAAATACGACTCTCATTATGATTCCTGTAGAATATATGAGCTTATGGATGAGCAAGTATAAAAGCT
>DFBO01000007.1:0-3005 GCA_002366675.1 Flavobacteriaceae bacterium UBA3078
AAAAGAACTAGACGTACAAACGTTAGACAAATTAATCTATGAGTCTATAGAAATAAAAAAAACGATTGTTGAAAAAGACCCTTTTGAGAACAACCTTAGAAAAACTTTAAATTATGGCCACACTCTTGGTCATGCCATTGAATCATATTATCTAAGTAATCCAAATAAAACACCTCTATTACATGGTGAAGCTGTTGCAATAGGCATGATTTTAGCAACATATATTTCCACAGAATTAACAAATTTTAGTAAAGAAGAATGTTCAAAAATCAAAGACACTATTTTACAAATTTTTGACCATAAAAAAGTTCTTGAAGAAGATTTTCATGCTATCATTGATCTCTTAAAATTTGACAAAAAAAATGAACATGGTAATATAAATTTTGTCCTTTTAAAGAAGATTGGTGACACCAAAATTAATTGTCAAGTTGAAAACAACTTAATCATACAAGCATTCAATTATTATAATTCTTGATTTTCAATTAAAAAAAAATGTAACTTTAAAAAAATTGCTAGAGTAAAAGCAAATGCTATTTCTTAATAATTAAAGCTTTTAGCGATGATGATGTAATTACGTTTAAATCATAAAAACGAAATTATTGAAGCTGTAGAAGTACATCTAAAAGACAGTGCTTACCTAGTAAAGGCTAGCTAGTAAGCTACATTACACAATGACAAATTTTGAAAATCTTGAAGAAGCTGAAGTTTACGACTTANNTTTTTCATGACCTATGATTACAAATCCAATGGCACGAACAGACATATCACTACCACTTGCAACTCCAATGATTTTTAATGTTTCTTCATTAAAACTTTTAAATAACATAATAGTAGATTCTCTAACCAGTTGATATTCTTTCAACAACTCTTCTCCACTCTTTTTATTTGCATTAGCCTTTACACCATAAGCATTTTGCTTAAATCCAGGCAAAGCTGTTTTATCTTCTCTTGCAAAACGCAATGCTCTATAAGCAAAAACACGTTCTGTGTCAATTAAATGCTGAATAATATCTTTAACAGACCACTTACCTGTTTCATATCTATATTCTAGTTTATCTTTAGGAATGGCTTTAAAAAAAGCAATTACAGAGCTTAAACTAGAATCTAATCCAGAAATAAGTTCTTCTGATCCTGCTTTTTTTATATAATTAGAATAATAATTTGCGTATTCTGAGGCTGATAGTTGCGAAACTTTCATATAGATGAATTAAAATTAAATAAAGCCTTTAATTTAAAGGCTACATTTCATTAAAGATAGAATGCATTAAACGCTTTTTATCATTAATGCTCTCCTCTAACGAAATCATAGTTTCCGTTCTATAAACGCCTTCTATATCATCTAACATAAAAATCACATCCTTTGCATGCTCTGTGTTTCTAGCTCTAATCTTACAAAATATATTAAATTTCCCAGTTGTTATATGTGCAACTGTAACAAAAGGAATATAGTTAATTCTTTCTAATACAAATTTAGTTTGAGACGTGTTTTGAAGAAAAACACCAACGTAAGCTATAAATGAATATCCTAATTTCTTATAATCCAATGTTAAAGAAGACCCCTTTATAATACCTCCTTCTTCCATTTTTTTTACTCTAACATGAACTGTTCCTGCAGATATATTCAACTTTTTAGCAATATCTGTAAAAGGAACTCTTGTATTATCGATTAACATATCTAGAATTTGATGATCTACATCATCTAACTTAAATTTTCCCATTTTGAATTTTTATTTTAATAAAGAACAAAAATAATATAATAACATTGAATAGTCCCAATAAAAAAATAAGGTTATGTTAATTTTAATGAACACCTATCTTGGTCTAAATAAATAGTTTCAACAACTAAACCTTCAGATAATTTTTCTTTACATTCTAATGAAAGCTCCTTAGCATCTCCAAGAATATTTTTATGAGCAAATAAATGACCTAAATCACCAATTTTTTCAATTTTAGGAATAAATTGAATAGAATCACCTATTAACGTTTCTGCATACTGAACACCAACATCTAAAACTAGACTTTCATTATTTAGTTTAATTTTCACATTTCTAATAATGATATCTAGAAAGTTTTTACGATTCTCTGGAATATCAAGGTAAGGCATATACTTATTACCTAACACTTCTTTATTGCTAATATAACCAATACTTAACAGCATCGCTTTAAACATATAAAACCTAGTGATTTCTCTATTATAATCATCCGTAAAATGACCTGCCTCAAACAGGATAGTTGGACAACTTAATGCCTGAAAAGCATCTCCAACACAGTTTTCATTATAAGAATCATCATAAATACCAATTTGATTAGGAATTTCTAATTGCAAAAATGCATTCATTTCAGAGATAACTTCCATAGCCTTTTTTCGTGTATCAGTAATCGAACACTCTTTATCTTGTGCTGGAGCTAGAAAAGATAAGGTAGCAGGCTTTTTTGAACTTTCTACACCAAAAATGGTACGCTGTCCATGTAAATTAAAACAAAAATCAGGCTTAAAACGATTAAACAAATCCTTTAAAACCACACTTTCTGGCTGTGTTAAGTTTTTTGCATCTCTATTTAGGTCTATATCATTAGCATTATGTCTTGTATATAGTTTTGCGCCATCAGGATTAAGAATAGGCACCATGACAATAGTACAATTAGCGAGTATTTGTTTAATAAAGTCACTATTATCTTTTATAATAACATTACAAATATCAAAAATAGCTTTAGTAGTTGTGCTTTCATTGCCATGCATTTGGGACCACATGAGAATTTTTTTTGATCCAGTCCCAATTTTAATTGAATGAATAGGCTGACCAAGAACTGATGTCCCAATTTGCTCAACAATGAAATAGTTTTTCAAATCACTTAATAATGGTTGTATATGATCATTATGAATGTATCTATTTTTTAAACCAATTTCTTTGTAAGAATCAAACAATGTTTTTAAGAATTCTGATGTCATTTAAAAAGCTTTAAATACAAATGTAAACAATTAACAATTTACATTTGTAAACAAC
>DFBO01000007.1:3068-30646 GCA_002366675.1 Flavobacteriaceae bacterium UBA3078
AAAAGACTCCAAAAAGTTATCGATTTCTATAACGAAAGCGCCTCTTCTTTTGCTGAAAAAATTGGCGTGCAACGTTCAAGTATTTCTCATATACTTTCGGGAAGAAATAAACCAAGTTTAGATTTTGTTTTAAAAGTACTCTCCTCCTTTCCTGAAGTTGAATTGTATTGGCTATTGAATGGGAAAGGTCATTTCCCTTCAGAAGTGAAATCTATAGAAGAATCTTCATTAGAAGCAAAAAATCCAATTAATGTCATTTCTGAAGTATCTGAAATAAAAAAAAGCACCTCTTTAGGCAAAACCATCGAACGCATAGTAATTTTCTATTCAGATGGTAGTTTTAAAAACTACGAAGACATATAAAAACAAAAAACTTGAATAAAATTCAAGTTTCGTATATATGTGATATTTAAGAAAATATTATTTTAAAAATCTATTATGCCAGCTTTCACTAGCAGGAACTTCCCAATTTTCAACAAATTCAGCTTTAGTAGCAACTAAATTATTAAAAACAATCGTGTTCTTGGACACTGCTCTATCTTTAGCCATTTTTCTAAAATCGGTTAATGTTTTATAAGCAATAAACTCTCCTTGTTTATAAGAGACGTTCATTTTATCTAACAAATCTACATTGTATTCATTCTCTAAATGCTGAATAAAATGAACAGAGGCATCAATAGAACAACCTGTGGCCTTATTTGACTGCTGATTTAGACCAATAACAATAAATCGCTTATAAATTATATTATAACCAGCCTGTAATTCACTTCCATGAGCCGTCCAGTTTTCAAGAAACATCTCTAATTTAGAATTAAGCTCTTCTATTTCTATATCTGTAAAAGATCTATTGGCCTGGTAAATCCAAACTCTAGATTCTTCGGGTAACGCATTAAAATCTAAAATCATAGACTATTCTTGAGAGTTAGCAATCAATTCAGCAATATCCAAAACCTGAATGCTTGCTTCTTTTTCTTTAGCTTTTACACCATCAGTCATCATGGTATTACAATAAGGACAACCTGTTGCAATAATATTTGGTTGCGTTTCTAAAGCATCTTCAGTTCTAAGAACGTTAATGTCTTTATCACCTTTTTCTGGCTCTTTAAACATTTGCGCTCCTCCAGCTCCACAACATAAAGCTGTGTTTTTACTTCGTTTCATTTCTACTAACTCCACACCTAAAGATTTTAATAAATCTCTTGGCGCTTCGTAAACACCATTAGCACGACCTAAATAACATGGGTCATGAAACGTGATGCGTTTTCCACTTAATTTACTTGCTCCACCAATTTTTATACGTCCATCTTTCATAAGCTCATTAATAAACTCTGTATGATGCTGTACTTGATAATTCCCTCCAAGTTCTGGATATTCGTTTTTAAGCGTATTGTATGAATGTGGACAGGCTGTCACTACTCTTTTTACTTGATATGCATTTAAAACTTCAATATTTGTAACTGCCTGCATTTGAAACAAAAATTCGTTTCCTGCTCGTTTTGCTACGTCTCCTGTGCAACTTTCTTCAGTTCCTAAAACAGCAAAATCGACATTTGCTATATTTAAAATCTTAACAAAAGCCCTTGTTATTTTTTTTGCTCTATCGTCATAACTTCCAGCTGAACCAACCCAAAATAACACTTCTGGTTGCCTTCCTTCTGCCATACATTGCGCCATAGTTGGCACTTTTAATTGTTCGCTCATAATTGAGTTATATTAAATTATTCTACACATGTAGCTTAAAACTTACTCATGCTGTCCATCATCAAACACTTGGATGGTTACTTTTTTATCTACTAAATCTGTAAACTTTCCTTTATATCTGGTTGCTTTAACTAGATGGTTATCTATCCAATGGTAATTACCTCCTCTTGGCTTGCCCATTAATAAGCTATGAAACTTAAATCCATGTTCATTTAACCAATTAGTAGTTACTTCTCGATGATCTTCTGTTCTTGATGTGAAAAAACAAATTAAATGTCCTTTGTCATACCACTTATTACATGTAACTAATGCATCTGGATAAGGCTCACAAGTAGCCATTCTTTCTGGCTCTTCATTTGGAACATCCTCTGTAATAGTACCATCAATGTCTATTAGGTAGTTTTTTACTCCTTTAGGTAAAATTGGGCTTACTTTTTCTCCTGCTTCTACCTTTTCGTGTAATAATTTGTCTGCGTCTTCTCTTTTCATAACTATGTCTGTTAAAACAGAAATATATTTTTAATTTGCTTAATTACTCGTCCTTCCAATTTAATCTATCCATTTGATTATATGGCCAAGGCGCTCCATTATTCTCTATATTAGTCATCATATTATTTAACTCTACTGGAGCAGCACTTTGTTCCATAACTAAATAACGACGCATTTCAATAATTATAGATAAAGGGTCAATACTAACTGGACATGCTTCTACACATGCATTACAAGTAGTACAAGCCCAAAGTTCTTCAGGAGCTATATAATCGCCTAATAACTGTTTGCCATCATCTTTAAACTCGCCATTATTTGCATCTATATTTTTTCCAACTTCTTCCAATCTGTCTCTGGTGTCCATCATAATTTTACGTGGAGATAGTTTTTTACCAGTTAGATTAGCTGGACATTCGCTGGTACAACGCCCACATTCTGTACATGTGTATGCATTCAATAACTGAACCCAACTTAAATCTTGCACATCGCTTGCGCCAAATTTTGCAGGCATGACGTTCTCAACACCTTCTGCTGGTGCAGCAAATGGATCGACATTTGGATCCATCATCATCTTTACTTCATTAGTCACAGCTTCAAGATTGTTTAATTGACCTTTAGGATTTATTTTTCCATAATACGTATTTGGAAAAGCTAAGAGTATGTGCAAATGCTTTGAGAAATATAAATAGTTTAAGAATACCAAGATTCCTAAAATATGTATCCACCAAGCTGCTCGTTCAATTATATGAATAGAAGATTCTGATAATCCACTAAACCAAGGAGCTATATACTGACTAATAATATTCCCAGAATCCATTGATTGAAAATGCAAATCTGTAGCATTCATAACTAAGAAAAGTGTCATTAACACCATCTCAAAATAGAGAATGTAATTCGCATCGTTTTTAGGCCAAGCTGTCATTTCACTTTTCCAAAAACGTTGAATTTTTATTATGTTTCTACGAATCCAAAAAACGATAACAGAAATAAACACTAGAAAAGCTAAAATTTCAAAACATCCAATTAAAAACCCATAAATAGCATCAGGTAAAACGGTTGAAAATATTCGATGAGTACCAAATAAGCCATCAATAATAATCTCTAATACTTCAATATTAATAATTACAAAACCTACGTAGACCACAACATGCAAAAATCCAGAAACTGGTCTTTTAACCATTTTACTTTGCCCTAACGCAATTCTAGCCATGTTTTTCCAACGTAGCGATTTATTATCGCTAACATCTACATCTTGACCTAGTTTTATATTTCTAATGAGTTTTTTTACATTTTTGGCAAAGTAACCAAGCCCTGCAATAAGTGCTAATGCAAATAGTATATTTGGAATATAATTCATGTTAGTTAGTGATTTTAGTTTTCAGAATCTCCATAAGGGATCTCTTTTTTAGAAAGGATTCTAAAATAACGCTTTGGATGTAATTTTACATCTTCTAAAAGTTCTTCAAGCTCCTTCGAAGCTCCTTCTAAATTATTATACAACTCTTCGTCTTTAAGCAGTTTACCTAATGAGCCTTCACCATTATCAAGTTCAGCTAATAATGAATTAACATTAGACAATGTTTCGTCTAGATTACTTATTGTTTTAGAGATTTCTACGTCTTTTAAATCATCAGATAATGCTGCCAAATTTTTACTTACAGTATTAAAATTATTAATCACTGATGTTAAACTATCTTGATTTTTAGCTATTAAAGAATTAAAAGAATATGATAAATTTTTAAACGAAGCCAAGGTTTGATTTAGTTCTTTTAAAGCATGCTTTAAACCATCTTCAGTATCGCTTTCAACCAGAGCGTTTAAGTTTAAAAATAAAGAATCAGCAGATTTTAAAGTACTATCTAAACCAGTACTTAACCCTGAAAAATTACTAGTTAAACTAGTAATAAGACCTTCCTCAACTTCAGATTGTAGATAATCACCATATTCAGCAAATTGATTATCTTCTGCAGGAATAATTGCTATTCCATTACCTTCCATAATGCCTAATTCATAGAGTCTAACTCTACTGTTTTTTGAGAATTTCATATCATCATTAACAGTAAAAGAAACTCTAGTTTTTCCAGATTCTATTATGTATAAAATGTCTTTAATTTTACCTATATTATTTCCTTTAATGGTTACAGGAGATGCTGTAGTTAATGCATTGTATTCAAATTCAGTATAAAAAGTTTTTGAAGAATCTAATAGGTTTCTACCTTTTAAATAATTAATTCCAAAAATTAAAAATACTATTCCTAGTATAACTAATATAGCTGTTTTAACTTCTCTAGATAGTTTCAAATTAATGTTATTTAGTTACAAACAAAATTAGAAATAAATTTATAAAGAATGGCTTTAATTTGCAGTTGATTTTAAGGCTTCACTTAGTGGAATGATTTTGCCTTCTTTAAATGCTACAATAAAACTAGACTCATAACCTCTTGATTTAGCATAAGCCTGAAAGTTTTTTATTTTAGTAAAGTTTGATGTATAACCATAATAATATTTATACAAACCCTTTATTTTTTCTCTTGAAACATCTTCTAATCCTTTAAAATTATAAGACTTTAACTCAATTTCTTTAGAACTAGCAGCTATTTGTACTTTAAAAACAATGTTGGCATAAATCTTATCTGGCTCAAGATCCTCAACTTCCTTGATCTCAGTTTCCTGGTAAACAAAATCTCCAATATTTTGATCTAATATTGCTTTGTAACCAAGTATAGCATCACTAATGGACTTAGAAATATTTTGTTGACCATTTTTAGAATTTAAATAAGCTCCTTCATGCTTATTAGTAATAAATCCTGTTTCGATAAGCACACTTGGCATATACGTATTATGCAATACCCAAAGACTAATTTGTTTAACCCCTCTACTTTTTCTTTTCAATTTTGTATGAAAATTTTTCTCAACTAAATCTGCTAGCATGATACTTTGGTCGACGTATTCTTCTTGCATTAATGTTAAACCAATTAACGACTCGGGAGCATTTGGATCGAAACCCTCATAATTTTTTTCATAATTTTCTTCTAAAAAAATCACTTCATTTTCTGCCTTTGCTACATCAAAATTTCGTCCCGTATTTCCTACGCCTAATACATACGTTTCAGTTCCATAAGCCTGAGTATGATGAGCATTACAATGAACAGAGACAAATAAATCTGCATCTGCATCATTAGCAATTTTTGCTCTACCTCGTAAGGTCACGAAAACATCAGTTTTTCGAGTATAAATAACCTTAATATCTTTATTTGACTCTAATCGTTTACCGATTTCTAATACTATTTTTAACGCAATGCCTTTTTCTGTATATCCATTTTTAGTAGGTCTTCCTGGATCATGTCCTCCATGACCTGCATCTAAAACAACAACAAACTTATTTGAAGTATCTTGAGCATATAGAACTGATTGGTCTGTAATTGAAAAAACAAACAGCACTAAAAAGAAAAGCAATATTGAATTCGTTTTCATATTTATAATAACAATGTTTTAGTAGGTTTATTACTTAATTTCACTGTATTTGAGTTTAATTTTCGAATTTTCTTGAATATTAAATTAATCACAAAAAATATACGTAATTTTGGCAATTCAAAAACCGAGCCATACTTTTACAAAAATACATTTAAAAGCGTTGCGTACAAACAACTTTTACATACTTTTTGCCTTAAGTTTTACAGTGTTTATCAACACTTCTGGCTTTGCCCAGGATATTCCAAATTCTGGTGGAAAAGTAACACCAAAAAAAAGCAACGATAGCATCACTGTAAATGTAAATGACCTTGAAAAATTAGAGCTTTCTGAAAGGGATCAAGACTCTACTCTTCAAGACTCAGTAAAACCAAAACAAGAAATTCTAACAGGAGTTGTCACTTATAAAGCAAAGGACTACACATCATTCAATAACAGAGAACAAAAGCTATATCTATATAATGAAGCTGAAGTTTATTATGAAGATATGGAGCTTAAAGCTGGCATCATTGTTATAGATTATGAAAAAAATGAGGTGTATGCTGGGCGAATAAAAGATACGCTTGGAGAATACAGTCAGAAACCATCATTTAAACAAGGTGATAATTTGGTAGAGCCAGATTCTATTCGATTTAATTTTAAGACAGAGAAAGCGCTTATTTTTAATTCGAAAACAGAGCAACAAGGCATGCAAATTTATGCTCCAATTACTAAAAAGGAAAATGATTCAGTAATTTTTCTATACAAAGGCCGTTTTACAACTTCTAAGGATATTGAAAATCCAGAGTATTATTTTCAAACAAATAAAATAAAATTAGTTCCTAATAAAAAAATAGTTGTAGGATTAACAAATATGGTAATTGCAGATGTCCCAACTCCTATAGGATTGCCCTTTGGTTTTTTTCCCTTAACTAAAAAACAAACATCTGGTGTTATATTTCCAAGTTTTGGAGAGCAAAGTAGCAGAGGATATTTTTTACAAAATGGCGGTTATTATTTTGCAATTAGCGATTATATAGATTTAGCCGTTTTAGGAGATTATTATACTAATGGTAGTTATGGCTTACGTTTTGAAAGCAATTATGCTCTTAGATATAAGTTTAATGGTAATTTTGGTTTTAGATATGAAAATCTTATTGAAAGCGAAAGAGGTTTTCCCGATTACTCAAAATCCACCATTTATAATATTCGCTGGTCGCATAGTCAGGATCCTAAATCTAGTCCAAATTCAAGATTCTCAGCATCTGTAAACCTTGGTAGTAGTAAATATTATAAAGAAACTATAAATCAAGTAAATGCACCAAGTTTTTTAAATAACACTATGGCATCTTCAGTTTCATATTCTAGAACTTTTCAAGGAGAACCTCAAGTAAATATGAGTATTGCAGCAACTCATTCGCAGAATACAAATACCGAACAAATAAATATGACATTGCCAACAATTCAGGCAAGTGTTAGTAGAATATTTCCATTTGAACCAAAAGAGGGTTCTAAAAAAGGGATTATTGAAAATTTAAATTTTCAATATAATATTAGAGCAGAAAACAGAATACAAACTACAGACTCCTTATTCTTTAAAAAAGAAATGTGGGATGAAGCTAAGAATGGTGTAAACCATAGCATTCCATTAACCACAAACTTTAAAGTATTTAAATATTTAAGTTTAAGTGCTGGAACAAATTATAACGAAACTTGGACTTTTGAAACCGTTAATAAATACTATAATGATGAAACAGATGAAGTTATAACTGAAGTGAATAATGGTTTTGCCTCATTTAGAACTTATAATTTTAATACAAGTTTAGGAACCACACTCTATGGAATGTTTAATTTTGAAAAAGAAGGTGAAGACAAAAAAATAAAAAGACTTAGACACGTTTTAAGACCCTCTATAAGCTACACAATCAATCCGTCTTTTGATCAATATTACGACACTTATGAAGTAATTAGCGCAGATGGTTTAACTAAAGAAGAAGTAGAATATTCTAAGTTTGAAGGTAGTATTTATGGATCTCCTAATCAAAGATATTCTAACACAGTTGGCTTCTCTCTTGGGAATAATTTTGAAATGAAAGTTCGTGATAAAGATTCTACTAAAACGGATCCAAGAAATATTAAATTATTAGACAACCTTAATTTTAATACTGGTTATGATATTGCTGCAGATTCTTTAAACTGGAGCCCATTAAGAATTTCTGGAAGCACACAGTTGCTTAAAAATAAAATGTCTGTAAACTTTGGTGCCACATTAAATCCTTATGCACTAAATAATAATAACACTGTAGTTAATAAGTGGAATATTGATAATGGTGGCAGTTTATTTAGACTTACAAGTGCTAATGTTACCATGAATTATACGCTTTCAAACACCACATTTACAGGAGGTGAAACTGATGCTAGCATCGAAGAAACCCTAAGAAGTGGTGGACGTGATGATGACTTGTTTGGGCGTTCTCAAGATTTTACTGACACTAGTTTTTATGATAACGACGATGAGGATGAAGATCAATCGCCAAGTGATTTGTACAAGACTGTTATTCCTTGGAGTTTACGTTTGGCTTATGCTGTTAATTATTCAAATTCTAGACGTGAAGACGAGATTTCGTCTCATTCATTAATGTTTTCTGGAGATGTAGAGATTTCACCACGTTGGAAAGTTGGTGCATCCTCTGGTTACGACTTTAAAAACAAAGGTTTCACTTATACATCGTTACGTTTTGAGAGAGATTTATTAAGTTGGAGAATGAGTTTTAACTGGATTCCTTTTAGTGACAGAAGCTCATGGAATTTCTTTATTGGAATTAAATCTAATTTGCTTAAAGACCTTAAATACGATAAGCGTAGACAGCCAGATAAACAATTATAGAATTATTACTTAAAAATCGCTTTTCGATGAAAAAAATAATTAACACACCTCATGCTCCTGCTCCTATTGGACCATACAATCAAGCTGTATTAGTTAATAATATCTTATATACTTCTGGTCAAATTGCTTTGAATCCAATCACGATGGAATTGGTATTAGATGATATAAAAACTGAGACCAAACAAGTTATGGAAAACATAAAGGCTGTTTTAAAAGCTTCTGACATGACTTTTGAAGACGTTTTTAAAACAACTATTTTTATTAATAACATGCACAACTTCTCAAAAATAAACGAGGTGTATGCTTCCTATTTTAATGAAGAAACTGCTCCAGCACGTGAAACCGTTGAAGTAGCTAACTTGCCTAAATTTGTGAATGTTGAAATTAGTATGATGGCTACAACTTTATAAAATTGCTGTTTTTTTTTAACTAAAGCACTACTCTAACTTTTTATTGTTAATAAATCTATAGTATCATTTTAATAAAATAACAACGAATTTTCACAGAACTTGTATTTTTGATTGTAACCAAATACATTCCAAAATGCGAATAGAACAAGATCTTAAATTAGGCTTTAAAGATGTGATGATTAGACCAAAAAGATCAACATTAAAAAGTCGATCTCAGGTTAATTTAGAAAGAGAATTTACTTTCTTAAATAGCGATTTGAAATGGAAGGGCATTCCAATAATGGCTGCAAATATGGATACAGTTGGAACCTTTCAAATGGCTTTAGCATTATCTAAAAACGCCATATTTACTGCTATCCATAAACACTATACTGTTGAAGAATGGGGTTCCTTTTTAGCTACAGCTCCAAATAAAATTGAAGATTATATTGCTATTAGTACTGGAACTGGAAAGCAAGATTCAGAAAAATTAAAAGATATATTGACAGCGCATCCAGAATTAAAATTTATTTGCATCGATGTTGCAAATGGTTATTCTGAACATTTTGTGAATTTTGTTAAGCATACTCGAGAACAATATCCAACCAAAACAATTATTGCAGGTAATGTGGTTACAGGTGAAATGGTAGAAGAATTGCTCTTAGCAGGAGCAGATATTATTAAGGTAGGAATAGGCCCAGGTTCTGTGTGTACTACTCGAGTAAAGACTGGTGTTGGTTATCCTCAATTATCAGCTATTATAGAATGTGCGGATGCTGCTCATGGATTGGGTGGACAAATTATTAGCGATGGTGGTTGTGCGACACCAGGAGATATTGCAAAGGCTTTTGGGGCTGGTGCAGATTTCGTTATGCTTGGTGGTATGCTCGCTGGTCATAATGAAAGTGGAGGCGAACTTATAATGCGAAATGGCGAAACTTATAAGCAGTTTTATGGAATGAGTTCTACAATTGCTATGGACAAACACGTTGGAGGTGTTGCAGAATATAGAGCTAGCGAAGGTAAATCTGTAGAAGTATTATACAAAGGTGATGTTGAAACAACCCTTCAAGATATCTTAGGAGGCTTAAGAAGCACGTGTACTTATGTAGGTGCTAAACTTTTAAAAGAACTTACCAAAAGAACGACCTTTATAAGAGTTGCAGAACAAGAGAATAGAGTTTATAGTGAATAAACTAGACCTTTAATTAATAATTCGGCTGTAGCTGGATTGGTTGCCAATGGCACATCATGCACATCACAAAGTCGCATTAACATTAATACATCTGGTTCATGAGGATGCTTTTCAAGAGGATCTCTAAAAAACAAAACCATATTACATTTTCCTTCTGCCACTCTAGCTGCTATTTGAGCATCTCCTCCTAAAGGACCAGAAAGTAATCTTAAAACTTCAAAACCAGCTTTTTTTACTTTTTTTCCAGTAGTACCTGTTGAAACTAATGAAAAATTCTTCTGAAGTAGAACCTTTTTATGTTCATTTAAAAACTGAACCATTTCAGCTTTCTTACCATCATGAGCTATTATTGCAATTTCCATTTTTATATATGTTTCGTATGGTATTTGGCAAGTCCATCAATTGGTCTTCTAACTATATTACCAACCCTATAATTAAATTCTTTAGCAACTTCTTTTATTTCCTTTTCTGCAAAAAAGGCTATAGAACCTGCAAAATGAACAGGAACAGTTTTAATTTCTTCTTTAAATTGTAAGATGCAATTTTTAGAAAAAACCCTGATGCCATCTTTTATTATATTTTGAATATATGTTGACTCTTTATTCAAAAAAACAAATTCAGCAAAACTTGCCAAATAAGCATTGGGATTTGGCTGTTTATAAAGATTGTGTTTTATATAATCTGCATCTAAATTAAATTTATGCTCAAAAGCTATTTTAATAGTTTCTGGCATGTGATTAAAATAGTAATCACGTATTAATTGTTTACCATAGTAGTTGCCTGAAGCATCGTCCATTAAGGTATAACCTAATGATTTTACACGTTGATGTAATACATTTCCATCAAAATAACTGCAATTTGAACCTGTTCCTAAAATACAAACTACTGCTGCTTCATCATCTGTATTAATTGTAGATCTAACTGCAGCTAATGTATCTTCCTGTACTTCTATTTTGGCGTTAAAAAAAACATCTCCTAAAACAGTTTTTAACAGTAATTTAGGTTTTTCTGTACCACAACCTGCACCATAAAAAAAGACATGTGTTACTTCTTTTTTAAGTGCCATTAACTCTTCGCTAGACTTAATGATTTTATATATTTTTTTCTCTTTTAAAATAGCTGGATTTAAGCCATTAGTTCTTATTTTTTCTAAAAGCTGATTCCCATTACTATCTACTGAAATCCAATCGCTTTTTGTAGAACCACTATCAACAATTAATATCATGTTTTAGTATAAATTATTTTTGTACTTGTTATAATGAATGCATATGCTCAGCTAATTCTACTAATTTTGTAGAGTATGCAAACTCATTATCGTACCATCCAACTAGCTTAAAGAACTTTGAATTTAACTCTATTGCTGCATCTGCATCAAAAACACAGATTCTAGTTTCACTAACAAAATCTTGAGAAACCACTTTATCTTCTGTATAACCTAAAATGCCTAACATCTCTTGTTCTGAGGCTCTTTTAAAAGCAGCCTTAATTTCTTCAAGCGACGTTTCTTTTTTAGTTCTTACTGTTAAATCAACTACAGAAACATTTGCCGTTGGCACTCTAAACGCCATTCCTGTTAGCTTTCCATTTAAATGTGGTATTACTTTCCCAACAGCCTTTGCTGCTCCTGTTGAAGCTGGAATGATATTAACCAAAGCACTTCTTCCTGAACGATAATCTTTTCGAGAAGGACCATCAACTGTTAATTGAGTTGCTGTTGTTGCATGAATAGTGGTCATAAGTGCTTCTTCAATACCAAAATTATCATCCATGATTTTTGCAATTGGAGCTAAGCAATTGGTAGTACAAGATGCATTTGATACAATTTTATCTGATGCCTTCACGTTTTCATGATTTACTCCCATAACAAACATTGGAGCATCTTTACTTGGTGCAGAAATCACTACTTTTTTAGCTCCTGCTTGTATATGATAATCCGCTGTTTCTAAAGTTGTAAAGATACCTGTACAATCTGCAACAATATCTGCATCTACTTCATTCCATTTTAAATTTTTAGGGTCTCTTTCTGCTGAAACTCTAATTTTTTTACCATTTACTATTAAATGTCCGTCTTTAGTTTCAACACTTCCGTCAAACCTGCCATGTACTGAATCATACTTTAACAAATAAGCTAAATGTTCTACATCTAATAAATCGTTAATTGCAACTACTTCAACATCTGGTCTTTTTAATGTTGCTCTAAAAACGATTCTACCTATTCTTCCAAATCCGTTAATTCCTAATTTCATATTATATACTTTCTAATTTTATGTTTATGTGGTCATTATATCTGACACACGCAATAATTCTTTATTTATTTTAGACTGTCCTTTAATAGCTTGATCTAAAGGTGTTAACACCATTTTATCGTTAAGTAATCCAACCATAAAATTGGTTTTCCCTTCCAGTAAAGATTCAACTGCTTTAACTCCCATCCTACTAGCTAATACACGATCGAAACATGAAGGAGAACCACCTCGTTGCATATGACCAAGTACTGAAACTCTAACCTCATATTCTGTCATATTAGATTCAACGTAGTCTTTAAGTTCAAAAACATTTTTTCCAATTTTATCACCTTCAGCAACAACTACAATACTAGACGATTTTCCTGATTGTTTACTTCTTCTTAGGGATTCTAATAGTCTGTCTAGACCTAAGTTTTCTTCAGGAATTAATATTTCTTCAGCTCCTGCTCCAACACCTGCATTTAAAGCTATGTGCCCAACATCTCGTCCCATAACTTCAACAAAAAACAGTCTGTTATGTGAACTTGCAGTATCTCTAATTTTATCTATACACTCTACAACAGTATTTAGAGCTGTATCATAACCTAAAGTGTAAGAACTACCATATATATCGTTATCTATGGTTCCAGGAATTCCAATAACTGGAAAATTATATTCCTGATTAAAAACCATGGCTCCAGTAAAAGTACCATCACCACCAATAGTTACAATTGCGTCTATATTTGCTTCTTTTAATTTTTTATATGCTTGATGTCTACCTTCTTTAGTCCTAAACTCTTTTGAACGTGCTGATTTTAAGACTGTGCCTCCTTTATTGATAATCCCTTTTACACTACGTGCATCCATGTTTTTAAAATCTCCTTCAATCATACCTTCAAATCCACGATAAATACCTACACAATCTATTTGATGAAATGCACAAGTTCTAACAACAGATCTAATAGCTGCATTCATACCTGGAGCATCTCCACCAGATGTCAATACACCAATTTTTTTAATGATTTTTTTCATACAAATTCCTAATATTTAAGTAAAGCTAGTAAAGAAATATGATATAAGGCAAGCTATTAAGATTAATTTATTAGACTGATTAAAACTCAAACGTTTTCGTTAATAAAAAACTAAAAATTTCTTAAAAATTAAGTCAAAAAAGACCTTAATTTTTATTTTTTTTATCTTCTTTTTCTTTAAATCCTACATATGAAGGCAACATATCTTCTTCATCTTTTTCCTTATTTTCTCTTTCTGCTTCTTCAGTCGTTTTAACTTTTCCTTTGAATATTTTATTAATCAACTCTTTAAATGTGTCAAAATCTACAGTATAAGAAATACCTACTCCTTGTGTATAACCTATTTCTTCACCAAAATTTCTAATACTATTTTCTCTATTAAAAACCTTAGCTGTTAATGTACCTTCTTCATTAAGTAAAAAATCTATTTGCACATCTCCAGCCACTACAGATTCACTAACACCACCTACAGGAACACCAACTTTCCCATTAATCATTACTCTTTCAGAGATGTTTGTTTGTAAGGTCACACCAAGACGGTCATCTGTTTGGTAATCTGGATTATTTTCGCCAGCTTCATAATTCAATCCTATATTTACCTTATTACTTTCGTTAGAGAACATACCATTAATAATACCGTTAAGTCTTTCTGTAATAGTTCCTGAAAAATTAACATCATTAAGTCTGTTTGAAAAAGAACCTGTAGTCAATAAATATAGGGCTTGATTATCTTTGTCTTCTTTTGAACTCAGCCTATATTGAATTTCAGATTTAACTGTTGAACTTAAGTTTGGAAAAATAAATTCGAAATCTATTTCTGGCTTTTCTAATTGTCCAGTTAGAATTGTCTCAACATACACAGGAATACTTCGGTTAATTGGATTGTCCAACAATGGAGATGGATTTGCTTGAGTTTTATATAGAGCTATAATATTTATTCTGGCATCATAAGGCTCTCCATCCCAACCAATGCTTCCTTCTTGTACAATGAATTTTTTCTCTACAATTCCCGCATATTTAAAATTGTATATTCCTTCAAAAACAACAAAGTCACCATACATTCTAAACTTACCATTGGTGTTAATTTCTATTAATAATCCACCTTCTCCCTTTCCTCGAATCGTACTACCAGACTCTTTATCAATTACAATTTCTATTTCTGCATCTTGAGTAATATCTAAATCGAAATCTAACTCTAAACCTTTAACTTCTTTTACTGAAATTTCTTCTCCTTTAAGTTTTGCTGCTTTTTCTTCTGGCGTAAGAAAATGTATAAATGAATTGTCTCCAAAAGACTCCATATCACTTAAAGGAATTACGAATGTAGTACCTGGATTGGTTTTAGCAATTACATTTACTACAAGTTCTTCTGTTGGGCCATTAATACTTGCTGAACCATCTATAAACGCCGTTCCATAATATAACACTTCATCTTCGTCTTCATCATCTACTACTCCATCTGTATCTAAAACAACTAAATTTGATGTTTCTACTCCTAAATCTAATTTCCATTTAGAAAAATTAGTATGACTAATAGTTCCGTTTAAAACTCCTTTTGTATTGAATTTACTATCAGTTAATTTAATGTTATCAAAAATAAAACTTTGATTAGTTAAGCTAACATCTGAGTATTCAGAAAAATTATAATCTACATTTAGATATGGTATTGCTAGACCTGCATTATTTAGTTTTAGATTTCCATTTACTTCTGGCAGTGTTAGATTTCCAGAAATTCTTGCCAGTCCAGATACATTACCTCTAATATTTTCTAAAACATCAACTAAAAAAGGATTTAATAGCTTAAGGCTAAATTCATTAAATTTCAAACCAACATCTATTGTTGAAGCATCTCCATCTACATAAACATCTCCATAGGCTGCAAAAGATTGAGAGACATCATCTTTTATTTTTACATTAACATTATAATTTGTTAAGTTTTCATTACCAATAATTTTTGCATCAAAAGACCCTAATGCTAATTCATTAACAATAAAGTTATCTATGGTAACTGTTGAATTTGGTAAATAATTTCCATTTTGTTGTAATAAATCTAGTTTACCATTAACATTCCCTTGCAGATCTAAGCCTTCAACTGTTGGCGTAATTTTAGCTAAATCTACATCTGTAAATTTTAAATTTAAATCCTTATAAGTCGAATCTTTAATGACACCTGATAAGGTTATCTCTTCTCGATTATGACTCATCATTATTTGATCTATGTTGAAATTTATAAATTTACTATCAAACTCGATTTTATTTAAATTGTCTCTAACTTTATTTATTGTCCAAGTGTTTTCTTTAAAAGTAACATCTGATTCTTTAAAGCCAATTACAGATTTATTCTCAGGATTGATGGTATGGTAAAAGTTTATATTATATATGTCTTTGTTATTACTACCTCCTTGAAATTCTGTTCTCACAAAAAGAGTATCGTTTAATGTTTTATTAATTAAATTAAATTTAGAGACATTATAGTATTTTGTATTTATACTATCTATCTCTATATAAGCATTAAATAATGGATTTTTATTATCTAGTTGGAGTTCTATTTGTTCAGCAAAATGATCAAAAAGTTTAATTTCTGGAGACTTAAAAGTTAGTTTAAATTCTTCTTCATCACTTTCAACTCTACCCCTTACATAAGTGTTTTTCCCTAGTTTTAAGTCAGGAATAAAAACTTCAACAATTTTATTATAAATTTTAAAATTAAAATCAATGTATTGATTCAATTTAACTTTGTGAGGCTTGTAATTGGTATAGATACTTCCTAAAGCATTTTCAAATAATAAGCCAATATCTTTAAACAAGAATACACCACTTAATTTACCTTCTACTATATCTGGTGAATTTACTTCTATAAGCCTTTCTTTACCAACAATGGCAGATGTTATAGCAAAGTCATCAAAAAAGTATTCATCATTTTGATTCTTATAATATGTTTCATTGAATTGAATACTACCAATTGCATCATCAATAGTAGTTCCTTCCATTTTCATCTCAACCTTTCCTTTAAAGATTGAAATTTCATCCTTTTTAACAATATTAATAGCATTTAGATTTGCATAAGTGACATTTGCAACAAAATCGAACGTATTAATTTCTTCTGAAAAATTTGCCAAACCGTCAAATTCAAGTTTGAAGTTATCATCATTAGAAACTAAATTTCCATTAAATATTTTATTCTTTAAATTACCAGAAACTGAAATATTTTCATATTCGTAATTATTGTAACTAATTGAAAAAATATCGCCACTTAAGTTCGTATTGATATTCTCTTTAGTAAAACCTGAACCATCAACATCCAGATTAAAGGATGTTATACCTAGTGTTTCATCATTAATAAATTTACCTATATCAAAATCTTTAAAAACAACATTACCAGAATAAGATGCATTATCAATATCGTTTATCCTTTGCATGCTTAAGTTCGAATCTATAAACCCTAATTGCGTATTTATAGCCAAACTAGCCAAAATAGTTGTAGTTGTAATTTCTGTCTGACCAACAACAGTAAAACTTCCAAGTTTATCGAATGAAGAAGGAATTGATTCTCCAAGTACATTTGGCAATAAAGCCTTTAAATCTCTATAATTTGAAGACAACTTATGAAAATCTCCTTTCATGTAGAAGTTATTATCTTCAATGTTAAATAAATTTTTAAAATTTATATCTCCATATATTTCACTTCTAGAACTTGTGAATAATTTTAAATCCGTTACTACTAAATCGTTTAGCGTTCCATCTAATTTTGCACTTAATTTAGCCCTTTGATTAACACCAAATTCGTTGTAAAACGTATTTAACTCGTTTAAAGCAATGTCTGAGCCAGTAAAGGTTGCATCTACACGAACCTTATTAGTAAAGTCCTGTAGCTCTTCTCTATTAAAGAAAAATTTAACCTCACCTTCTAAAGAAGAATTAAGTGTTTTTATACTTAAATTTTCAAGCAGGATATTACTTGGTGTATAAGAGAAATTACTTATTAGATTTTTCACTTCTAATCCACGACTATCCAAAAAAGATAAGGTATTTATACGCGTACTTACATCACTTCCATTAATTAAAAAATTAGTGGTATTTGTAAAAATGTTAGTGAACTCTAATATTTTGGGAGTTTCTTTATTTTCGTCAATAAGCCTAAAGATCCCTCCATTTATAGTAACATCGCTTGAAGAAAGTAAAAAACCACTCTTTTTATCTGAAGGGTTATCTTCATCAAATTTAGCTACAAAAATGTCTAAATTTGTTTCTGTTTCACCCTTATACGTTTTTAAATTAAAGATTAATCCTTCTAAATCAATATCCCCAAAAACTAATTTTGAATTGATTACGTTCCTAAAATTTAAAATAGATGTATTTAATTCTACGACACTTATTAAGGTGTCCTTTTTGTAATCTCTAATTAGGATTTCTTTTAACTCTACATCTCCATTAAATTGCAATCCTATTTTACCAATATTAATATTAGTCTTAAAATCTTCATTTATCTTGGTAGTTACTTTTTTTCCAAGATAAGTTTGAATAGATGGAATAGATAATAATAGCATCAAAATGATGAAAAGCAGTAATATAATTGCTACTAGTTTATATAGTATTTTTAAAAATTTTTTGATACGTTTTAAAATTATAACTTTGAAACCAAAATTAACAATTATTATGCCTAATTCTCACTAATGCCTACAGAAAATATTTACATTCTTGGAATTGAGTCTTCATGCGATGATACAGCTGCTTCGGTAATCCATAATGGAACCATTTTAAGCAATGTAATTGCAAGCCAAAAAATTCATGAAGAATATGGAGGAGTCGTACCAGAATTAGCCTCTAGAGCACATCAGCAGAACATTGTGCCTGTTGTAAATCAGGCTATTAAAAAAGCAAACATTGATAAAGAACAACTTCATGCTATTGCTTTTACTAGAGGTCCAGGTTTAATGGGTTCATTACTTGTAGGTACGTCTTTTGCAAAATCTTTAGCATTGGGCTTAGATATTCCATTAATAGATGTCAATCATATGCAGGCTCATATTCTTGCACATTTTATAAATGAAGAGGGATTTAAAAAACCACCTTTTCCGTTTCTAGCTATGACTATTTCAGGTGGACATACTCAGATAGTTAAAGTTTCTAATTATTTCGAAATGGAAATCATAGGAGAAACTATTGATGATGCTGTTGGAGAAGCATACGACAAAAGTGGTAAAATATTAGGTTTAGGTTATCCAGCTGGTCCTGAAATTGACAAGCGTGCACAATTAGGAAATCCAAAGGCTTTTAAATTTACTAAACCCAAAGTTAATGGTTTAAACTTTAGCTTTTCAGGCTTAAAAACTGCCATTCTTTATTTTATACAAAGAGAATCCAAAACAAATCCAAATTTTATAAATGAAAATATAAATGACATTTGTGCTTCAATTCAATATACCATTATAGGAATTTTAATAGATAAAATAAAATTAGCTTCAAATCAGACTGGAATAAAGCATATTGCTATTGGTGGAGGTGTTTCAGCAAATTCAGGAATCAGACAAGCATTAAAAACTGGTGAAACAAAATTTGGCTGGACAACCTATTTGCCTAAATTCGAATTTACCACAGACAACGCAGCAATGATTGCTATTGTTGGCTATTTAAAATATTTAGAAAGCAATTTTTCTGATCAAAATGTCACAGCTTCAGCTAGATTAAAAATCTAAATGATAAAAACTCTGTTAATAACCTTTCAAGAAGTTGTTTTTTTAAACCAATAATTTTGTTTTTTTTGTCTCAACAAAAGCCACTATATTTAGTACTATGAAAAGACTTCTACTTGTTTTCCTATTATTTCCAATTATATTATCCGCTCAAGAATCTGCAACTATCTCATTAGATTCTGTAACTGACATTTTAAAAGCTGAAGAATATTTAAAATCTCATAAATCAAGAGGAAATAAACTCATTACATTTAATGAAGAAAAGCATAAAACAAATTTAGCTGCAGACTTGCTCAAATTACCTGTTGGAGGAAAAAAAACGATTGAAAATGAAGTAGAAAAAACTACTTATAAAGTTGTTGAGAAAGAAAACATCATGCATTATAGAGCTAGTTATATTCTGCTGGAAAGCAAAAAAAATGGTGCAGACAAGGCTGTTTCTTTAAGAAATAAAATTACTACCGAATATAATAATGGTTATCCCTTTGATTTTTTAGCTAAAAAATATTCTGTAGCAAAAAATGCTACTCGCGGAGGTGATACTGGATGGTTTATAAAAGGAGAAAAAGACATTTTACTAGAAATAGCAATTACTGACGAATCTCATGACTTGAATAGTATTATTTCTTATGATGATACTGAAAAAAGCTTGTATTACATCATCCTTAAAAGCTATCTACCAAAAGAGATTAAAGAAATTAAAGCGCTTAAAATAGTTGAACGTAAAGATTAATGCAGTTATTTTATAATCCAGATATTACAGAAGAAGCAAGCCAAATTATTTTTCCAAAGGAAGAAAGCAAGCATATTATAAAAGTTTTACGAAAAACCGAAGGAGATATTCTACATATAACCAATGGATCTGGTTGGTTATTTACTGCAAAAATTTCTGTGGCAGACATAAAAAATTGTGTTGCAACTATAATTACCAAGAAAGAACAAGCTAAAAGAAATTACAAAGTACATCTTGCTGTTGCTCCAACAAAAATGAACGATAGGTACGAATGGTTTCTTGAAAAAGCAACAGAAATAGGTGTCAACACCATTACTCCTATTATTTGCGATAATAGCGAACGAAAAGTAATTAAAACAGATCGTTATGAAAAAATATTGCTCTCAGCCATGAAACAATCTCTTTCATGCTTTAAGCCTACTCTAAACAATGCCATATCTTTTAAAGAATTTATTGGCAACACATTTACAAGACAAAAATTTATTGCCCATTGCGAAGAAACCGAAAAAAAATCTTTAAAAAACGAACTCAAGCAGAATCAAGATATTATTATTTTAATAGGTCCTGAAGGAGATTTTAGTGTTAAAGAAATCGAAATGGCAATTAATACTGATTTTATTCCTGTAACTTTGGGTAAAACGAGGTTACGAACAGAAACTGCAGCTATTGTAGCTTGCCATACTGTAGCTTTTGTAAATGAACTTTAAAATAGAATGTTACAACTTCAATAGTTTTATGAAAAACATAACTAAAACAAGTCTTTTCTCTATAATCTTCTGTCTCTTATCTTCATTTATTTCCTCCCAAGAGATAGCCGTTTTAAAGTATAAAGGTGGTGGAGATTGGTATGGTAATCCTACTGCTCTTCCAAATTTAATAGACTTTTGTAATAACAATATTAACACAAAAATTAGCAATAAACCTCAAACTGTTGAAACAGGAAGTATTGAAATTTTTCAATATCCTTTTATCCACATGACAGGTCATGGTAATGTTTTTTTTAGCGAGGAAGATGTTGAAAATTTAAGGAACTATTTAATTTCAGGTGGTTTTCTTCATATAGACGATAATTATGGAATGCAACCCTATATAACCGAAGAGTTAAAAAAAGTATTTCCCGAGACAGAATTAGTTGAGATTCCGGCAAATCATCCTATTTTTAATGTACCATATAATTTCCCTAAAGGTCTTCCAAAAATTCATGAACACGATGGTAAACGCCCTCAAGCATTTGGGGTCTTTTTTGAAAATAGATTAGTCTTACTCTTTACAGTTGAAAGTGATTTAGGAGATGGTTGGGAAGACGAAATAGTACATAATGATCCTCCAGATGTTAGAGCAAAGGCATTAAAAATGGGAGCAAACATAATAAAATATGCTTTTGAAAACTAATTATTTGTGAAACAACTAACACACTACAACACCCATTTCTCAAAGCAATCATTTCCTATTATATTAGTCTGCGACAATATTACAAATGCACCAAACATTGGCAGTTTATTTAGAACAGCTGATGCTTTTGGAATAGAAAAAATTATTTTCTGTGGCTCCAAAATTCCTTTAGGGAGAAAGATGACTAAAACCTCTCGAGCAACTGAAAAATTGGTTCATTTTGAAGAAAAAGAATCCATTATAGAAACTATCAACCAATTAAAAGTCGAAAATTATACAATAGTTTCTTTAGAAATAACCTCAAATAGCCAACCAATAAATACATTTAAATTTTTAAAAGAGCATAAAATTGCATTAATAATTGGAGACGAAAATTTTGGTGTTTCAGAAACTGCTCTAAAAAATTCTGATGCCATCATTCATATTGAGATGTTTGGACAAAATAGTAGCATGAATGTTGTTCAAGCAACAACTATTGCAATTTATGAGATTACTAAACAAACTCTATAAATTTTAATTCTTTGTTTTTTACACTTTTCAACTTCAATATGTATCTTTACTAAATGAATTCAAATAATATATCAAAAGGAATTTTAAGAGCTTTAGGAATCATAATTGGCATCTTTTTGTTGCTATTCTTCCTTTATAAGATTCAATCTGTTATTGTTTACATAGTTATTGCTGCTGTAATATCACTAATTGGAAGACCAATTGTACTATTTCTTAGAGACAAACTAAAATTTAAAAATGCTATAGCAGTTGTTGTAACCATGGTGCTTTTAATAAGTTTGCTTATAGGTTTGGTTGGACTATTTATCCCATTAATTGTTAAGCAAAGTCAGAATCTATCTTTATTAGATATAGATTCCCTAAAAATTAATTTTGAAAATATTTATCGGGAAGCAACTTCATACTTCAATATTGAAACTGAAAACGTAAAGGAATCAATAAAAGAATCGCATTTTCTTTCAAAAATTAACTACGCAATGATTCCTGATTTTTTAAATACTATGATTGGTGGATTTGGAAGCTTTAGTATTGGGTTGTTTTCGGTATTATTTATTTCATTTTTCTTCTTAAAAGATAGTCAGCTTTTTGAAAGTAGTATTATGGCGTTTATTCCTGATAATAAAGAAGAACGTTCAAAAAAGTCTTTTTTAAAAATCAAAGATTTATTATCTCGCTATTTTGTTGGTTTAATCTTCCAAATATCAATTTTATTTATCATTTACATGATAGGGTTACTATTAATTGGCGTTGAGAATGCCGTAGTTATTGCATTTCTGTGCGCTTTATTAAACCTAATCCCATATGTAGGACCATTAATTGGTGGTGCACTAATGATAATATTAACCATGACTAGTAATTTAGGGCAAAGTTTTAGCGAAGTTTTACTGCCAACTACGTTATATGTTCTTATTGTAATTGGTATTGGACAACTAATAGACAACTTTTTTAGTCAGCCAATTATATTCTCTAAAAGTGTCAAGTCTCATCCTTTAGAAATTTTTTTAGTTATCATTATTGCTGGTATTTTATTTGGTATTGTTGGTATGATAATAGCTGTACCAACATATACAGCCATTAAAGTTATTCTAAAAGAATTTTTATCTAATAACAAAGTGGTTCAACAACTTACTAAAGGTTTATAGTTTACTTTGAATAAGCTAATTTTAAATACTAAAAATCAATACTTTATAAATGACAATCTTAATTCTGACACGACCACTCTACTCCTTAAAAAAAACAATAACTTAGTTGTAGATATAAGAGAACTTATAGAACAAATTGAAGCTAAAAAACGTTGCCAAAAGAAACTCCCAACTTGGTTTCAAACACCTAATATCTATTATCCTAACAAGCTTAATATTGAGCAAACTTCTTCAGAAACAACTGCTGTCTATAAAGCAAAAATCATTAGAGGTGAATCTATCGTAGATTTAACTGGTGGGTTTGGTATAGATTCATATTATTTTTCAAAGCAGTTTAAAACTGTTATTCATTGCGAAATAAACCCAAAACTATCTAAGATTGTAAAACATAATTTACAGCAATTAAAAACTATAAATATTCAGCCTATAGTTAGTGATGGTATTCAATATCTAGAAAACAATCATTCTAAATTCGATTGGATTTATGCAGATCCATCAAGAAGACACGAAAGTAAAGGAAAAGTGTTTTTTTTAAATGATTGTCTTCCAAATATACCACAGCATCTAGACCTTTTATTTGAGAGATCCAGTAACATTCTAATTAAAACATCACCATTATTAGACTTATCTGTTGGTATCTCTGAGCTGAATCATGTTAAAGCCATACATATTATAGCTGTTAAAAATGAAGTAAAAGAATTGCTTTGGGTGTTAGAGAAAAGCAATATTGAAAATAACATCCATATTGAAACCCTTAATATCAAAAGTGATAATATTGAATATTTCAGTTTTAAATTTAATGAAGAAAATTCTGCTGAAGCAAAATTCAACTTACCTCTAACCTACCTTTACGAGCCAAATTCTTCAATATTAAAGTCTGGTGGCTTTGAAACTGTTTCAGAAAAATTAAAAGTATATAAACTTCATAAGAATTCTCATTTATATACTTCAAACGCTTTAATTGAATTTCCCGGTCGAATATTTAAAGTTGATGATATAATATCTTACAACAAAAAAGAGGTTAAAGAAAAAGGTATTGCTAAGGCAAATATTACAACAAGAAATTTTCCTGACTCTGTTGAAAAAATTCGTAAAAAATTTAAAATAAAAGATGGTGGTAATACATACATTTTTGCAACAATAAATTTGGAAAATCAAAAAATATTAATCATCTGTAGTAAACTATCATGAATAATCATTTTCTTTAAATAAAGATTATCCTCCATTTATAAAAAGCTTATATATCTTTACAAAAAAAAACAACTAATGCTAAAAGCTATATTATTTGACATGGATGGTGTTATTGTAGACACAGAACCTCTACACCATAAAGCATACTTTGGCATGTTCGACACTTTAAATATAGAAGTAAGTGAGGCTCATTATCAAACATTTACTGGTCAGTCTACTATTAATGTTTGCAAAAGTATATGTCATCATTTTAAACTTTCAAACAACCCTGAAGATTTAGTTCAAGTAAAACGAAACATTTTTAAAGATCTATTTAAAAACGACCCTAGTCTTCAGCTTTTAGATGGTGTTCTAAATCTTATTAAAGAATATTATGAAAATGGCTTAACCCTTGTTTTAGCTTCATCAGCGTCTATGGGGACAATTAACAGTGTCTTTACCAGATTTGATTTAGATAAATATTTTATTGCAAAATTAAGTGGAGCAGATTTAAAAGAATCAAAACCACATCCAGAAATATTTTTAAAAGCAGCTAAAATTAGTGGATACAACAAAAAACATTGTCTTGTAATAGAAGATTCTACAAATGGTATAAAAGCTGCAAATGCTGCAGAGATATTTTGTGTTGGTTATAAAAGTATTCACTCAAAAAACCAGGATTATAGTAAAGCTAATCTTGTAATTAATAATTTTGAAGAAATCACTTATATTAAAGCTCAAAAATTATTTAGCAATTAAATTAATCATTTGCTACATTTTTATTAACTCTACTAATAATTTCCTTTAAACGTTCTTTACGATTTTCCTTTTCTTTTTTAATCTTATTCTTTTTCCTATTAACCAATTTGGAATGCTTGGATTTGTTTTTCGTGTTTTTTTCACGACCAGTTTTTGCCATAATGAAACACCATTAATTTTAATTATTCTTGAACAAATTTAAACAAAAAAGCCTCACTATTACTAGTGAAGCTTTTTGTGAGCCCGATAGGATTCGAACCTATGACCGCCTCCTTAGAAGGGAGGTGCTCTATCCAGCTGAGCTACGAGCCCGTAACTCTAAAAAATTGTCGGGGTGGCAGGATTCGAACCTGCGGCCTCCACGTCCCAAACGTGGCGCGATAACCGGGCTACGCTACACCCCGAATTGGCTATCTAAATTTAGCAAAGAAATTTTTGCGGAGAGACAGGGATTCGAACCCTGGGTAAGTGTTTCCACCTACGACGATTTAGCAAACCGCTCCTTTCGGCCACTCAGGCACCTCTCCGTTAATTTAAATGAACTTTTGCAATAAAATTGCGGATGCAAATGTAGTGTATCATCTTTAAGAACGCAACTATTTTTTTTAGTTTTTTTAATATTTATTCTGGATATTCAATTCGCAAATGATAAATGTTTGCAAGCTTGTGCTTTAGTACTTTTTTTATAGATTGAATTTCTTTAAAAGTAATATTTGCATTTAAAAACTGATCTTCACTCATTTGCTTATTAATTATATTCTCAACAAAGGCATCAATTTTAATTGATGTTGGTTCTTTTAGACTTTTAGAGGCTGCCTCAACACTATCACACATCATTAAAATTGCAGTTTCTTTACTAAAAGGTTTGGGGCCAGGATAAGTAAATAGTTTCTTGTCAATTGATTTATCAAATTCTTTCTCTTTTTTGTAGAAATAATAAACTAGACTTGTTCCGTGATGTGTTCTAATAAAATCTATCACTCTATCTGGAAGATTATGTTTTTTTGCTATTTCTATTCCATTAATAACATGATCTATTATAATTTTAGCACTTTCTTTTGAAGACAATTCATCATGTGGATTGATACCTGTAGATTGATTCTCGGTAAAATATGTAGGATTACTCATTTTCCCAATATCATGATACAAAGCCCCTACTCTAACTAACATCGCATTTGCTCCAATTTCATTTGCAGAAGCTTCAGCTAAATTTGCAACATTTAATGAGTGATGAAATGTCCCTGGAGCTTTATTAGATAACTCTTTTAATAATTTTGTATTGGTATCAGACAACTCTAAAAGCGACACATCTGAAACTAATCCAAATAGCTTTTCATAAGCATAAATTAAAGGTTGAACAAAAAGAGTTGCTAAGCCACAAAGAACAAACCAACCAAAAGTCTCTAACTTTAAAGTTTCTATACTCCCTTCATGTATTACAAAAAAGGCAAAATAGGCTATAATATAAATAAGGGTTATTTGGCCTACAGAAATAAACAGATTAGCACGTTTATAAAGTTCAGAAACCGTTAAAATAGTTACAATTCCTGCAATAATCTGAAGAAACATATACTCGTAGCTGTTTGAAACTATAGAACCTAATAAAAGTACTGTAATTACATGTGCAAATAGACCTAATCTTGCATCAAAAAACGCTTTAAGAACTAGTGGCAAAATACAAATTGGCACCACATAAATGTATTGAGAATTATAATTAACAACTAAGGTTGTTATTAATACCATTAAGAATACATTAAAAAATATAAATGTCACTTTTGTATTGTTTTCAAAAATCGCCATTCTATATTTTTTTAAAAACAACAATAGCATCAAAAGGGCTAATGAAACTAATAAGGTATATGCAAATAAAATCCAATTATAATTCGATTTTGTCCAAACTTGAGACTCATATTCAGACTCCAGAGATTTTAAAACTTGATATTTATTTCCTTCAACAACTTCACCTTTTGAAATTATTAAGGTTTCTCGTTCTACGCTTCCTCTTGTAAATGCAACTTTCTCTAAATCACTTTGAAGTGCTTTTTCAGTAAAAGCTTTATCATATCTTATATTTGGCTCAATTATTTCAAAAAATAATGATGTATAAGGCGTTATATACTGTATAAGGCTTTCCTTAACTAATAGATTATTAATAGTATTTTTAATATCACCTTGCGCAACTAAATCTGAAAAATTTATAGTCTGTCTTTCTGTTCTTCCTTCAAGTATAACAACTTTTTTATCTTTTGAAAAATCATAATCTTCACTTAGAACCCCAAAGCTATACATGTAGTTTAATAAGTCTAAACCCAAATCAAATAACTTTTCTTTGTCCTTATTTACTATAGTATCAGGCAATTCTAATTTAAATTCATTCTTATAATCTTCAACAACAATCTCTTTAACACTGGAATCTAAATTAAAATAAAGTGTTGCATTTTCTTTTATTTCGTTTTTTTCTGATTGAATTTCACCCTCTGCTTTCTTTATTGCAAAATCAAATGGAGCATATAAATTTTCAGATTGCCATGGTTTACCCTTTTCGAAATTGTATTTAAACTTGCCACTTTTAGGAAACAAATAAACAATTAAAAACGTGGTACTTATAAAAAGTATCAGTTTATAAGCAAGTGAATGATTTCTATAAAGGAAATTAATAAAGTCTTTCATTGTTTAGGTTCAAGTATTCAAATGTAATAAAAATAACAGCGAAAAGAGTGACTTATAATAAGTGAAACATTCTAAATTTTATTAAAAAATGATTAATTTTGCATCATTAAAAGTTAAACCCACAGAAAATGAGTAAAGAAGT
>DFBO01000007.1:30679-32665 GCA_002366675.1 Flavobacteriaceae bacterium UBA3078
ATAGCTATTAAAGGTGCTTTAGATAAAATAAACTTAGACCCAAATTTAGTCCAAGAAGTTATTATGGGAAATGTAGTTCAGGCTGGAACTGGACAAGCTCCAGCAAGACAAGCAGCTATCTATGCAGGCATTCCAAATACGGTTCCTTGTTCTACGGTTAATAAAGTTTGTGCTTCTGGTATGAAAACTGTTATGCAAGCTGCTCAAGCAATTGCTTTAGGAGATGCTGATATTATTGTTGCTGGTGGTATGGAAAATATGAGTTTAATTCCTCATTATTTTCATGCAAGAACTGGCACTAAATTTGGACCAGCAACCTTACAAGATGGCATGCAAAAAGATGGCTTAGTTGATGCTTACGATAATAATGCGATGGGTGTTTGTGCTGATGCTTGTGCAACAGAATATAAGTTTTCTCGTGAAGACCAAGATGCTTTTGCTATACAATCTTATAAACGTTCAGCTGCAGCTTGGGAAGCTGGTAAATTTGATAATGAAGTAGTTCCAGTAGAAGTGCCTCAACGTCGTGGTGATGCTATAATAGTTTCAAAAGACGAAGAATTTTCAAACGTTAAAATAGAAAAAATACCAGCCTTACGTCCAGCTTTCACAAAAGAAGGAACCGTTACTGCTGCAAATGCTTCAACTATTAATGATGGAGCTGGTGCAATGGTATTAATGAGCAAAGAAAAAGCGATAGAATTAGGCCTTAAACCGTTAGCAACTATTAAAGGTTATGCTGATGCAGCACACGAACCAGAATGGTTTACAACTGCTCCTGCTAAAGCGCTACCTAAAGCTTTAGATAGGGCTGGCATTGCTATAAACGATGTAGAATATTTTGAATTCAACGAAGCTTTCTCAATAGTAGGTTTAGCAAATATGAAAATCTTAGGCCTTGACGATAGTAATGTAAATGTAAATGGTGGTGCCGTTTCTTTAGGTCATCCACTAGGTTGTTCTGGTGTTAGAATTTTAATTACTTTATTAAATGTTTTAGAACAAAACAATGCGAAAATTGGTGCAGCTGCCATTTGTAATGGTGGTGGTGGAGCTTCATCTGTTGTGATTGAAAGATACTAACCTGATATTTATTATTAATGCAATACGGAATTTGTAATTTAAGCATTGTTCCTTTAAGATTTGAACCAACTGATACTAGCGAGTTAGTTTCGCAAGTGTTGTATGGTGAGTATTTTAAAGTCCTTGAACAACGTAAGTCTTGGAGCAGAATCCGATTGGGTTTCGATAAATATGAAGGCTGGGTAGACAACAAACAATATCTAGATATTTCTGAAGAACAATACAAAACAATCCATCACGAAACACCTATTCTTTCAACAGATTTAGTTGAATTTATTGAAGACACAAATAAACAACTATACACCATTCCTTTAGGAGCGACCTTAAATGGTTTATCTATATTAAACCATAGATATGATGGTCCTACTATTAATGAGCAAAAGCCTAAATCTAATATTATTACTTCGGCATTTTTATACTTAAATGCGCCATACCTATGGGGAGGAAAAACGCCTTTTGGTGTCGACTGTTCTGGTTTTACACAAATGGTTTATAAACTTAATGGTTATAAGCTTCTAAGAGATGCTTCTCAACAAGCAACACAAGGAGAACCTTTAAGTTTTATTGAAGAAAGTGAACCTGGCGATTTAGCCTTTTTTGATAATGATGAAGGAGGAATTGTTCATGTTGGCATCATTATGAAAGATAATTACATTATTCATGCGCATGGTAAAGTTAGAATTGACAGATTAGACCATTCAGGAATTTACAACCAAGAAAAAAGCATACATACTCATAAATTAAGAGTCATAAAAAAAGTGATATAAAAAAAGCCGCAAATTGCAGCTTTTTTTATATCTAATTTATCTTGTTTGTAATATTTTAATCTTCACTTAAAGAATCTACTGTGGCTTTTAAAGCATTAAATTTTTCTGTTTCGCCAGTAGCACTATAGATATTCAT